>JAJZAQ010000017.1 GCA_021799355.1 Pseudomonadota bacterium
TTCCGATCTTGCTGCGCATCGTCAACGACCTGAAGCAAAACCGCGAGTTCACCTCCTTGTTGCAGCCGTCTTCCAGCCTGGTGCTCGGCGGCTTTCTCGTGCTGTTTTCTTACGCGCTGGCGGAAAAACTCGGGGTGCGCATGAATCTGGTGGACAACATCGCCGTGCTCGCGCTCACGGCGATGTTCAGCCTCAAGCTCATCGGATTTTTGATGCTGGTGCTGCGCGCCGAGGCGGTGAGTTCGATTCTCGGCCTGCTGGTGATCGAAAACGGCATTTTTCTCGGCTCGCAAATCCTCGTGCCCGGCATGCCGCTGCTGCTCGAACTGGTCATCCTGTTCGACCTGTTGATCATCGTCTCGACCTTCGGCATGCTCATCCGCTTCCTGCACAAGGAAGTGGGCACGACCAGCAGCCGCGACCTCACTCGCCTGGTGGGATGACGCCATGATCTGGAACGTGCTCTACACCATCTGGGCAGTCACCGCGGTGGCCATGGCCGGCAGCTGGGTGTCGCGTCACGCGCGCGTGGCCGAAGGGCTCAACCTGGCGGCAGCCATCATCGATTTCATCCTGGTGTGCGTCCTGCTCGCGGCGACGCCGCCGCAGGGAGCGACGGCGCTGCAGGGCTATCTGCTGCTCGACGACTTCGGCGTCTGGGTGATGTTCTGCCTGGCCGTCGTCTATTTGCTCGCCTCGGTCTACGCCATCGGCTACATGCGCTGGATGCACGGTGAACAGGCGCGGCTGCACCGTTTCTACAGCCTGTTCGCCGCGTTCGCGCTGACCATGTTCCTCGCCCCGGCGCAGAACAACCCCGGGCTGTACTGGATTGCCATCGACCTCACCACCATCGTCAGCGCGTTTCTCGTTGGCTTCCGGCGCGCCCCGGAAAGCATCGAGGCCGCGTGGAAATACATCGTCATCGTCTCTGCCGGCCTGGGGCTGGCGCTGCTCGGGACGGTGCTGTTCTACTGGGCCGGCACCTTCGTCCTCGGCCCGGTCTACGACATGACGTGGGCCAATCTCGCGGCCATTGCCCCCAAGGCCGAACCGCTGCTTCTGCTGCTGAGTTTTTTGCTGGTGCTGGTCGGCTTTGGCACCAAGGTAGGGCTGGCACCGATGCACACCTGGCTGCCCGACGCGCACAGTGAAGGCCCAGCGCCGGTGTCGGCCATGCTGTCGGGCGCGCTGCTCAATTGCGCCATGCTGGGCATCGTGCGCTATCTGCAGATCATTGCGCACACATCCACCGAAACCACTGCGCGCACCGCGCTGGTGGTGCTGGGCGCGTTCAGCCTGCTGGTGGCGGCGCTGTTCATCAGCCGGCAGACCATCGTCAAGCGTCTGGCGGCGTATTCCAGCGTCGAGCACATGGGGGTGATCGCCCTGGGCTTCGGTTTCGGCGGGCCGCTGGGTGTGATCGGCGCGCTCTACCACATGCTCAACCACTCTCTGACCAAGAGCCTGGTGTTTTTCGGCGCGGGCAACATGATGCACGCCTACGAGAGCAAGGAGATCGACAGGATCCGCCGCGTGATGCGCTTTTTCCCCCGCTCGGGCGCGGTCTGGCTGGCTGGTGCCGTGGCCATCACCGGCGCGCCGCCGTTCGGTCTGTTTTTGTCCGAGCTCACCATCCTGCGCGGCGGCATGCAAAGCGCCAATCCTTGGGCGGTGTGGTGGATGGGTGTGTTGCTGATCGTGATTTTCATCGGCTTTCTCAACAAATTCCGCGCGATGTATTTCGGCCCCCGGCCGGAGCATGCGCCGCACCTGAAACTCAGATTCGTCCATGTCGCGCCGATGGCCGTGGCGCTGGCCGCGGTGCTGTGGCTCGGACTGTGGTGGTTGCCGCCGCTGTGGAACCACCTCGCCGCCATTGCCGCACAACTTGGAGGGGTGTGAGATGCGCCACTGCGACACCATCCGCCTGACTCCGGCCGAACTGCCCGCGGCAGCCGACAGCCTGTTGAGCGTGCTGGGCGATACCCCCAGCGCGCATGGCCGCATGCAAATGGCCTACGTCTGCCGTTGCGCCGCCGATGCCCTGGACGTGATCTACGTCCTCAGCCAGGGCGCGAACCAGCCGTACAAGGTGTGGCGCGTGCGTCCGGACAACAACGCCCTGCCCTCGCTGGCGAACAAGCTGCCGCTGCTGGGGTGGTACGAACGGGAAATGGCCGATCTCTACGGCCTGCGCTTCGACGGCCACCCCGAGCCGCATCCGCTGGTGCTGCATGAAGGCATGCCGCGCGACCCGGCGCCGCTGGCGCACCGCTTCGACGTGCAGGCTGCCGCGCTGGACTTCACTCCGCAGCCGCCCACCGTGCCGCAGGTGCTGGGGCCGGACATCCAGCGCCTGCCTTTCGGGCCGGTGCGTGCCGACATCGTCGAATCCGCGCAGTTTCTGTTTTTCTACATCGGCGAAGGCATTTTGCACTACCACCCGCGGCTGTTTTACAAGCACCGCGCGATGGAGTCGCGGTTCGAAGGCCAGACCCTGCGCGCCGGCGCCGTGCTTGCCGAACGCGTCAGCGGCATCGATTCGGTGGCGCACGCGCTGGCTTACGCGCAGGCGGTCGAAGGCGCCATGGGCTGGCGGGCGCCACCGCGCGCGCGGTATCTGCGCGTCATCCTCGCGGAACTGGAACGGCTGTACAACCACCTGCACTACCTCGGCCATCTGGCGAAAACGACCACGCTCAAAGTTGCCGAGGCCGAAGGGCATTTGCTCGAAGAGCGGGTCAAACAAATCAACGCCCGGCTCACCGGCAGCCGCTTTCTGCGCGGTCTCATCACCCCTGGCGGGCTGCGCCGCGATCTAGACATCAGCGGGCTGGACAAGGCGCTGGACGCCATCACCGCCGACATCGACAGTTACCTGCTGCGGCTGGAAAACACCCGCAGCCATCTCGACCGGCTGATGACCACCGGGACGCTGCCCCGGCAAGTCGCATTCGACCAGGGGGCAACCGGCCCGATCGAGCGGGCCAGCGATCTGGACCGCGATCTGCGGCGCGATCATCCCTACGCCAATTACGAAAAAGTGCGTTTTTCCGTGCCGGTGCAGCAGGCCGGGGACGCGCACGCGCGCTCGCTGGTGCGCATGGAGGAAATCCATGAATCGCTGGCCATCATCCGCCAGACCATCGGCCGCACCAAGCCGGGAGAGGTGCTGCGTTTCGAGCCGATGGAAGAACCCGACCCGCAGGGAGAAGGCCTGGGCTGGGTGGAGGCCACGCGCGGCGGCCTGCTCTACGCCGTGCACCTCAGCGCTGACCGCAGCCGCCTGAGCCGCGTCAAAATCAAAGACCCGTCGTTTTCCAACTGGCGGGTGTTCCCGTTCACCGTGGAGGACAGCAACATGATGGATTACGCCATCAACGAAGCCAGTTTCGGCCTGTCCATCGCCGGTGCCGACAGGTAAAGGAGAGCGACCATGCCGGTATGGACCTGGTTGGGCTGGCACAAAGGCCGCGCCACCACCGCCTGGCCGCAGCGTCCCGGGGACGACGGTCAGGATGGCGTGCTCGGTTTGCCGCGGCTGGACGCGGCGCGCTGTGTCGCCAGCGACAGTGGATGCAGCGATTGCGCCGCCGCCTGCCCGGCGTCGGCCATCACGCTGCGCGACGGTGGCGTGCAACTCGACTACGCACGCTGCGTAGGCTGCCAGCTCTGCACCGAAGTCTGCCCCGAAGGCGCGTTCAGCGTCAGCCACGACTGGGCATTCGCCGTGCGTGACAAGGCCGATCTGCTCAACCCCGGGCGTGTCCCCGCCGCGCCGCAACCGGCCGACAACTCGGCCGACGCCACCGCGCTTGCCGCCGAGATCAAGGCCTTTGGCCGCAGCCTGCACATCCGGCATGTCGATGCCGGCTCGTGCAATGGCTGCGAAAGCGAACTCCAGGCCCTGCTCAACCCCTTCTACAACCTGCATCGCCTGGGCATTTTTTTTACCCCGTCGCCACGTTTTGCCGACCTGCTGCTGGTGACCGGCCCAGTGACTGCGGCGATGCGCGAGCCCTTGCTGCGCACGTACGAGGCCATGCCGCAGCCGCGCTGGGTGATGGCCGCCGGGACCTGCGCCACCGGCGGCGGCACCAACGGCGGCGGCTATGCCTGCCACCAAGGGCTCGACGGCATTCTGCCGGTGGACGTCTGGCTTCCCGGCTGCCCGCCCAACCCTGCCGCGCTGATCGAGGCGCTGCTCCTGCTGCTGCGGCAGCGGGCGCAACGGGTGCATGGAGGAGTTTATGAACACGCCTGATGCCATCGCCCTGGGGGTTTTCGGCCTGGCCGCGGCGTCCTGGTTACTCGCTCTGCTGTTCGACTTATTCGTCGGCACGGCGCTGCCGCGCTACCTGCTGGCGCTGGGCTGCGCGCTGGCTGCAGTGGGCGCGCTGTGGGGCTTGCCCGCAGGAGGAGCGAACCAGACCGTGCTGCTGCTGGGCGACAGTCCCGTGGTGTTCCACCCCGATGCGGCAGCACTGTGGCTGATGCTGCCCGCACTGCTGCCGGCGTTTTTTGCCGGGCTGCTCGGCGGCACCGCCCGCGGACGCGGCTGGGCGGCAGGCGCTGCCCTGTCCCTGCTCGGCGCGCTGGGGGTTTACGGTCTGCAGGATGGGGCGAGTTTTCTCATCGCCTGGGAAGTGATGGGGTTTGGCGGGGCGCTGATGCTGCTGTCCGATCACCGCAGCGCCCAGGCCGGGCACGACAATCTGTTCATGCTCGCGCTGCTGGAAGTCGGCGGCGTGGCCCTGCTGCTTGCCGTGCTCATGCTCGGACAGAGCCTGGCATTCGGCACCTATGCGCTGCAGTGGATGCAGTGGGGCGTGGCCAGCGCGTTCTTCCTCGGGCTGCTGTGGCTGGTGGGCTTTGGCGCCAAGCTCGGCCTGCTGCCGTTTTACGAGTGGTACCCGGGCGCCTACGGCAGCGGCAGCGGTGCCAGTGGCGCGCTGATGTCTGGCATCGTCATGAACGCCGCGTACTTTGCACTGGGCCGCGCGTTGCTGCAGTGGATGGGGGCGCCTTCTTGGCTGGCGGCGTTCGGCGTGGTCGTGCTCGTTGCCGGTGTGTTCACTGCCATCCTCGCCATTCTCTATGCCTTCCAGCAAAGCGACTGGCGGCGGCTGCTGGCGTTTTCCTCGGCGGAAAACGCCGGGGTTGCCGTCACCGCACTCGGCGCCGCGCTGGTGTTCCGCGCCAGCGGCGAGGACACTCTCTCCAGCCTGGCGTGGACGGTTGGCATGCTGCATTTGATGGGGCACAGCCTGGCCAAAGGCACGCTGTTTCTCACCTCCGACGCCGCAGCCGCGCTGCAGGGCAGTCATCATTTACGGCAAAACGCCGTTTTGCGCCACGCCCCGCTCACCCTCGGTCTGGGCGCGGTGTTTGGCGCCATGAGCCTGGCGGCCATGCCGCCGACGGCGGGATTTGTCAGCGAGTGGTACCTGTTCCAGAGCCTGTTCCACGATTTCACCCTCAAGGGCGACGGCTCGCGCATCGCGCTGTCTCTGGCCGGTGCCGGCATGGCGCTGACCGCGGCAATCGCTCTGGCAACGATGGTCAAGCTGTTCGGCGTCGGGCTGCTTGGGCAGAACGAGGGACACGCCGCGCACCATCGCCAGCATCAGACGACTCTCACGCCGTTGCAGCGCGTTGCCGTGCTCGTCACCGGTTTGGCCGTGCCGGTGTTTGCCGTCAGCCTGGTGTTCTGGCTGCCGCTGATGGGGGCCTCGGCATGGCCGGCGGCGCAGGCGCCGCAACTGATGACGCATCACTGGCTGCTGGTGCCGTTGTCCGCCGGGTTTGCCTTCATCTCGCCGGCGATGCTGGTGATTGCCGTGCCGCTGCTGGCAGTCCTGCCGTTGGCGTTGTTGTGGGGAAAACGGCGTTTTGCCGTGCGCCGTGCGCCGCTGTGGTGCGGGGGCGAAGACTATGCCGCGCACGCCGGAGCGACCACGGCGCTGTCTTTTTCCAACGCGCTACGCGTGTTCTACAACTTCGTCTACCGCCCGCGAAACGCCGTGTCGCGCCAGTTCGAGGGCAAGCCCTATTTCCTGAAAGAATTGCAGTTCGATTACTCGCAGGCGCCGGTGTTCGGCCCCCTGCTGTTCAATCCGGCGGTGCACGCCGTGCGCTGGCTGGCGCGTCAGCTGCGGTTTTTGCAGAACGGACTGATGAATGCCTATCTGGCGTATATCGGCGTGCTGCTGGTGTTGATTTTCGGCCTGGCGCTGGTTTGGAGCCCGAGCTGAACTGCTGAAATTCTGCGCATAAAGGAGACGCCCCGCACCGTATTTCGCCCCTCTGTATCCGCCGCCTGGCGGTCCGGCCGATTGTCTGTCACTCAGGATCGTTTTCGCATGACTTACGTTTTCATTGCTTTTTTTGCCATCATCGGGGCATTTGCCCGCTATGGCCAGACGCTCGTGGTTCAGGGCGTGCTGGGCCGTTCGTTTCCTTTTGCCACCCTGTCGATCAATGTGCTGGGGTCGTTTCTCATGGGTTTTCTGTTTTTTGAAACCCTTGAGCGCATCAACCTCAGCCCGGAACTGCGCACCGGCATCCTTACCGGTGGGCTCGGGGCCTACACCACGTTTTCCACCTTTTCGCTCGAATCGCTCAACCTGATCGAAAACGGCGAAATGGTCAAAGCCGGCCTGTATATCGGCGCCTCGGTCGTGCTGTCGATTGCCGCAGCCATCTTTGGCGCCTTCCTGTCTCGCAATATGGGAGTCTCGACATGAGCGCCAAAACGGTCACCATGGTTCGCATCTATATCAAGGAAGGCGACAAGATCGACGGCCACGATCTGATGCGGGCGATTTTCAAGTTGCTGCACGAGCAGCACAAAGTGCACGGTGTCACCGTGTTCCGCGGGGTTGCCGGTTTCGGCAGCAAAGGTGAAGTGCATGCCGACGATCTGCTGCGGCTGAACGTGCATTTGCCGCTGGTTTTGGAGTTTTTCGACGAGCCGGAGGTCGTCGACGCGGTGCTGCCGCGCATCCAGGACATGGTGCCGCCAGGGCATATCGTGTACTGGACCGCGCAGTGCGGGTGCAACTAAAAACCGACCTGATGATTCCGTCCTTGCGGCCCGATGTGCTGCATCGGGCCGCTTTTTTCGACACGCGCGCAGCAGCGCGCACCTGATGTGTTTTTCACGATGAATCCGTCCAAACACGCCGCCGTGTGGATCGACCACAACGAGGCCCATGTGTTTTTCGTCGACCCCGAGCATGTGCGCGAATCGATCGTGCACGCGCCGCACCCACACCAGCATCTGCACCACAAGGCCAACACCATCGGCGTCGGCAAGGTGGCTGAAGACCAGCACTTCTACCACGCCGTGGCCGAGTCGCTGCGCGAGGCGCATGAAATCCTCGTCACCGGCCCCGGGCAGGCCAAGCTCTGGCTGCTCAAACACCTGCAGCGGCACGACCCGGCGGTGTTCGACCGGGTCATCGCCGTGGAAACGGTCGATCATCCGTCGAACAACCAGCTCGTGGCCCATGCCCGGCATTATTTCGACGTCACCGACCGACGCCTGATCTGAGCCTGGGGGCGGTATGGGCGAAGCGAGTCAGGTCCACTACTGCACCTGGTGCTTTGCGCAAATCCCCGCGGGCACCACGGTCTGCCCGGACTGCGGCACCAATCTGGATGACTACGCCCGGCGCACGCCGTACCAGGACCGGCTGATCCACGCGCTGCACCACCCGTTGAGCGAAACCCGCATGGGGGCGATCATCGCGCTGGGCATGCAGGCCGACCCCAAAACCATCTCTGCGCTGACCGATTGCGCGTTGGAGCACGACGGCGACGTCATCGAAGGCCTGGAAATCCTGCACAGCCTGCAACGCATGCCCGACGGGCCAGCGCGCCAGGCGGCGCTGCAGCGGCTGGCAACCGAACACGCCGCGCATGCCGTGCGCACCCGTGCGGCTGCGATGCTGCGCCAGACCGCCACACCGCCGAGCTGAACAGCGCCGTGCCCGCCTCCGACGTCGTCCTGTCCGCCGAAGATCGCGATCGTGCGCTCGACCGCCGGCGCGTGCTCGCCGCACGCCAGACCGGGCGCAAAGGCCTGCTGGTGTGGCTGCTGCTCGGCCCGGGCGTGCTCGTCATGCTGGGTGAAAACGATGGCCCGAGCATGCTGTCGTACGCCGCCACCGGGGCGAGCTACGGCATCGGCTTTTTTCTGCCGTTCATCGTGCTGACCTTTGCCGCGGCCTATTTCGTGCAGGAAATGGGCATGCGCCTGGGCGCGGTGACGCACCGCGGCTACGGCGAGCTCATCTTTCAGCGCTTTGGTGCGTTCTGGGGCTGGCTGACGGTGGGCGACCTCGTCATCACCAACCTCATCACCCTGATCACCGAGATCATTGCCATCCGCGTCGGCATGGCCCACTTCGGCATCTCCACGCCCGTGGCCGTGGGCTTTGCCGTCGGGCTGGTCATCGTCAGCGCCCTGGGCAGCCGGTACTCGCGCTGGGAGCGCATCAGCATGAGCCTGGCAGTGTTCAATCTGCTGTTCGTCGTCGTCGCCGTCCTGGCCAAACCATCACCCGTGGCGATCGGCCATGCGCTGCTGACCTGGTCGCCGCTGGGCGTGGACTCGCTGCCGCAGTTTCTGCTGCTCGTCGCCTCGAACATTGGCGCCACGGTCACGCCGTGGATGCTGTTTTTCCAGCAAAGCGCTACGGTGGACAAGGGACTGACACCGCGCGACATCGGCGAGGGCCGTCTGGATACCACCGTGGGCACGGCAATCGCCGCGGTTGCCGGCTGCGCCGCTCTGCTCGCCGCGGTGCCGCTGTTTGCGCACCACGTCGACACCGCGGCCCTGCCGCAGGGGGGCGCCGGTTACGCGCAGGCGTTGCAGCCGTATGTCGGGCGGTGGGGCGCGGCGCTGTTCGCCCTCGGCCTGATCGAGGCCGGTGCGGTGGCGATGCTCACCATTTCGGCGAGTACGGCGTATGCGCTGGGCGAGGCCTTCGCCGGCGCCGGACACAGCTTCAACCGCTCGCTCATCGAGGCGCCGGTGTTTCATCTGGCAAACATCGGTGTGGCAGCGCTGGCCGGCGCCATCGTGCTGATTCCCGGCCTGCCCCTGCTGAACATCACCCTCAACGCCAACCTGCTGGCCGTGCTGCTCATGCCGCCGGCGCTGGTGTTTCTGCTGGTCATGGTCAACGACCGGGAACTCATGGGGCGGCACGTCAACGGCTGGCGCGACAACGTGCTGGCGATCGCCCTGACCGTGCTCATCGCGGCGGCGGGTTCGGCGTCGGTGATCGTCAGTTTTTTCCACACCTTTCATTTTTGACCATGACCGCTCCGCCGCCCTACCGCACCGAAGCGCACGACGATGCCGAGCTGATCGACGGCCTGGAGCCCGATCAGCTCGTGGTCAACACCGCCAAACCGCTGCCGCGCATGGCGTTGTCCGCCACGTGGAACGTCGGCTTCTGGCTGTTGCGCCTGTTCGTCCTGGTGATGGCGGCGATGGCGGTGGCGGTCTTCGTTGCCGGGCTGCGGTAAAGCCTGGCTGCCGCCTTTGGCGGGCGGTTGAAAAACTGCTGTGGTGGGCCGTCTGCTGCGTTGGGCGGTGCTCGCTGCCTCGCCGATCGGTCTGATCTGTCTCGGTCGCTGCGCTGCGTGCGCCTTGCATTCGGCCATCCCCGCGACGTATTTCAACGGCCTATTAGGCGCCGAACACCTGCGCGTACAAATCCGCTCCAAAGCTGGTCTGCAGCGCGGCGCCGGCGACCAGGCGGAAGCTGCGGCTGCCGTCGTCGCGGCGTTCGGCGCGCAGCATCAGCGCCTTGCCGCCCTCTTCGGCGCCCATGCGGCGGGCGGCGTCGAACAGATGCGTGACCAGCACCACCTTGATCGCCCTCTGGCGCAGCGCGTCGACCACCTGCAGCAACAATTCAGACCCCTCGCGCTCGTTGGTCGAGGCAAACGACTCGTTCGACAAAAACAACGCGCCGGGCCGCAACCCGGCAGCCAGATCGCGCATGCGGGCGAGCTCCTCGTCGAGTTTTCCGCCCTGCATCGCGGCGTCTTCCTCGCGTTTGTAGTGGGTGAACACACCGCTGGCCAGCTCGCCGCTGTAGCTGGGGGCGGCGACGAACATGCCCGCGTGCAGCATGAGCTGCGCCACGCCGACGGAACGCAAAAAAGTCGACTTGCCGCCCTGGTTTGCCCCGGTGACGGCAACCAGGGTCTTGCCGTCGGCCTGCACGCTGTTGCCCACCGGGGCGCGCTGCAGCGTCAGCGCCAGGGTCGGATCGACCAGTTCTTCGGCGCTCAGGCGCCAGCTTCCGCTGCGTTCGAACGCCGGCAGACACAGGCCGACGCCCAAGGCGGCCAGACGCTGGTACAGATTGAGACAGGCGACATAAAAACCGAGTTCGGCGCGCAACAGTTCGAAAAAGCTCAGCACGTGGTCGGTAGCCTGCGCCATGGCGTTGGCGACGTCGTTCAGCCCGCGGTCGACCAGTTCCGACAAGGCCTGCGCTCCTGCTTCGTCGCGGTCCGGCAGGCGAAAGGTGAACTCGGGCGGCGCCTTGTGCAGCAGTCGCGCCAGCCAGCCCGGGCGCTCGGTCGCGTCGGCGTGCAGCACGTAATCGCGGGCGGCATTGCCCGCGCCCAACCCGGCGGTCAACAGCACGCCGTGACGAAAGCGCAGCGTTTCCAGGTGGCTTTGCACCGTGTCGAAATAGGCATCGCTGATGTCACGCTGCAGGCTGGCGAACAGGGTGCTGAACGCCGCCGAGCGGAAGCTGCCGGCAAGCGCGTCGGCCTGCTGCCGCAGCCGCTGCAAAAACTGCACGAAGGTCTGCAGCAGCTCTACCGCGCCGCGCAGGTTGAAACTCGGATAGCGGCCGAACAACCCCAGGCCGAACAAATGCTTTTTGCGGCTGTCGATGGCTTCGACCACCAGGGCATACAACGCCCTGATCTGTTCGGGATGGTCGAGGACGTCGCGTAGCGCGCCCTGACGGTGGGCGACGACTTCGGCATCGGCGGTGCCGCAGGCGGCCATGAGAACGTGGGCGCTGACGTCGAGCAGGAAGGGATCGTCCTGCGCCATGGCAGCGAGCAGGGTTTGCACTTCCAGATCCTGCGCCACGTCCGGCCATTGCGGCGGGGCGGGCAGCCTGGCGTCGTAGTCGCGGTCGGGAAACAGCAGATGCGCCTTCATGCGGGAATGCGCTCGAGCAGTTGTTCGCGGGTCACGCCGAATTTGCGCGCCAGTGCCAGGGCGTACGATTTGCCGTCCGCGGCGCGGCGCACCACTTTGAAGGTGCGGATGGTCGGATCGTCCGCATCGACCGTGCCAACCATGCTCACGGTGTGCGCATCGAAGGCGGCGAGTTCGTCGAGAAACGTCACGAACACGCAGGCCGCGCCGATTTCCGACAGTCGCTGCATGATGCGTCGCGCCAACCACAGCGCGTCATCGAGCGTGGTGGAAGAAAAAATCTCGTTCATCAGCACTACGCTGCGATCGGTGGCGAGCTGCAAAATCCGGTGCATGCGGACCAGATCGTCCTGCAGTTTGCCGCGCTGGTTGTGAATGTCCTCGACCCGTTCGAAGTGGGTGAATAGGCGGTCGAACAGCAGCAGGCTGGCGCTGCGTGCGGCCACCGACAGCCCCAGCGCGGCCAGATGGTGCAATTGCCCGAAGGTGCGCGCCAGCGTGGTTTTGCCGCCGTGGTTCGGGCCGGTGACGACGATCATGCGTTCCTGCCCGAGCAGGGCGAAGTCATTGAGCACGACCGGCTGCTGCGCGTCGATGCGCTGGCGTGCCAGCGCCATGTCGTAAGCGTCGCGGGCGTCGATCTGCCCCTGCTGCGTGGTCAGCCGGGGAAAGCACACCGGCAACCCGGCGCGCGTCAGGCGCTGGGTGGCGTCGAGCCATGACACATACCACGCCAGCTCGCGGTCCAGCCGCAGTACCCGCTCCTCGGCAAACCCGTCCTGCTCGCGGCGGAACTGCGCCAGACGGGCGAACACCTCGGGAAAGAGCAAGGCGACGCGGTCGAGAATCTGGCCTTCGACGTGGTTCAGCCCGGAGCTTGCGGCAAACTGCGTGCGGTAGTCCTTCACCTCGCCCTGACGGAAACGGGCGAAAGTGTCGGCGATGATCGCGGTGTAGTCGGGTTCACCGGGATCCTGCAGCACGGTCACGGTGGTGCCATCGATGCGCACGGCGTAGCGCAGGCGTCCGAGGTCATCGACCAGCGCCTGCGCCTGCTGCATGCGCAGGCGCTGCGCCTGGGCGTCGAGCAACTGCGCCAGATGCGCACGCACCGCCAGCCAGGCCTGCGAGTGCACGTCGGCGGCATCGAGCGCCTGATGCAGCGCCTGCAGCGCGTGGCCGTAGGTGAGTACGGCATCGACGAACCAGCGCTGGCCTTCGATGACGTTGTATGCCTTGTCCGCTCGGCGCAGTTGCTCGCGCATGTCGCGCAGCGCCTGCTGGAAGCGCTGGACGGCGCGCAGCAGCGCCGTCTGCTGCAGGTCGCGCAGTGCGTCCTGGCGGTAGCGCACGACGTCGAGGTCCTGCAGCGGGGTGCGAAACAGGTTTTGCAGGATTTGCAGCACTTCGGCGCGGTACGGCGCCTCATCGTCGCTGCGGCTGGCAACGAAATACGCCGGCTGCTCGCGTGGCAGAAAGCTGGCGTACACGGTGTCGAAAATCGACTGCAGGAACAGGTCGTGGAACACCGCAGCCAGATCCTGCGGCACTGCCGCCGCCTCGTGCTGCGCCGAGGGGTAGACGATGCTGTAAAACGTCGCGGGCGCGCTGCCGGATGCCTGGGGCGCCGCAGGGGATGTCGGGGCGGAATCGTTCACACTGTGCGGTACGGGTTGATGAACTCGGCGCGGTCGCCCAGTTCGGCCTCGATTTCGATCAACCGGTTGTATTTCGCCAGCCGTTCGCTGCGTGCCGGCGCGCCGGCTTTGATTTGCCCTGCCCCGGTGGCGACGGCGAGATCGGCGATGTAAGCGTCTTCGGTCTCGCCGCTGCGGTGCGAAATCACCGCGGCCCAGCCAGCCGTCTGACACAGGCGCACCGCGGCGAGGGTCTCGCTGACCGTGCCGATCTGATTGGGCTTGATCAGCGCCGCATTCGCCGCGCCAAGGTCGATGCCATGCCGGATCAAACGGGTGTTGGTGACGAAGATGTCGTCGCCGACGATCTGGATGCTGTGGCCGAGCTGCCGCGTCATGGTGACGAATCCGTCCCAGTCGTCTTCGGCGTGACTGTCCTCGATCGACACGATCGGAAACGCGCTGACCCAGCTGCGGTAAAGCTCGACCATGTCCCGCGCGTCGAGCAGCTGGTTTCCCGAACGCAGCAGCTGGTAGCGGCCGTTTTTGTGCAACGCCGATGCGGCAGGATCCAGGGCGATGGCCAGGTCCTCCCCGGGCCGGTAGCCGGCGCGCTCGATGCCGCGCACCATCAATTCGCACGCAGCCTGGTTGCCGCCCATGAGCTTGGGCGAGAATCCGCCTTCATCGCCTACGGCGATCGAATGCCCGAGCGACTGCAGCAACTGGCGGATCGCATGGTACGTTTCCGTGGCGTAGCGCACGGCCTCGCGGAAACTCGGCGCCCCGACGGGCACGAGCATGAATTCCTGGAAATCCATGCTGCTGGCCGGAGCATGCAGTCCCCCGTTGAGCACGTTGAACATCGGCATGGGCAACCGGTAGGCCGGTGGGTCGCCGAGCACGCGGTGCAGCGGCCTGCGCTGCTGGCGGGCGCAGGCGCGGCTGGCCGCCATGCTCACCGCCAGCAGTGCGTTGGCTCCCAGCCGTGATTTGTCCGGCGTGCCGTCGAGTGAAATCAGCGCGGCGTCGAGTGCCGCCTGGTCGTCCACTTCGTGACCTGCGAGCGCCGCAGCGATCTCGCCCTCGATGTGCGCGACGACGCGGCGCACACCTTTGCCCAAATAGCGCCGCGGATCGCCGTCGCGCAGTTCGACGGCCTCCTGCCGCCCGGTCGATGCGCCGGACGGCACCGCCGCCGCGCCGTGTACCCCGGAGCGCAGCACGACCGTGGCCTTGACCGTCGGCGTGCCGCGCGAGTCGAGAATTTCCTCGGCGTGGATCGCCGCGATGGCCGATGGCGCGGTGCTCATGTCGTGCTCTGCGCTGCTGGGCGCCGGATGCGCTGTCGATGCGGTTGGTGGCTCAAACAGGCGTCAAGCCATCTGCTCCTGCTTGTGCTCCGCCCGCCCTGCCGCTGCAGGGCTGGCAGGTTGTGCTTTGGCGGCGTATTGATAGCCCCGGGTGAACGGGTACTCGCACTGCCGCGCGCGCAGCATCTGGTTGTTGTCGATGCGGTCTTCGACCACGCCATTGGGATGGCTGCCGAGGATCTGGAACAGGGAAATCCACCCCTGCTCGAATCCCATGGCCGAGCCGGCGAGGTACAGCCGGTAGGCACGCAGCGTTTTTTCCGCCTTGTCGCCCAGCACCTTGCGCGCCTCGTCGATGTGGGCCTCCAGGGCATCGACCCAATACCACAGCGTTTTGGCGTAGTGCGGGCGCAGGCACTCCATGTCCAGCGGTTCCAGCCCGCCGCGCGTCATGGTGTCGGCCATCACGCTCACATGCACCAGCTGGCCACCGGGGAAAATGTATTTTTCGATGAAGTCCCCCATGCCGCCGGCGAGCTGGCTGTTGTCCACCCCGCCAGCGGTGATACCGTGGTTCATCACCAGTCCGCCCGGCTTGAGCAGGCGGCGGATTTTGCTGAAATACAGCGGCAGGTTGGGCCGGCCGACGTGCTCGCACATACCGACCGAAGCCACTTTGTCGAAGGGCTGCGATTCGTCCACGTCGCGGTAATCCTGCAGCAGCATGCGCACCCTGCCCTGCAGCCCCTTGTCGACGATCAGTTTGTTGACGTAGTTGTACTGGTTCTTCGACAGGGTGATGCCGGTGGCGTCGACGCCGTAATGCTCGGCGGCCCACAGCAGCAAACCGCCCCAGCCCGCGCCGATGTCGATGAAGCGCTCGCCGGGTTTGAGCATCAGCTTGGTGCAGATATGGTCGAGCTTGGCTTCCTGCGCCTGCGCCAGAGTCATCGACGGTTCGGCGAAATAGGCGCACGAATACACCCGCCGCGGATCGAGCCACAGGGCGTAGAAGTCGTCGGACACGTCGTAGTGATGCTGGATTTGCGCGGCGTCTTTTTCGCGGCTGTGGTGGGTGTGTTCCCACAGCGTGCGGCGCAAACCATGCCACAGCCGCGCGACGGCGGAAGCCGGCTCCTTGCGTGGGTCGTCGTCGAGCAGCGCCGGGGCGATGCGCATGAGGTCGCGCAGATTGCCCAGGATGTCCACCAGGCCTTCGACGTAGTCTTCAGCCAGTTTGCCGATCTGGCCGGTGGTGATGTGCCATAGCGCGCGCTTGTCGCGCAGTCGCATTTCAACCTGCGCGTTGCTCGGTCCGACGCGCTGGCCGCCGGGCAAGACCACGCTGCACGGCACGGGAAGGTGAGCAAGACGGGCATCGACCTGGCCGAGGAGTGACGAGGGAATGGACGACATGCTGGGTTCCTTTCAGATGGCGGCAAACGACGACAAACCGGACGATGAACCGGACGATGAACCGCAGGCGCGACGGCTCCTGCCGGACGACGACGACCGGCGGGCAGGCAACTGCATGGGGTTTTCTGACAGGCAAATCTGCAGGATCTGCGCCGAACCCTGCCGCTGCGGCAGGACAGACAGTCCTCGTGGGGATGCAAACATCCGCGACTCCTCCCTTTGAACACCGGCGCCGATGGGCAACAGCCGGCAATGTAAACGGGTAGGAGTCATCAGCCACAGGCGCGTGCGCCTTGTCGGGCATTTGTATGGCGAACTCCATCGCCTTGTCGGCAGGAAATTTAAGCCAGGTGCACAGCAGGGTCAATGGGTTTGTATGACAAAGCGTTTCCAAATGCAAACATCACGCCAACCGTCGGGCATCAATATTTCTGTCTTGACGGAATCACGCCGCGCACGCCGCCCAGGGGATCGGGCATGTCGCCGGCGTAGCGGGGAATGAGGTGAAGGTGCACATGAAAAATGCTTTGCCCCGCGGCCTTGCCGCAGTTCACACCGAGGTTGAAGCCATCGGGTTTGCGTTCGCGCAGCAACATCTCCCGACCGAGGGCGGCCAGATCAAGCAAGGCCCGTTGTTCCTGCGCAGTGCAATCGAACCAGTCGGCGACGTGGCGATACGGGATGCACAGCAGATGTCCCGGGTTGACCGGGGTGCGGTCGTACACGGCAAACGCCAGCTCGTTGTGCAGCACCATCGGCATGTCCTGGCAGAATGGACAGCGCGGGTCGGCGTCTGCTCTCATGCCACGCTCCGCAAATGCGATGTGTCGTTGACACGGTGCAGCGTCACCCGGCCGTGCGCGTCGAGGTCGAACACGTTCAGGCAGCACGGCTGCTGGGTGATGCGCCAGTAGGCCGACAACGGCAGGTCCAGGGCGTGCAACAGCAGCGCGCGGTTGACGCTGTCGTGCCCCACCAGCACCACGGTGTCGCCGGCATGACGTTGCAGCAGGGTACGAAGGGCGTCGGCGGTGCGTAGCGCCAGATCCTGCAACGATTCGCCAGCGGGAAAACGCACCCACTGCGGCGCCGTTTTCCACAAGGCGTAGCGCTGCGGGTCCTCGGCGCGCACGTCGTCGTGCGTCTTCCATTGCCATGCGCCATAGTCCAGGTCGTTCATGCCGTCGAGCACTTGCGGCTTGAGCGCGCATGCGGTGGCGATTTCCGCTGCGGTATCGCGGCAGCGTTGCATCGGGCTGGAGTACACCGCCTGAGGGGTGAATTCCGCGGCGATGCGGCTGGCGACGGCTTTGGCCTGTTGCCGCCCCCGCGGGGTGAGCTCCAGTTCCATGCGGCCGCGGAAACGCTCGGGATGGATGCCTTCGACTTCTCCGTGTCGGGTGAGGATGATCTGCATCGGCGGGCCTTTCATGATGGATCGCACATCACGATCCGTTACAGGCAAACTTAACCGGCGGACATGACACAATCAAGATGGACTGTGTAACGCGACGTTCCAGTTCAGCCGCGCCCATTCGGCAGCTTCCTGCCGCAGGCTGTACTCGGTCAGCGGATTGGCCTTGAGCCAGCGGCGCGGGGCAACGACGTCCAGCGCCGGCCGGGCGCCCGGCAGACGCACGCCGGTTTGCTGGTATTGCAGCCGCAGCCCGTCGAGGTCCACCGGTGCGCGGTTGCGCGCGAGGATCACGGCCAGCCGCAGCGCCATCACCGCTTCCAGGTCCAGGCTTTCCAGATCGGTGGCGCTGAGTTTTTTCAGCTTTCCGGTGTGCGCCAGAACGAGCTGCGCCAGCGTCGCCTGCTCCCCACGGGAAAATCCGGGCATGTCGGCGTTGGCGACGATGTAGGCCGAATGCTTGTGGTATGCGCTGTGCGAGATCGACAGCCCGATTTCATGCAGCAGCGCAGCCCAGCGCAGCAGCCGTTGCTCGGCTTCGCTGGCCTGTGGCCGCAGCTGGGCATAGAGCTGCAGCGCCAGCGCACTCACCCGCTGCGCCTGTTGCGGGTCGGCGCCGTAGCGCTGGATGAACTGCTGCGTCGTGACTTCGCGCATGTCTTGCGACTGTTCGCGCCCGAGCAGGTCGTAAAGCACGCCAAGGCGTAGCGCCGCGTCGGTGACCTCCATCGATTCGATGCCCAGTTCTTCGAACACGCCGAGCATGATCGCCAGGCCGCCGGCCGCCACGGGCACACGGTCGGGCTTGAGCCCCTCCAGACGCAGCTTGTTCAGGTTGCCGGCGCGCACGAACAGCCGTCGCAGCTCGCGCAGGCCGTGCAGGGTGATGTCGCCAGGCTGGTCGATGGGGTTGAGATGGCTGGCACCGATCATGTCGGCCAGCGCGCGCGCCGTGCCGCTGGAACCGACGGCGTGGTTCCAGCCGTTGCGCTTGAAGTCGGCAGCAATGATCTGGATTTCCTTGCGCGCGGCGATTTCCGCAGCCCGCATGGTGGTTTCGTCCACATGGTTGCCGGGAAAGAACCGCTGACTCATCGACACGCAGCCGATGTAGAGGGACTCCATCATGCCCGGCTCATAGCCCTGGCCGATGATGAACTCGGTGGAGCCGCCGCCGATGTCGACCACCAGCCGCTTGCCTTGCACCACCGATACCGAGTGGGCGGCGCCGATATAGACCAGCCGTGCCTCCTCCCGCCCGGCGATGACCTCGATCGGAAAACCCAGCGCTGCCTGTGCACGCTGCAAAAACTGCTGCGCGTTTTTCGCCACGCGCACGGTGTTGGTCGCCACGGCGCGCACGCGGTCGGGGTGGAACTGGCGCAGGCGCTCGCCAAAGCGCTGCAGGGTCTGCAAGGCGATCTGTTGGGACGCTTCAGAGAGAAATTTTTTGTCGTCCAGCCCCGCGGCCAGGCGCACCGGTTCGCGCAGCGAATCCAGCGGGTAGATCTGCACGCCTGCGGCGCTGTCCTGCGCACGGCCGATGAGCATGCGAAAACTGTTCGACCCGAGATCGACAGCAGCGAGTTGTTGATTCAGCAAGGAAGGCATGGGGAAATTGAACGTCGGTTTGATGACGGATTGTTGAACCCTGTCATCAAATTTTCATCGCAGAGTTGCATTCTCCGTCGGATTGTCCCGCACGCTGGCAAAATGCCGGTCTGCCTGTATCAAACCCCCATGTCTGCCAACGCTCCATTTCCCTCACGGCTGCTCAACCGCGAACTGGGCACTCTCGAATTCAACCGCCGGGTGCTGTTCCAAGCGCTCGACGACACCAACCCCCTGCTCGAACGGCTGCGGTTTCTCAGCATCGTATCGAGCAATATGGACGAGTTTTTTGAAACCCGTGTGGCCACGTTGCAGGACATGCTCGAAGCCGACCCCATGTCCCGCACGCCAGACGGCCGCCTGGTCAGCGACGTGCTTGCCGAGGTGTCCGAGCGCGCGCATGCCCTCATTGCCGACCAGTACCGCGTGCTGCAGCAGGCCGTGCTGCCCGAACTGGAGCGGGCGGGCATCCGCATCTACCGGGTGAATGACTGGAGCGAGGCGCAGCGCGCCTGGGCGCAGCATTATTTCGAAACCGAGGTGTCGCCGCTGCTCACCCCGATCGGTCTAGACCCGGCGCATCCGTTTCCCCGCGTCATCAACAAAAACCTGGTGTTTGCCGTGCAACTGCACGGCACCGATGCGTTTGGCCGCAATATCGAGCTGGGCGTGCTGCAGGCACCGCGCACCCTGCCGCGCATCGTGCCGATGCCCGCCGAGCTGTGCGACGCGCGCTACGGCTTCATGTTGCTGTCGTCCTGCGTGCAGGCTTTCGCCGGCCAGCTTTTCCCCGGGCTGGAACTGCGCGGCGTGCACCAGTTCCGCGTCACGCGCAACAGCGAACTGTTCATCGACGATGACGACATCACCAATCTGCGCGCCGCGCTGCAGGGGGAACTGCGTGCGCGGCATTTCGGCGATGCCGTGCGGCTGGAGGTCGCTGCAGACTGCCCGCGCGAAGTCATCGACCGGCTACTGCGCGAGAACAACATCCTGCCGCAGGACTGCTACCGCGTCGACGGGCCGGTCAATCTGGTGCGGTTGCAGGAGATTCTCGACCACGTCAACGCCCCGCAGCTGCTGTTTCCGCCCTACCAGCCGGCGCTTCCACCCGACTGGCCCGGGGTGGACACGGAAATCTTCGACCGCATCCGCGCCCGCGACCTGCTGCTGCACCATCCCTACGATTCGTTCGCTCCGGTGGTCGATCTGGTCAAAACCGCCGCACGGGACCCCAGCGTCGTCGCCATCAAGCAGACGATTTACCGCACCGGCGGCAATTCCGAGTTGATGGACGCGCTGATCGAGGCGGCGCGAAACGGCAAAGAAGTCACCGTGGTGCTCGAACTCATGGCCCGGCTGGACGAGGAAACGAATATCAACTGGTCGTCGCGGCTGGAGGACGCCGGAGCGCATGTGGTGTTCGGCGTCGTCGGCTTCAAATGCCACGCCAAGATGCTGCTCATCGTGCGGCGCGAAGCCGATGCCAATAGCGGCCGCAAGACGCTGCGCATGTATGCGCATCTGAGTACCGGCAACTATCACGCGCGCACGGCTCGCCTCTACACCGACTTCGGGCTGATGACGGCCAATCCCGAAATCTGCGAAGACGTGCGCCGTGTGTTTCTGCAGATCACCGGCTCCAGTCAGGTGCAGCAACTCAAGCATCTGTGGCAGTCGCCGTTCACGCTGCACGCCAATGTGCTCGCGGCCATCGCGCGCGAAGCCGAGCATGCGCGCAACGGCAAACCGGCACGGGTGTGGGCACGGGTCAACGCCCTGCTCGAACCGGCGGTGATCGAGGCGCTGTACGCCGCGTCGCAGGCCGGGGTGGAAATCCGCCTGCTCGTGCGGGGTGCCTGCATGCTGCGTCCGGGTGTGCCGGGGTTGTCGGACAACATCCGCGTGCGCTCGACCATCGGCCGCTTCCTGGAGCATTCGCGTGTGTTTTATTTCCACAACGGCGGCGAAGCCGAGGTATACATCTCCTCGGCAGACTGGATGGAACGCAATCTGCTGCGCCGGGTGGAAATCGCCGTGCCGCTGCTCGACAACCGCATCAAGGCGCAGGTCATCCGCGAAGGCCTGCGCATGCAGTGGCAGCACCCGGGCAACGCCTGGGACATGGACAGCGACGGCAACTACCACCGGCCGCGAGGCTCACGCAGCAGGCTGAGCTGCCACCAGGTGTTGATGCATTCACGGCTGAAGCATCAGAACTGAACGCTGCGCCGCAGCACTCAGGCCGCCTGCCGTGTCGGGGCGTCGTGTCCGCCGGTGTTGCGTGGTGACTGCGCGGCAACCAGCCGCGCGGCAGGAAAACGCACGGCAAACCGGCTGCCCTTGCCCAGGGTGCTCGATATCAACAACTCGGCCTGATGGCGCAACAGCACGTGTTTGGCGATCGCCAGGCCCAGGCCGGTGCCGCCGGATTCGCGCGAGCGTCCGCGGTCCACACGGTAAAAGCGCTCGGTCAAGCGCGGGATGTGTTCGGCGGCGATGCCGATTCCGGTGTCGGTGACGCTGAATTCGGCATAGCGAGGCTGGCCGGCCTCGATCACGGCGCTCCATTCCAGCCGGATCGACCCGCCTTCAGGGGTGTAGCGCACCGCATTGCTCACCAGATTCGATAGCGCCGAGTGCAGTTCCTGTGGACTACCGCGCAGCCAGAGGTCGGTCTGCACGACGGCGGTGATGGCGTGCCGCCCGGCGGACAATGCCAGCGCCTCGTTTTTGTATTGCGCCATCATCGCGCTCATGTCGATGTCTTGTTCGGGGGGCGGGTAGGGATCGCCCTCCAGACGGGCGAGCACGAGAAGGTCATCGACCAGATGACGCATCCGCTCCGACTGTGCCTGCATCAGATCGAGCATGTGCAGGCGCTGTGGTTCATCCAGCGGCATGTCGCGCATGGTTTCGACAAAGCCGCCGAGCACGGTCAGCGGGGTCTTGATTTCGTGTGACACGTTGGCGACGAAATCGCGGCGCATCGATTCGGTCCGCTCGAACTGGGTGATGTCTTGCGACAGCAGCAGTTTTTGCTGCTCACCGTAGGGGAAAATCTGCACACTCAGGGTGAATTGCCCCCGCGACCCGGCGCGCTGCAGATGCAGCGGCTCCTGAAAGCGCTGCGCCTGCAGATAGGCGACGAATTCCGGATTGCGGATGAGATGAACGGCGTGCTGGCGCAGATCCCGCTGCGCATCCAGGCCGAAATGCTGCGCCGCCGTGGCGTTGCACCAGTCGATCTGGTTGTTTTCATCGAGCAAAATCACGCCGTTGGGCGAGACCTGCAGCGCCTCGATGAAGCGCTGCAGCTTCGATTCCTCGTAACGCAGGCGCGCGGCGCATAGCCGCGCTTGCCGCGTCAGCCGGTAGAACACTTCGGCCCACGCGCCCGTTCCACGCGGCGGCGGCGAGCCTTCGGGAGATTTCAGCCAGCGCAGCAGCCGGGACAAAGCCAGCGAATCCCGCAAAATCGCCAGCGAAAACACCAGAAGCGCGCCGGTCATGGCCCCCGTAAGACCATCGGCCCAAGCGCCGGCCAGACAGGCCAGCGCGGCCAACAGCAAAATCACGGCCACCCGCCAGATGACGGCCCTCATGCGACGCCCTGCCCGGCCAGTCGATGTTTCGCCGGTTTCATCGGTTGCGCCAGATTCGCGGCGCTTGGGTCGGCATGCGCGAGCCGATCAGGCGGCGGAGGCTTGCGCAGCCCTGTTTTGCGCGCTGAACCGGTACCCGGCACCACGCACCGTTTCGACCATGTCGGCACACTGCACCTGCGATAGCGCCTCCCGCAAGCGCTTGATATGCACATCGACCGTGCGCTCCTCGATGAACACATGGTCGCCCCAGACCTTGTCGAGCAGTGCACCGCGGCTGTGCACCCGCTCCGGGTGCGCCATCAGGTAATGCAGCAGTTTGAACTCGGTCGGGCCAAGGCGGATTTCGACGGCATCGCGACGGTTTTTCTTGTAGAGCGCGCGTCGGCTCGACGGATCGACCGACAGCCCGCCCATTTCGACCAGTTCATCGGTGAGTTGCGGCGCACGCCGCCGCAACACGGCGCGAATCCGTGCCAGCAGTTCCTTGGGCGAGAACGGCTTGGTGATGTAGTCGTCGGCACCCGCATCCAGGCCTTGCACCTTGTCCCCTTCCTCGCCGCGAGCGGTCAGCAAAATGATGGGGATTCCCTTGGTGCGTGAGTCGGCGCGCAGCGCCCGGGCCAACGCCACACCCGACATGCCGGGCAGCATCCAGTCGATCAGCAGGACATCGGGCAATACGTCGCGGATGACGCGCAGGGCCTCTTCGGCGCTGGCTGCGCGGATCGGGCAATGTCCGGCATGCTGCAGATTGATTGCCAGCAGTTCGGCAATCGCCGGCTCGTCCTCGACAATCAAAATATTACTCGACAGACTCATGGATTGACGGCGTGAAAAATGGAAACGACATCATGGAAACGACATCATGGAAAGGACAGCAGCACAAAAGCGCGCAGATCAAAGCGAGCCGGCGACTTCACGGAATGCTTCCTTGTTATGGCGAACATCCAGGCCACGAACGATGTAAATGACAAACTCTGCAATGCTCTTGGCATGATCGCCGATGCGCTCGATGGCTTTGGCGACAAACATCATGTCCAGCATGGTCGAGATCGTGCGCGGGTCTTCCATGACGTGGGTGATGACTTTGCGCGTAAAACCATCGAATTCATCGTCGATCCGGCTGTCGGCCTCGACAATATCGACCGCTGCCTTTTCGTCGAGACGGGCAAACGCATCGAGTGATTTGCGCAACTGCTCGATCGCCAGGTCCGCCGCATGCTGCAGGTCACTGATGCCAATAGCCACTGTCGAACCGTTTTCAACGATGTCCCGCGCCATCCGCGCGATGCGCGCGGCCTCGTCTCCGGCCCGTTCCAAATTAGTAATGGTCTTGGAGATGGCAATGAGCAGGCGTAAATCGCGTGCGGTAGGCTGGCGTTTGGCAATGATTTGCGTGACATCGGAATCGATATCGACTTCCATTTGATTCACGCGCTTTTCCACCTGCAGCACCGTACGCGCAGCATCGATGTCCAGATGCCGCAGCGCATAAATCGACTGCGCCAGTTGCGACTCGACCAGCCCCCCCATTTCGAGCACACGGGTCGAAACCGAGTTGATTTCAGCATCGAATTGAGTCGACAGGTGCGGTTTGTTTTCCATGATCGTCGCCTGAAAGTGTTTGAATCGAATCGTCAGCAGCCAGTCGTCACATCAACCGAAGCGGCCGGTGATGTAGTCTTCTGTTTCCTGCTTTTTCGGTTTGAGGAAAATCTGGTCGGTTTCACCGAATTCGATCATTTCGCCCAGATACATATAGGCTGTAAAATCCGAAATGCGCGCAGCCTGCTGCATGTTGTGCGTCACGATGACCACCGTGTAGTCCTTTTTCAGCTCCGTGACGAGCTCTTCAACCTTGGCGGTGGAAATCGGATCCAGCGCCGAGGTGGGCTCATCGAGAAGCAAGACTTCAGGCCGGATGGCAATGCCACGGGCAATGCACAGACGCTGCTGCTGCCCGCCCGACAAACTCATGCCATTTTGCTGCAGCTTGTCCTTGACTTCAGCCCACAACCCTGCCTTGGTCAGACTGGCCTCGACACGTTCGTCCATTTCGGCACGGCTGAGTTTTTCGTAGAGCCGCACGCCAAAGGCGATGTTCTCATAAATGGACATCGGAAATGGGGTCGGTTTTTGAAAAACCATGCCGATTTTTGCGCGGATCAGCGAAATGTTTTTCTTTGACGTCAGGATGTTTTCGCCATCGATATTGATCTCGCCTTCCGCACGTTGTCCGGGATAAAGCGCATACATCAGGTTGAACATGCGCAGCAGCGTCGATTTGCCGCAGCCCGACGGGCCAATGAATGCCGTGACCTGATTCTGTGGAATGTCGAGATTGACGTCCTTGATCGCACGGAAATTGCCGTAATAAAAATTCAGGTTGCGCGTGCGGATTTTGATGGGCAGATTTTTGACAGCGCTTTCCGTCGCCGTTGATGCTGACGTTGCGTCCTGCGTCGAAGCCGGAGAGACGATTGACATGGGCAGTGCAAGAAAAAGTGATGGAATACGCCTCAAATTTTGGGGCCGCCGCGGTTGATCAACCAGCGCGATCCAAGACTCAAGGCGAGAATGAAGACGACGGCGATGAAAGCGCCTGCCCAGGCCATTTGCTGCCAGTTGGCGTACGGGCTCATGGCGAACTGGAAGATCACGACCGGAAGGTTGGCGATCGGGTGCCACAGGTCATTGCTGTAATACTGGTTGTTCAACGCCGTGAACAGCAGTGGTGCCGTCTCCCCGCTGATCCGGGCAACGCCGAGAATGATGCCGGTCAAAATCCCTGTGGATGCTGCCTTCCAGGTAATTTTGGTCACCATTTTCCAGTAGGGTGTTCCGAGAGCGATGGCGGCCTCGCGCAGCGAGCCGGGAACCAGACGCAGCATTTCATCGGTCGTGCGCACGACGACCGGAATCAAAATCAGCGCAAGCGCGACACCTCCGGAAAATGCGGAAAAATGCCCCAGCGGATCGACCAGAATCGCGTAGGCGAACAAACCGATGACAATCGATGGCGCGCTGAGCAGGATGTCATTGAGGAATCGCACGATAGCGCCGAGTTTGTGTTTGACGGCGAATTCACCCAGCCAGGTGCCGGCGAGCACGCCAATTGGTGTGCCGATCACCACAGCGATGGCGAGCAGGATCAGGCTGCCGACGAAGGCGTTACGCAAACCACCCCCCTCAGACCCAGGCGGCGGAGTGTCCTGTGTGAACAAATGCAGGTTGATGGCTGGCAACCCATAGCGCAGTGTGGTCCACAGAATCCAGACGACCCAGAAAATGCCGAATAATGTCATCAACACGGCAATGGTCATATTGACCAGATTGATCAATTGCCGCTTGGTATACAGAGACATCATGATTTCCTGCCCTCCATGCTGGCGTCCAGACGCAGGAGCAGCAGTTTGGCCAGCGCCAACACGATCAGGGTGATGACGAACAAAATCAAGCCCAGCGCCAGCAGCGACGATTTATACAGGCTGGTCGTCGCTTCGGTGAATTCATTGGCAATGACGGAGGCAATGGAGCTGCCCGGCATCAGCAGGCTGGCGCTCAGATTGTTGGCATTGCCGATGATGAAAGTGACCGCCATGGTTTCGCCGAGCGCACGGCCCAGACCGAGAAAAATCCCACCGGTGACGGCGGTTCGGGTGAATGGCAGGATGACGTACCGTGCCACCTCCCATGTCGTCGCGCCCAGAGCATAGGCGGATTCTTTCAGCGCGGGTGGTGTGATCATGAACACGTCGCGCATGATGGAGGCAATGAAGGGAATGACCATGATCGCCAGCACAATGCCTGCGGTGAGCAGGCCAATACCCATCGGCGGGCCTTGAAACAGGACGCCGATCCAGGGTATGGCGCCAAGATGGTCATTAATCCACGGCTCGATCTGGGCAAATCGCGGAGCGAAGACGAGCAGGCCCCACATACCATAAATGATGCTGGGGATCGCTGCGAGTAATTCGATCAGTGCCGAAATCGGCCCGCGCAGCCAGCGCGGCGATAGTTCGGAAATGAACAGTGCAATGCCGAAGCTCACCGGCACGGCGATGAGCATGGCGATTGCCGAGCTGACCAATGTGCCGACGATGAACACCAGAGCGCCGTACACATTGGTCACCGGGTCCCAGGTGCTGGTGACCAAAAATTTCCAGCCGAAGGTATGCAATGCCTGCCATCCTTCGATGATCAGCGACACCATAATCGCCAGCAAGGTGGCAGCGACGATGAAAGCCACTACCCCCGTGCCTTTGCGGAACAAAAAATCCGCAACGGAAGAACCCGTCTTCCGCGCGGATTTTTGTTCCGAAGTGGCGGCGTCTTCGATGCGCTGTGCCGTCATAACCTCGGAACCATTCATGGTGATGCTCGGTAACGGGGATCAGATCCCCAGATTTTTCTTCCAGTAGGCCTTGATCACGTCAACCGTGCTTTGCGGCAGCGGGCCGAAAGCGATCGATTCGGCCATCGCCTGGCCTTTTTCGAAGCCCCAGAGGAAGAATTTGGTCACTTCCTCGTTGGTCTCTTTCGGCGCGGCCTTGCGCAGAATCTGCCAGGTGCAGCCGGAAATCGGCCAGGTATCGGGGCCGGTGTGATCGGTCAGGATGACGTAAAAATCCTGCGCCTTGTTGAAATCGACGTGCGCCGCGGCATCTTGGAAACCCTTGAGGCTGGGGCTGACGACCTTGCCGTCGCGGTTGATCATGCGGGCGTAGGCCAGCTTGTTTTCGAGGATGTAGGCGTACTCGACGTAGCCGATGGCGCCGGGGATGCGCTGCACGTAAGCGGCCACGCCCTCGTTACCCTTGCCGCCGACCCCGGTGGGCCAGTTCAGCGAGGTGTTGGCGCCGACCTTTTCCTTCCACTCCGGGCTGACCTTGGACAGGTAGTCGGCGAAGGTGAAGGTGGTGCCCGAGCCGTCGGAGCGGTGGACCACGGTGATGTTCATGTCGGGCAGCTTCACGCCCGGGTTGAGCTTGGCGATCGCCGGGTCGTTCCACTTCTTGATCTTGCCGAGGTAGATGTCGGCGACCACCGGGCCGCTGAGGATCAGCTCACCCGGCTTGATGCCCGGCAGGTTGTAGACCAGGTCCTCGCCCGCCACCGCGGTGGGGAACTGGATCAGGCCGTCCTTGGCCAGCTCTTCGGGCTTGAGCGGCATGTCGCTGGCGCCGAAGGCCACGGTGCCGGCCTTGATCTGGGCGATGCCGCCGCCGGAGCCGATGGACTGGTAGTTGATCTTGTTGCCGGTTTCTTTTTCGTAGGCGGCAGACCATTTGGCCACCAGCGGGTAGACCCAGGTGCTGCCGGCACCGGTCAGGCTGACACCGGCAAAGGCGGTCGTGACCGCAGCGGCGCCCAGCACTCCGGACACTGCAAGCGCTGCAGCGGCTTTGGCAAAGGCACGACGGTTGATAGGCATATCGAATTCTCCTGAGAATGGGACTGTGCGATCGAGAGCACCCAGGCATCCTAGGAATGGAGTGTGACAATCATATGACAGTGTCATGCTCCCGTGACGGCAGGCTTTCACTCCCTGCACCGCCCTGCATTCTCGACGGCCCGAGCGGCAAGAAACCTTGCCCGGCCTTCAGCCGAAGCGACCGGTGATGTAATCCTCGGTTTCCTGCCGGCGGGGCTTGAGGAAAATCTGATCGGTTTCGCCGAATTCGATCAGCCTGCCCAGGTACATGTACGCCGTGTAGTCCGACACCCGCGCGGCCTGCTGCATGTTGTGCGTGACGATGATGATGGTCACGTCGTTGCGCAATTCGGCGACGAGCTCCTCGACCTTGGCGGTGGAAATCGGGTCCAGCGCCGAGGTCGGCTCGTCGAGCAGCAGCACCTCGGGTTCAAGCGCTAGTGCGCGGGCGATGACCAGGCGTTGCTGCTGTCCGCCCGACAGGCTCATACCAGAAACCTGCAGTCGATCCTTCACCTCGTCCCACAGCGCGGCGCGGCGCAGCGCGCGCTCGACGCTTTCATCCAGCCGGTGTCTGTCACGCACGCCAAGAATGCGCAGGCCATAGGCGACGTTCTCGTACACCGACTTCGGAAAGGGGTTGGGTTTCTGGAACACCATGCCCACGCGCTGCCGCAACTGCGCCACGTTGACTGCGCGGTCGTAGATATTCACCCCATCGAGCACGATCTGCCCCTCGACGCGGCAGTTCTCGACCAGGTCGTTCATGCGGTTGAAACAACGCAGCAGCGTGGATTTGCCGCAACCCGACGGGCCGATCAGCGCGGTCACCCGCTTGGCGGGAATGTCCATGTCGATGGCCTGCAGCGCCTGTGAGCTGCCGTACCACAGGTTGACCTGACGTACCGAAAAGCTGTTGGTCACTGGCTGTCCCGGAGTCGACGTGTTCGGGCGCACGATGGAGGACAGATCGACAGTAGCGCGGCGCGGGGCATCCGTATGGAAGGTGGGAGAGAGGGCGGACATGGTGAAAATTTCCGGGGGTCAAATGCTTTCCAGGCCGCGATATTTCTCGCGCAGCCGGTTGCGGATGGACACGGCGGTGAGGTTGAGCGCGACGATCACCAGCACCAGCAGGAATGCCGTGGCGTAGACCAGCGGCCGCGCCGCCTCGACGTTGGGGCTCTGGAAGCCGACGTCGTAGATATGGAAGCCCAGGTGCATGAACTGGCGCTCGAGATGGAAGTACGGAAAGTGGCTGTCCAGCGGCAGGTTGGGCGCGAGCTTGACCACGCCGACCAGCATCAGCGGCGCGGTCTCGCCGGCGGCGCGGGCCACGGCGAGGATCAGCCCGGTCATCATCGCCGGGCTGGCCATCGGCAGCACGGTGCGCCACAGGGTTTCGGCCTTGGTTGCGCCCAGCGCCAGGCTGGCGTCGCGCAGGCTGCGCGGCACCCGGGCCAGCCCTTCCTCGGTGGAGACGATGACCACCGGCAGAGTGAGGATCGCCAGGGTCAGCGAAGCCCACAGAATGCCCGGGCTGCCGAAGGTCGGCGCCGGCAGCGACTCGGCGAAGAACAGCCGGTCGATGTTGCCGCCGAGAAAGTAGACAAAAAAGCCCAGGCCGAACACGCCGTAGACGATCGACGGCACCCCGGCGAGGTTGTTCACCGCAATGCGGATGATGCGGATCATCGGCCCGTTGCCGGCGTACTCGCGCATGTAGACCGCGGCGACCACGCCCAGCGGCATGACCAGCACGGTCATCAGCATCACCATCATCACCGTGCCGAAAATCGCCGGGAAGATGCCGCCTTCGGTGTTGGCTTCGCGCGGGTCTTCGGTGATGAAGGCCCAGAGCTTGGCGAAATAAAAGCCGATTTTCTGCCCGAAAGACATATCGTTCGGGCGGTAGACCTGCGCGACTTTGGCCAGCGGAATCGTCACCTTGTCGCCGCTGGCGGTCTCGACGATCACCGCGTCGCGGGCGATCTCGGTGCGCAGCTGCTCCAGGCGCTGCTGCAGCGCGGCGAACTGCTTTTCATCGGCGGCGCGCTCGTTGGCGATGCGCTCCTTCTCGATGGTGTCGAGCTTGCCGCGCAACTGCAGCCGCCGCTCCTGCAGCCGCAACTGCTCGAGTTCGTAGTTGACGTTGCCGATGTCGACCTTTTCGACGCGGTGGATCGACTTGAACAGCCGGTCGGCGCGAGCCACCCGCTGCTGCAGCACCGGCCAGGCGGCCTCGCCACTGGCGATCACCCGACCGTTTTCAGTGACGGCCACGAGATGGCCGTAAAAATTGCCCCACTCGTGCCGCTCGACCGTCAGCAGGTCGCGCGGGTAGGTGAACGCGCCCAGCAGCGGCTCGGGGAACCATTTGAAGTCCGCGCCGGTAAGGTCGCGGTTGCCGAGCTTGAACAGCAGGCGGTTGACGAACGGCGCATCGCCCGGCAGGTTCTTGAAGCCGGCATCGGCCAGGCGTTTGCGCGACACCTCCTCGACTTCCTTGACCTCGCCGATCAGCCGCACCGTCTTGCCGTCGGGCTGGGTGTAGGTGGTCTGTACCACCGGCGACGGCCAGAAATACACCAGCCCGCGCGCAGCCGTCAGCCACAGCACCGCGAACACCAGCACCAGCGCCAGCGCCATGCCCCCGGCAGTCAGCCAGACCCAGGGCGCGCCCGATTTGATCCACTTTCTCATATACGAACCTCGCGCGAGCTGCGCCTCAGATCACCGAATACTTCTGACGCAGCCGCTGCCGCACCAGTTCGGCCACGGTGTTGACCACGAAGGTGAAGGCAAACAGCACCAGCGCGGCGACGAACAGCAGGCGGAAGTGCGTGGTGCCCACCGCCGCCTCGGGCATTTCCACCCCGATGTTGGCCGCGAGAGTGCGAAAGCCGGTGAACAGGCTGAGGTTCATCACCGCGGTGTTGCCGGTGGCCATCAGCACGATCATGGTCTCGCCCACCGCGCGCCCCATGCCGATCATCACCGCCGAGAAAATACCCGGGCTGGCCGTGGGCAGCACCACGTTTTTCAGCGTCTGCCAGGGTGTTGCGCCCAGCGCCAGCGAGCCGGTGGTGAGGTGCCGGGGCACGCTGAAAATGGCGTCCTCGGCGATGGAGAAAATCGTCGGCGTCACGGCAAAACCCATCGCGATGCCAACCACCAGCGAGTTGCGCTGCTCGTAGTGAATGCCCAGTTCCTTGCCGAGCCAGTGCGGCATGTCGCCACCGAAAAACTGCGCCTCGATCGGATGGCCGAGCTGGAACGCGAGCCAGATCGCGAACATCACCACGCCGAGCAGCAGCATCGCCTCCCATCCGGCGGGCACGCGGTTTCGCAGGCCTTCAGGCAGCAGATGCCAGACGAAGGCGGCAATCAGCACGAACAGCGGAATGAACACAAAGCTCAACAGCGTGGCCGGCAGGTTGTTTTCCACCAGCGGGGCCAGCCACAGCCCGGCGAGAAAGCCCAGAATCACCGTCGGCAGCGCCTCCATCAGCTCCAGCGAAGGCTTGGCAATGCGACGGGTGCGCGGCGACATGAAATAGGCGCTGTAGATCGCGGCCAGAATCGCCAGCGGCGTGGCCAGCAGCATCGCGTAGAACGCCGCCTTGAGCGTGCCCAGGGTCAGCGGCGCCAGGCTGAACTTGGGCTCGAAGTCGTTGGTCGCGGCGGCCGACTGCCAGATGTAGTCCGGCTTTTCGTAGCTCTCGTACCAGACCTTCTGCCACAGCGCGCTGAACGACACCTCCGGGTATTCGTTTTCGACCCGCGCGGTGTGCAATTGCCCGTTGCCGGTCTGCACCAGCAGCGCGTTGGCGCGCGGCGACAGCCCCAGCGCCTGGATCGGCCCGGGGCCGACGTGGTCACGCCAGAGCAGACGGTCTGAGGTGGCGTAGTACAGTGCGGCGTGGCCCTGGCTGTCCCCTGCGGCAAAGCCTTTGCGGAACACCTCGGGAGCAAGCGCCGTCACCGCACCGTCCATCGGCTTGAAACTGCGGATGTGCGTCAGAATGAAGCGGTTGTCGAGGTTGCGCACCGGAAACCATTGGTCGAGCTTGCCCGACTGGCTGCCGACGATCAGCGAAAAGCCGCCGGACAAAACCTCCAGTGCGCTGATTTCGTCGTCGGCTGCGGCCACCTGCACCTTTTCGGCGAGCTTCGGCGCGGCCTTGTCGTTGAGGTCGACATGGGTGATGTAGCGGGCATCGTGCGCGATGTAGAGCTCCCGCTGCCGGACTTCGACAATGAGCTTGAACACATCGCGCCAGACGCCATCGACGACCGAGGTCACCGAATCCCAGGTTTTGTCCCCGGTGATCAGGTTGGTTTTGGCGGTCTTCGCTGCAATGTGGATGCGGCCGTCTTCGCTCAGCGCGGCGAACGTCGCGTTGCCGTCCTTGTCGAGCTGCAGCGCCAGTTTGCGCACGGCCCGCCCCTGCAATCCGATGTCCAGCGGTTCCTGTCCCAGAGGGTACTCGACGGCAGGCGCAATGCGCCGCTTGTTGTTGGCATCGAATGACACGGCGTAGTGCGTTTGCGCCACGACCACACGGCCATCGGACAGGCCGTAACCGAACACGCCGGTTTGCGGATCGGCTGCGGCAAACGCGGTCATGCGCACGTCGGCTGGAATGGGTATGCGTACCTCCCCGCGGCTTTGGCCGTTTCTGAGGTCGAAAAACTCCACATCCCCCTGACGCGTGATGCGCGCGCCGATCTCCGCCTGCTCTTCCGCGGTCAGCATGCCGGTTTGTTGCGCTACGCCGCCCGGGACGGCGCGGGTTTTCCAGTCATCGACCGCAGCGGGCCTGAACAGCGGCAAGGCGACGCTGGCGAGGTAGAAAAAAATCAGGGTGATGGCAACGAGCACGCTAACGCCGCCGAGGGTCATCACCTTCTTGAACAGCCAGTCAGCCCACAAACGGCGGCGCATCGCGCCGGCGATGGTCGTGAGGTTCGACGCCGCGGAGGTGGCGGCGGCACGCGCTGCGGGCTGCTGCGGCAGCGCCGCAGCAGCGTCGAGAGAGTCGTCAGTCATATCGGAATCGGCAATGCGTCAGCACACCGGCGCGGGGGACGGTTGCTGCGGGGGAGGCGCAAGGCCTCGCCCTCCCCCGCTGCGCTTTACTGCGCGGCTTTTTGTCGGGCAGGATGCAGACGATGGAACTGGGCGATCGCCGCGGTCGGCGGCCCGTTTTTCGCGCTCTCCTTGTTCAGCGCGTAAACCACCGTTTCTCCATCGGGCCCTGCGCCGACTTCGGTGTAGGTCAACGCCACTTCACCGTGCTTGAGATAGTCGGCCATGTCCTTCCAGTCGTTGAACACGTAGAAGCGGCCGCCCTTGAACACTTCGCCGTAGAACGGCCCTTGCGGCTGTTTCGAGCCGTCATAGAACTGTTCGGCGAGCGTGGGGCCGCCGGTTTTGGCGTCCTCCTTGTTCATCCCGAAGACCAGGGTGGCCCCATCGGGGCCGGCGCCCACCCGGGTACGGGTCAGCGCGACTTCACCGGTCTGCAGATACAACCGGTACAGCGCCGAATCCCCCAGCACGTAAATCCGACCGTTGTCGTCGTTGTAGGCGATGAACAGATGCTGTTGCTCCTGCGTGGCCGGTTTGGCAGCGGTCTGCTCCGCCGCAGGTTTGGACGCGTGCTGGGTGGCACAGCCAGAGGCCAGCCCGAGCAACGCGGCCATGATGAGTGCTGCGCTGACGCGCGACGTTGTTGCAAGCATGAAATTCTCCTGAATCAGGGCGGCAAGGGCCGGTTTGCCGGCCCAGCGGCGAGTTGTTACTTGAGAACTTCAGCCAGCGCTTTTTCCGCCATCTTCGCCGGCAGCGGAACGAAACCGTCCTTCACCACCACGGTCTGCCCCTGCTTGGACAGCACCATTTTGAAGAACTCACGTTCCATCGGCGGCAGCGGCTGGTTGGGTTTTTTGTTGACGTAGATGTACAGCACCCGCGCCAGCGGGTAGCTGCCATCGATGGCATGCTTGGCGTCGGCCTCGACGAACGGCTGGCCTTCCTTGTTCGCCAGCGGCACGGCGCGCACGCCCGAAGTCTTGTAGCCGATGCCCGAGTAGCCGATGGCGTTGATCTGCCCGGTCACGCTCTGCACCACCGAGGCCGAACCCGGCTGCTCGGCGACGTTTTTCTTGAAGTCACCCTTGCACAGCGCATGCTCCTTGAAGTAGCCGTAGGTGCCGGACACGGAGTTGCGTCCGTAAAGGGCAATCGTGCGGTCGGCCCACTCGCCGGTCAGCCCGACCTGCCCCCACTTGGTGATGTCGGCAGGCGCGCCGCACTTGCGGGTGGAGGAGAAAATCGCATCGACCTGCGGCATGGTCAGGCCCTTGATCGGGTTGTCCTTGTTGACGTAGACGGCCAGCGCATCGATGGCTACCGGCACCGCAGTCGGCTTGTAGCCATGCTTTTTCTCGAACGCCTCGATTTCCTTGGCGTTCATCATCCGGCTCATCGGGCCGAAGTTGGACGTGCCCTCGGTCAGCGCAGGCGGCGCAGTCGACGAACCCGCCCCCTGGATTTGGATGTTGACGTTGGGGTAGTAACGCTTGTAGGCCTCGGCCCACAGGGTCATCAGGTTGTTGAGGGTGTCCGAGCCGATGCTAGTGAAGTTGCCGGAAACCCCGGCGACTTTTTCATAGCTGGGCAATGCCGCATCGACATCGACCGACTGCGCCTGCGTTGCCGGGGCAAAGGTCAACACGGCACAGGCGGCCAGCGCTGCGGCAATCGTTTTGAGATTCATGGCTAATTACTCCGCGAGAGAGAACCACGCTGTCATGAGCGCGTAGCGATAGCCTATGAACATTTTGTGACAATTTAATTACGTCTGGTTACATTTCTGCCGCATCAGCCGTCGGGGCAGGCTGATGCGCGGGCGCTTCAAACCCCGGGCAACGCAGCCTGCAACTGTCTGGCATGCTGCTCGGCCTGCTGCGGGTCGGGATGCTCGACCATGATGCGCAACACCGGTTCGGTACCGCTGGGGCGAATCAACACCCTCCCCGCCCCGTCGAGGTGACGTTCAACGGCAGCCCGTGCCCGGCCGAATTCTTCGTGCGTTTTCCAGTCCATCCCCTGCGGCAAGCGCACGTTGATCAGACTTTGCGGATACAGCGTGAGACCGGAGAGCAAGTCGGCCAGCCCTCGTCCGCTGCGCACGACGAGTTCGAGGATTTGCAGCGCCGAAACGATGCCGTCTCCGGTGGTCTGACGGTCGAGCAGCAACAGGTGACCAGAGCCTTCACCGCCGAGCTGCCAGCCACGAGCCAGAAGTTCTTCGAGCACGTAGCGGTCCCCGACGGCGGCGCGGACGAATTGCATGCCGTGGTCGCGCAAGGCCTTTTCCACCGCGAGGTTGGTCATCAGCGTGCCCACGACACCCGCCGGTTTGCGGTCCATTGCCAGCAGGTAGAGCAATTCGTCGCCGTTGAACAGCCGCCCGCTGGCATCGACCATTTGCAGTCTGTCGGCGTCGCCGTCGAGGGCAATGCCGTAATCTGCGCGGTGCGCACGCACGGCATCGATCAGTGCCTGCGGCGCGGTCGCGCCGACGCCTTTGTTGATATTGAAACCGTCGGGTGACACGCCAATGGTGACGACATCGGCGCCGAGCTCGTGAAAGACCGCGGGGGCGATGTGGTAGGCCGCACCGTGGGCGCAATCGACCACCAGGCGCAGCCCCTTGAGCGTCATGTGGTTGGGAAACGTGCTCTTGCAGAACTCGATATAGCGCCCCGCCGCGTCGTCGAGCCGCCGCGCCTTGCCGAGTTGCTCAGAGGACACACAGCCCTGCGCCGTGTCCAGGCCGGCCTCGACGTCGATCTCCCACGCATCGGGCAGCTTGCTGCCGCTGGCAGAAAAAAACTTGATACCGTTGTCGGCGTAGGGGTTGTGCGACGCGCTGATGACGCACCCGAGGTCCAGTCGCAGCGCGCGCGTGAGGTAAGCGACGCCGGGGGTGGGCAACGGCCCGACGAGCACCACGTCGCAGCCCGCAGCGATGAAACCGCACTCCAGCGCCGCCTCGAGCAGATAGCCGCTGATGCGCGTGTCTTTACCGATCAGCACCGTCGGGCGCTGCACACCCTGCGCACGCAACACCTTGCCGGCGGCGTGGCCAAGGCGCAGGCCGAACTCGGGCACGATCGGGCTCTTGCCCACCTGCCCGCGGACCCCATCGGTGCCGAAATACCGTCTGCTCATTGCATTTCCCCCATTTTGCGCGGCGCGTATCAGCCGCGCATCGCGCGCCATACTTTAATCGCATCGACCGTGGCCGCAACGTCGTGCACGCGCACGATGTGCGCCCCTGCGGCGACGCACGCCAGCGCTGCGGCCAGACTACCCGCCAGCCGCTGCGACACGTCCCGGCCGGTGAGCGCACCGATCATCGACTTGCGTGACACGCCCACCAGCAGCGGATACTCCTCGGCGGCCAGTGCCCCAAGACCGTGTGCGAGTTGCAGATTGTGTTCGAGCGATTTGCCAAAGCCAAACCCCGGATCGAGGGCGATGCGGCTCGCAGCGATTCCGTTCGAGCGCAGCGCAGCCGCGCGGTCGCGCAAAAACGTGCGCACCTCCGCACCGACGTCGTCGTAATGCGGCGCCAGCTGCATCGTGCCCGGCTCTGCCTGCATGTGCATCAGGCAGACGCCGACGGCGGAACGCGCGACGACGTCGACGGCGCCGGGCTGGCGCAGGGCAAAAATGTCGTTGATGACATCCACTCCCAGGTCGATCGCGCGTTGCATGGTTTTCGGGTGATAGGTATCGACAGAAACCGGCACATTCCAGCGCACGACCTCGCGCAGCACCGGGCCGATGCGCGCCCATTCCTGCTGCGGCGTCAGCCGTGGCGAGCCCGGGCGGGTCGATTCTCCGCCGACATCCAGGACATCGGCCCCCTGTTCGATGAGTGTCTGCGCGTGCGCGATGGCCTGTGCTGTTTCAGCGTGCAGCCCGCCATCGGAAAACGAATCCGGTGTCACATTGACGATGCCCATGACCAGCGGGCGGTCCATGGCGAGTTCGTAACGTGCAGTTTTCCACACCAGAGGCATCGACACACTCCCAAAAAAATCGGCCCGGTCTGGGACCGGGCCGGCGTGATGATTGCGGACGATCAGGCTGCCGTGGCTGATGGTGTATCGGCAGCTGTGCCGGTGGCCGGAGCAGACGGTGCTTTGGGCGCCGAGCTCGGGCCGCTGCTGGGCGGCAGCTTGGGCGGCCGGGGTTCGCGCCCGGCCATGATGTCGGCCAGCTGGTCGGCATCGATCGTTTCCCATTCGAGCAGTGCCGCGGCCATGGCGTGCATTTTGTCTTTGTTTTCCTCGATCAGCCGGCGCGCCAGCGCGTACTGCTCATCAATGATGCGGCGGATTTCCGCATCGACCTTCTGCATGGTCTGTTCAGACACGTGCGTGGTCTTGGTGATCGAACGACCAAGGAAGACCTCACCCTCGTTCTCGGCGTAAACCATGGGGCCGAGCGATTCGGTCATGCCATAGCGCGTGACCATGTCGCGCGCCAACTGCGTGGCGCGCTCGAAATCGTTGCTCGCCCCGGTGGTCATCTGGTTCATGAACACCTCTTCGGCAATCCGCCCGCCGAACAGCACCGAAATCATGTTGAGCATGCGCTCCTTGTCCATGCTGTAGCGGTCGTTTTCCGGCAGCTGCATGGTCACACCCAGCGCCCGACCGCGCGGGATGATCGTCACCTTGTGCACCGGATCGGTTTTGGGCAACAGCATCGCCACCAGGGCATGGCCGGATTCGTGATACGCCGTATTACGCCGCTCCTCTTCGGGCATCACCATGTTCTTGCGCTCGGCGCCCATCATGATTTTGTCTTTGGCGCGTTCGAAATCCTCCATTTCCACCACGCGGGCGTTACGCCGCGCGGCAAACAGCGCTGCCTCGTTGACCAGATTGGCCAGATCGGCGCCGGAGAACCCCGGGGTGCCCCGGGCGAGGATGTCGGGGCGGATGTCGCTGCCCACGGGGATCTTGCGCATGTGCACCTGCAGAATCTGCTCGCGGCCCCGAATGTCCGGCAAGGTCACGTAAACCTGGCGGTCGAAACGGCCCGGACGCAGCAGGGCCGGGTCGAGAATGTCCGGGCGGTTGGTCGCGGCGATCACGATCACCCCAAGATTGGTGTCGAAGCCGTCCATTTCCACCAGCATCTGGTTCAGCGTCTGCTCGCGTTCATCGTTGCCGCCGCCCAGACCTGCGCCGCGATGCCGGCCCACGGCGTCGATTTCGTCGATAAAAATGATGCAGGGCGCGTGCTTTTTCGCGTTTTCGAACATGTCACGCACGCGCGACGCACCGACGCCGACAAACATTTCGACGAAGTCCGAACCGGAAATGGTGAAAAACGGCACTTTGGCTTCACCGGCGATGCTCTTGGCGAGCAGGGTTTTGCCGGTACCGGGCGGACCGACGAGCAGCACACCGCGGGGAATGCGCCCGCCAAGTTTCTGGAATTTTTGCGGATCACGCAGAAAATCGACCAGTTCCTTGACGTCTTCCTTGGCCTCGTCGCAGCCGGCGACGTCGGCAAACGTCACGGTATTGCTCGATTCGTCGAGCAGGCGGGCCTTGGATTTACCGAAACTGAACGCCCCTCCGCGGCCGCCACCCTGCATCTGGCGCATGAAATACACCCACACGCCGATGAGCAACAGCATCGGGAACCAGGAAATGAAAATCTGCGTGAGGAAGGACTGTTCCTGCCGCGGCGCGCCAATGACTTCGACCCCGTCTTTCACCAGGTCGCCGACCATCCACAGATCGCCCGGCGAAGTCAGGCTGAAGCGCCGTCCCTCCGACGTGGTCACGTCGAGCACGCCGCTCTGGTGCACGATGACTTTCTTGATCCGCCCTGCCTTGGCGTCCTGCATGAACTGGGTGTAGCTCACCGCGTCGGAAGCCTGCTGCGGACGGTCGAACTGTTTGAACACCGTGAACAGCACCAAGCCGATCACGAGCCAAATCGCAATTTTGGAAAACCACTGATTATTCAAACCGACCTCCAGAAACAGGGCAAGCGGACTTGCATCGCATGTGGGGGCATTTTAGGCATTTCAAGCCCGCCGTCACGGCAATTGGCCAATTCCGATGCGTCTCAATGGGCTATTGAATTCATCAATCTGATCGAATTTGACAAATCACAAGCTGCCACGCCGTACCCTTCAGCCTGGAAGGCCGTGTTTGAGGTTCCGCGCCAGAAGGAAGGTTTCGGCCGATTTGTCACGCGATGCCTGGGGCTTGATCGCCTTGACCTGTTCGAACGTCAGTTTGAACCGGCGGACGATCTGGCTGTAATAGCTGCCATGGAACGTTTTGATCACCATCGTCCCCTGTGGCTGCAGCCAGCGCTGCGCAAATTCGAGCGCGAGTTCGCTCAAGTGCTCGATGCGCGCGGCATCGGCCGAGGCGATGCCGGTCAGATTCGGCGCCATGTCCGACAGCACCACGTCGACTTTTCGTCCGCCCAGCTGCTGCTCGAGTGCCTGCACCACCGCGTCTTCGCGGAAATCGCCCTGCAAAAAATGCACGTCCGGCACGGGTTCCATCGGCAGCATGTCCAGCGCGACGATCATCCCCTGCACGGCGCCGTGGCGCATCAGGCGCTGGCGGGCGTACTGTGACCACGAACCCGGGGCGCTGCCCAGATCGACGACGATCTGCCCCGGGCGCAATACGCCTTCGGCTTCATCGATTTCCTTGAGCTTGTACGCCGCGCGGGCGCGATAACCCTCGCGCTGCGCCAGCCTGACGTAGGGATCGTTGACGTGATCGTGCAGCCAGGCTTTGCTGAATTTGTTTTTTTTCGCACTCGACATGGGTTCTTCAGGGACAATAGCGACAATCCAGCACTTTTTGACCACGCGCCAGACCTGTCTGCTGGTGCGCCAAAGTTTTCATGACTCCATTGGAACTCACCCCACAATTGCGCAGCGCGTTACGCTCGCGTGCCCACGCCCTCAAGCCCGTCGTGCTCATTGGCGAGCAGGGGCTGAACGCGGCGAACATGGCGGAAATCGACAGCGCGCTCAAGGCACACGAGCTGATCAAGGTGCGCGTGTTCGGCGACGATGCCGCACAACGCAGCACCATCCTACAGACCATTTGCCAGACGCTGGCCGCCGCCCCGGTGCAGACCATCGGCAAGCTGCTGGTGATCTACCGGCCCCGGCCGAAACCGGCGGCGCAGGAGCAGGCCGCGCCGCGCCGCGGCAAATCCCCCCGGGTGGTCAAGGTCGTCGTGCCGTCGTCCAGCCCGACGCACCGCGCCAAGGTCAAGCGCGTCACCCTGCTGGGCAACCAGCGGCTGACGGCCAGCGGCAAGGTCAAGCGCGCCAAACCGCGCCTGAGCAGCATCAAAAAACTGCCCCGCCCCTGAGCGCAGCGGCTGCGTCACCTCCGCGACGCATCAGTCCGCCCGCCCGGGCAAGCGCCAGACGTAGGCGGCGACGCACAACGCCTGCAGCGCGTACACCAGGCTGGCCAGGCCGTGCCACAGGCCTGCCTGGGGCGAATGGGTGACGGCAGCCTGCAGCAAGTGCGGCACGACGCCGAATTCGCCGAGCACGGCGAAAAACACCCCGGCCAGCGGCAGGAGTTGATCGGCGTCCATGCGGGCCGTCGGGCCACGCCAGCGTTCGAGAACGGTGATGGCCACGCCAAGCACGATCGAGGCGATCGCCATGAGGTAAAAGCCTTTGCTCGCCACCGCCGCGGCGAGCATTTTTTCCGGGACGGTGGCAAACGCAACCGGCGCGCCGATCAGCCCGACGCCGGCCAGCCCACCCAGCCACAGTGCGGCGAGCAGCCAGCGCAATCGACGGTTCATCATCGGTAGTGCACCGCGAGAATTTCGTAATGTCGCGTGCCACCGGGAGCGGCGACCTGCGCGACATCGCCGGCCTCTTTGCCGATGAGCGCACGGGCAATGGGCGAATTGATCGAAATCCGGCCCTGTTTGAGATCGGCTTCGTCGTCGCCGACGATCTGGTAGGTGATCTGCTCGCCGCTGGATTCGTCGCTCAGTTCCACCGTGGCGCCGAACACCACCCGGCCGTCGGCCTGCAGCGTGCTCGGATCGATGATTTGCGCCGTACCCAGCTTGCCTTCGATGTCGGCGATACGGCCCTCGATGAATCCCTGGCGGTCACGTGCCGCCTCGTATTCCGCGTTTTCCGACAGATCGCCCTGCGCCCGCGCCTCGGCGATGGCCTGGATCACTGCCGGACGTTCGATGGTTTTGAGCCGATGCAGCTCTTGCTTGAGTTGTTCCGCGCCTCTGCGCGTCATGGGGGTCGCCATAGGGGGCCTCCGTTGAAGCAGGAAAAAAACGAGCACCGCAGCCCAGTGCGCTGCGGTGCTCCGATAAAGCCGATTTTACGCGGATGTGAAGGACTGCAGCGGATAAACCGCGATTTTCTGCAGCTCCTTCATCCCCTGCACCGCAGCCAGTGCGCCGGAGATAGTGGTGTAGGTCGTCACCCGTGCGGCCAACGCCGAAGTGCGGATGGCACGCGAGTCGGCAATGGCGTTGCGCCGTTCCTCGACCGTGTTGATGACCAGAACGATGTCGTTGTTTTTGATCATGTCGACGATATTCGGCCGCCCCTCGGTGACTTTGTTGATCACCTGCACCGGCACATCCGCTGCCGCAATCGCCGCGGCGGTACCGCGGGTGGCAACGACGCCGAAACCCATTGCGACGAGCTGGCGGGCGATGTCCACGGCGTCAGGCTTGTCGCTCTGCTTGACCGACAGAAACACCTTGCCGCCGGCGCGCGGGTCAGGCAGCCGGGTTCCGGCGGCAAGCTGCGATTTGACGAACGCCTCGCCGAACGTGCGGCCCACACCCATGACCTCGCCGGTGGACTTCATCTCCGGGCCAAGGATAGGGTCGACCCCGGGGAATTTGTTGAACGGGAACACCGCTTCCTTGACACAGTAATACGGCGGCGTGACCTCGCGGGTGACGCCCTGCTGCGCCAGCGTCTGGCCGACCATGCAGCGCGCGGCAATCTTGGCCAGCTGCAAGCCGGTGGCCTTGGATACGTAAGGCACGGTGCGGCTGGCGCGCGGGTTGACTTCGAGCAGGTAGATGCGGTCTTCACCGTCCTGCTGCTGGATGGCGAACTGCACGTTCATCAGCCCGACCACGTTCAGCCCGCGGGCGAGCTTGACCGTCTGCTCCTTGATGCGGGCAACGGTGGCCGCCGACAGCGAATACACCGGCAGCGAGCAGGCCGAGTCGCCCGAGTGCACCCCGGCCTGTTCGATGTGTTCCATCACCCCGCCGATGAACACCTGCTGGCCGTCGCAGATGGCGTCGACGTCGCACTCGATCGCGTCGTTGAGAAAGCGGTCGAGCAGCACCGGCGAATCATTGCTCACCTTCACCGCCTCGCGCATGTAGCGCTCCAGATCGCGCTGCTCGTGCACGATTTCCATCGCCCGCCCGCCCAGCACGTAGCTCGGGCGCACGACCAACGGGTAGCCGATTTCCTCGGCGCGGGCCAGCGCCTCGCCCTCACTGCGCGCGGTGCGGTTGGGCGGCTGCAGCAGCCCGAGGTCGTTGACCAGGTGCTGAAAGCGCTCGCGGTCTTCGGCCATGTCGATCATGTCCGGGCTGGTGCCGATGATGGGCACGCCGTTGGCTTCCAGATCGAGCGCGAGCTTCAGCGGGGTTTGCCCGCCATACTGCACGATCACCCCGGCCGGCTTTTCCTTGTCGACGATCTCGAGCACGTCCTCGAGGGTCAGCGGCTCGAAGTACAGCCGGTCGGAGGTGTCGTAGTCGGTCGAGACGGTCTCCGGGTTGCAGTTGACCATGATGGTTTCGAACCCGTCTTCGCGCAGCGCGAGCGCCGCATGCACGCAGCAGTAATCGAACTCGATGCCCTGGCCGATGCGGTTGGGCCCGCCGCCGAGCACCATGATTTTCTTGCGGTCGGTCGGCTCGGCCTCGCATTCCTCGTCGTAGGTCGAGTACAGGTAGGCAGTCTGCGTGGCGAACTCGGCCGCACAGGTGTCCACGCGCTTGTACACCGGGCGCACGCCGAACTGCCGCCGCCGCTCGCGCACCGCCTGTTCGCTGGTGTGCAGCAGCTTGGCCAGCCGCCGGTCGGAAAAGCCCATTTGCTTCAGGCGCCACAAGGTGTCGCGGTCCAGCGTGGACAGCTTGCACTCGCGCTCCAGCCACAACTCGGTGCGCACGATGTCCTGGATCTGCGCCAGAAACCACGGGTCGATTTTGGTCAGCTGGTGCACCTCGTCCAGGCTCATGCCCTGCGCAAACGCATCACCCACGTACCAGATGCGCTCCGGCCCCGGCTCGCCCAGCTCTTTTTCCAGCACCTCGCGGTCCTGGGTTTTTTCGTTCATGCCGTCGACACCGACTTCCAGCCCGCGCAGCGCTTTCTGAAAGCTCTCCTGGAACGTGCGGCCGATGGCCATGACCTCGCCGACCGATTTCATCTGCGTGGTCAGCCGCGAGTCGGCCTGCGGGAATTTCTCGAACGCAAACCGCGGCACCTTGGTCACGACGTAATCGATGGTCGGCTCGAACGATGCCGGGGTGACGCCGCCGGTGATGTCGTTGCGCAGTTCGTCCAGGGTGTAGCCCACCGCGAGTTTGGCGGCGATCTTGGCGATCGGGAACCCCGTGGCCTTGGATGCCAGTGCCGACGAGCGCGACACCCGCGGGTTCATTTCGATCACGATCAGCCGCCCGTCGCGCGGATTCACCGCGAACTGCACGTTGGAGCCGCCGGTATCGACGCCGATTTCGCGCAGCACCGCAATGCTGGCGTCGCGCATCACCTGGTATTCCTTGTCGGTCAGCGTCTGCGCCGGGGCGACGGTGATGGAGTCGCCGGTGTGCACTCCCATCGGGTCGAGGTTTTCGATCGAGCAGACGATGATGCAGTTGTCGGCCTTGTCGCGCACCACCTCCATCTCGAACTCTTTCCAGCCGATCAGCGATTCCTCGATCAGCAGCTCTGACGTCGGCGACGCTTCGAGTCCGCGTTTGCAGATGGTCTCGAACTCCTCCGGGTTGTAGGCAATGCCCCCGCCGGTACCGCCCAGGGTGAAGCTCGGGCGGATGATCACCGGAAAGCCGATGCGCTTTTGCACGCCCCAGGCTTCGTCCAAGCTGTGCGCCACACCCGAGCGGGCGGATTCCAGGCCGATGCGCGTCATCGCGTCCTTGAACTTTTGCCGGTCTTCGGCCATGTCGATGGCCTCGGGCCTGGCGCCGATCAGCTCCACGCCGTACTTGGCAAGCACGCCGTTGCGGTGCAGGTCGAGCGCGCAGTTCAGCGCGGTCTGCCCGCCCATGGTCGGCAGAATGGCGTCGGGCCGCTCCTTGTCGATGATGGTCTCGACCACCTGCCAGGTGATCGGCTCGATGTAGGTGACGTCGGCCGTTTCCGGGTCGGTCATGATGGTCGCCGGGTTGCTGTTGACCAGAATGACCTTGTAGCCCTCCTCGCGCAGCGCCTTGCACGCCTGCGCGCCCGAGTAGTCGAACTCGCAGGCCTGGCCGATGACGATCGGCCCGGCGCCGATGATGAGGATGCTGTGGATGTCGCTGCGCTTGGGCATGGGCGAGTCTCAAAAAATGATGGGTTCTATATAGTGTCAATGGGTCCTGGCCGTCGCCGCCAGCGCGAGTTTGACGCCGAAGCCAAAAAATCCCGTGCCGGTCAGCCCCATGGTCAATGCGGACAAGCGCCGTCTGCGGCGAAACGCATCGGCCACGCGTGAACCGCCAAAAATCAGTACCGACAGGTACAGCGCGCTGAAAAACTGCACGATGATGCCCAGCAGCAGAAACGACAGCGCCGGGTGCGGATAGTGCGGATCGACGAACTGGATGAAAAACGACACGAAAAACAGAATCGCCTTGGGGTTGAGCAGGCTGATGAACAGCGCTTTGCGAAACGGGTTGTCCAGCCGTTTGGTGTGCTGTGCCGCTGCCGCGTGCGCAACCGGCCCATGCGCGTGCAACCCGGTGTCGCGGGTGTGCCAGCGCTTCCACGCCGCGCGCAGCATCTGCACGCCGAGCCAGCCGAGATAGAGCGCCCCGGCGGCCTGCACGAGGTGGTACAGCGTCAAATTGGTTTCGAGCAGCGAGGCGGCACCGGCAGCCGCCAGCACCATGAGCACGGTATCGCCCAAAAACACGCCAAAGGCGCCGCGGTAGCCGGCGCGCACGCCGCGCTGCGCGGCAACACTGAGCACGTACAGCGAGTTCGGCCCCGGTAGCAGGACGATGAAAATCACCCCGATGACATACGTCCACAGATTGATCACGCCGAACATCTGATCCCCATCCGTCTCAGGCGCGGTCGATCATGCCGACGAAGCGGTCGAACAGGTAGCCGATGTCGTGCGGCCCCGGGCTGGCCTCGGGGTGGCCCTGAAAGCAGAACGCCGGTTTGTCCTTCCACGCAAAGCCCTGCAGCGTGCCGTCGAACAGCGACACGTGGGTGATGCGCACGCTGTCGGGCAGGCTGGCGGCATCGACGGCGAAACCGTGGTTCTGGCTGGTGATCGAGACGCGGCCACTATCCAGATCTTTCACCGGATGGTTGGCGCCGTGGTGACCGAATTTCATTTTGAAGCTCTTGCCTCCGGCGGCCAGTCCCATGATCTGGTGCCCAAGGCAGATGCCGAAGGTGGGCACGCCCGCGGCGATGATGTGCTGGGTGGCGGCAATGGCGTAATCACACGGTTCCGGGTCGCCCGGGCCGTTGGACAGAAACACACCGTCGGGCCGCATCGCCAGCACTTCGCGCGCCGGGGTCTGCGCGGGCACCACGGTCACGCGGCAGCCACGGCTGGCCAACAGCCGCAGAATGTTGAACTTCACGCCGAAGTCGTAGGCCACGACATGCCGCTGCGGATTGGTCAGTTCGCCATAGCCGTCTTGCAGCGACCAGTCGGTCTGGCTCCAGGCATACGGCATGGGGGTGGACACGACCTTGGCCAGATCGAGTCCGGCCAGCCCGGGAAAACCCCGCGCCGCATCGCGTGCGGTCTGGATGACCTCGTCGCTGACGTCCTGCCCCGGCGGCAGCGCGATGATGCAGCCGCTTTGCGCCCCGTGGGTGCGCAGCAGCCGGGTGAGCCTGCGGGTGTCGATGCCGGCAATGGCCACGGTGCCGCTGTCGCGCAGGTAGGCGTCGAGGCGTTGCGTGCTGCGGAAGTTCGAGGCCTGCAAAGGCAAATCCTTGACGATCAGCCCGGCGGCGTGCACCCTGTCGGCCTCGACATCCTGCGGGTTGACACCGACGTTGCCGATGTGCGGATAGGTCAGGGTGACGATCTGGCGACAATAGCTCGGGTCGGTGAGGATTTCCTGATACCCGGTCATCGCGGTGTTGAACACCACCTCGCCGACGGTCTGCCCGGTTGCACCAATCGACAGTCCACGAAAAATCGAGCCGTCGGCGAGAACCAGGACGGCTTGGGGCAGCTTGGGCAACATCAAATTTCTCCGGTGAGCGCCCGGATGGATGGACACGGATTGCCGCCCGAAAGCGGCTTAGAACGCAGACGCGACGGGCCGGCATCTGCCGCCATCTCCGCCCGCTGCGCTCCTTTGGATGCTCGCCGCGGCGCGGCAATGCAACAGGCGCACAAATGCGTCGGATTATATTCACGCCGCCGGCGGCAAAGCGCCGCCGGTTCGACAGCCGATGAGTTCCCCGCCGCCGTTTCCCCGCCCGTTGACCTTCTTAGCGATTGCGTTCGCCGTGCTCGCTGCGCACGGCCTCGTGCTGGTGTGGCTGGCCCATTCCCCCACCACTGCCCAGATGCAGTCCCAAACGTCGGTGCAATGGGTGCAGCTCGACGCTGCGTCGCCGCCACCTGCCGTGCAGCCTCCCGCCGCTGCGCCCCCGCGGCCCACGGCTGCGCCCCGCGCCCGGCCTGCCCACCCGGCTCACCCATCCAGGCCGGAAACGCCGCCTGTGCCCGCGCGCGTGCATCCCCCGCCGCGCCTGGCCGCCGCGTCGCCGCCACCGACGCCGGCTCCGCGCAACGCAACCACCCCGCAATCGCCTGCGGCCAGCGGGCAGGCCGACGCTGCCGCCGCGCCGGCGCCCGCAGCATCGGCCACGCCACCCCCGCCTGCTCCCGCGACCACGACCGGCGGCCATGCGGCGCCTGTGGCCGTCGAGGCTTCCGCCGCACCCGCACACACGCCTGTGGCGGAGACCGCTGCGTCGTACACCGCCGACTATCTCGACAACCCGCCACCGCCCTACCCCCGGCTGTCGCGTCAGCTCGGCGAGGAAGGGACGGCGCTGCTCAAGGTCCAGGTCGGCCCCGACGGCCGGGCACTGCAGGTCAAGCTGCTGTCCTCCACCGGCTACCCGCGGCTGGACGAGGCGGCGATCACCACGGTGGAGCGCTGGCGTTTCGTCGCTGCCACGCGAAACGGTCAGGCGATCACCTCCTGGGTGCTGGTGCCCATCAAATTCCGCATCATCAATTAACGCCCGTTCAGCGGCTGGGCGCGGCGCAGCAGGATATCCACGTCGGTACTTGGCGCCAGCGTGCCCAATCCGCCGCCCCACTGCCCTCCCAGTCGTGACGTGCAGAACGCCTGCGCCACCGGCTCGGGGGCGTGGCGCAGCAGCAGCGCCGCCTGCACCGCCAGCACCAGATCGTGCGTCAGCGTCCGCGCGCGTGCCTGCAGCGCGTCGGGGTCGCGCAAAGCGGCAGCCAGGCGCTGCACGTGCGCATCGAAATGCGCATTTTTTCCCTGCGCCGGGGCGAGCTCGGCGAACAAGGCGTCCGCCGTGCGCGGGGTTTTGCCCAGTGCACGCAGCACGTCCAGGCACATGACGTTGCCCGATCCCTCCCAGATCGAGTTCACCGGCATTTCACGGTAGATGCGCGCCTGCACATCGTCTTCGACGTAACCGTTGCCGCCCAGCACTTCCATCGCTTCGGCCGCCAGCTCGGCGCCGCGTTTGCAAATGCGGAATTTGGCCGCCGGGGTGAGCAGCCGGCGCAGCAGCGACTGCGCCTCGTCGTGTTGCGCGTCGAACGCCTGCGCCAGCCGCATCGCCAGCGCGATTGCCGCCTCGACTTCGAGCGCCATGTCGGCCAGCACATTGCGCATCAGCGGCTGATCGGCCAGCGCAGCGCCGAATGCCAGGCGGTGCCGCGCGTAATGCATCGCTTGGCTCAGCGCCTGGCGCATCAACCCGGTGGTGCCCAGCACGCAGTCGAGGCGGGTATACGTGCCCATTTCCAGAATGGTGGGGATGCCGCGTCCTTCCTCGCCGAGCAGATGCCCCCAGGCGGCGTCGAACTCGACTTCCGACGAGGCATTGGAACGGTTGCCGAGCTTGTCCTTGAGCCGCTGGATGAGAACCGGGTTTTTGCTGCCGTCGGGCGCCCAACGCGGCACGAAAAAACAGCTCAGCCCGCCGGGGGCCTGCGCCAGCACGAGGTGGGCGTCGCATTGCGGTGCGGAGAAGAACCATTTATGCCCGGTCAGACGGTAGCCGCCCGCGCCATCGGCTTCGGCGCGGGTGGTGTTGCTGCGCAGGTCCGACCCCCCCTGTTTTTCCGTCATGCCCATGCCGATCAGCCCGCCCTGCTTCTCGGGAAACGGCAGGTCGCGCGGGTCGTATTCGGGGCGCAGCAGCGTGGGCAGCCAGTCGCGCGCCAGCATCGCGTCGCGCGACAGCGCCGGGATCGCGCCGTAGGTCATGGTCGTCGGACACATCGACCCGGCTTCGATCTGCGTCTGCAAAATGAAACCCGCCGCGCGCGCCACGTGGGCGCCGGGCCGCGGTTGCGCCCAGGGCCCGGTGTGCAGGCCACGGCGGGCGATACCAGCCATCAGCTCGTGCCAGGCGGGGTGGAATTCGATCTGGTCGCGGCGGAAGCCGCGCGCGTCGAACGCCTGCAACGTCGGCGGGCAGACATTGGCCAACCGCCCGCGGGCGTAGCTGGCTGCCGTGCCCAGCTCGGCACCATGCTCCACCAGGGCGGCGTGCGCCCAAGCCGCGCCGCCGCGCACCACGGCCTCCTGCAGCGCGGCATCGGCGGTGTACAGGTTGTAGTCCTGCAAGGGCGGTGCCTGGTTGGTCACCGTGTGCGTCGGCCAGCTCATGCGTCGTCTCCCCGGAGAAAAAATCCCATTGCACCGCGGCTCTCAGTCCGCTGCAAGCCTTCGCCCGCTACCATGCTCGGTTATCCCTCGATCGCTGCGCCGCAGCAGCCCCTTTGCCGCCGTCTTCATGTCGTCATCGTCTGCCGATTTTGCCTCTGCCGATTCCGGCCCCGGTCGCGGTCTGGTCTGGGCGTTGTTCATCGTGCTGGCCGTCATTTGGCTCGGCACCCTGGGCTGGCGCGATCTGGTGCCGACCGACGAAGGCCGCTACGCCGAAATTCCGCGGGAAATGGTGGCCAGCGGCGACTGGGTCACGCCGCGTCTGGACGGATTCAAATACTTTGAAAAGCCGCCGCTGCAGTACTGGGCGACCGCCGCGACGTACGAGCTGTTCGGCATCGGCCAATGGCAGGCGCGGTTGTGGACCGGTCTGACCGGGCTGCTGGCATTGCTGTTCACCGGCTGGGCGGGGACGCGGCTGTTCAACCGCCGCACCGGCATTTTTGCCGCGGCGGTGCTGGCCAGCATGTTCTACTGGAACGCGATGAGCCACATCAACACGCTGGACATGGGCACGGCGGCGACCATGTCGGCGAGTCTGATGGCGTTTCTGCTCGCGCAGCGACCCGATGCCAACCGGACGCAGACGCGCTGGTGGATGTGGGCGTGCTGGGCGTTCATGGCGCTGGCCGTGCTGTCCAAGGGGCTGATCGGCATTTTGCTGCCCGGTGCCACGCTGGTGCTCTATACCCTGATCTACCGCGACTGGGCGCTGTGGACGCGGCTGTCCATCGTCAGCGGGCTGGTGATTTTTCTCGCCATCGCCGCGCCCTGGTTCGTCTGGGTGCAACTGCGCAACCCCGAGTTTTTCCATTACTTTTTCATCTACCAGCAGTTCACCCGGTTTCTCACCGACGAACTCAAGCGCCCCGGGCCGTGGTGGTACTTTTTTCCCATCCTGATCCTGGGTGTGCTGCCCTGGCTGGGCAGCCTGATCCCGGCGCTGTGGAGCAGCGCGTTCCAGCCCGCATTGCGTGGTGCCGCGTTCGGCACGTCGTCGGGGCGCAGGCTGCACGCGCACGCGCTGCTGCTGATCTGGGCCGTGTTCATTTTTGCGTTTTTCAGCATTTCCAAATCCAAGCTGCCGTCGTACATCCTGCCGATTTTTCCGGCGGTGGCGCTGCTCATCGCCAGCTATCTGGACCGTGCGCCGCGGCGCGCGCTGCGCTGGCAGTTCGCTTTGCTCGCCATCCTGGGGCTGGCGGCGGTGATCGGCTTCACCCAGTTGTACCGCTTGGGCAACGCCATCACCCCTGGCGCGCTGTACCAGCGCTTCGGCTGGTGGCTGGAGGTGACCGCCGTGCTCGCGCTGGGCGGCGGGCTGTTGGCGTGGTGGTGGGAAGCGCGCGGGCGTCGCAGCGCGGCGGTGCTGACCACGGCCATTGCCATGACGCTGGGCTTTTCGCTGGGCATCCAGCAGTTTCAAATCCTTGGGCGCACGGCGTCGACCAAGGACGTGGTGCAGGCCATCCGGCCGTGGCTGCACCCCGGCCAGCCGTTCTACACCGTCGGTACCTACGACCAGACCCTGCCGTTTTATCTGAACCGCACGGTCACCCTGGTCGGATACGAGGGCGAGCTGCACTTTGGCATCACCCAGCAACCGGGACTGTGGGTACCCAGCGACGCCGAGTTCGCCAGACGCTGGCGGGCTGACACCCTGCCCCTGGCACTGCTGCCACCGTCGAACCTGCCCGCGCTGCAGGCGCTGCATCTGCCGATGACGGTGATCTACCGCTCGTCCCGCTTCGTCGTCATCGCCAAACCGGGGCAGGACTACGGTGCTGCGGCACGCGCTGCCGAGGCACGACTGCCCGCGGCGTGGAACGCGGGCGCTGCGCTCACCGTCCCCGTGGATGGAGCCACGCGATGAGCGCCGTGGCGTTCGCCCTGGTGCTCACCGGTGTGCTGCTCAACGCGGCGGCGCAGCTGCTCATCAAATCGGGGGCGGAAACCGCCGGGCGGTTCCAGTTCACCCTGGCGAATATCTGGCACGCCGGGCTGCACTTCGCGCTGCAGTGGCAGATCCTGCTCGGGCTCGCGTGTTACGCGGTGTCGGTGGTGGTGTGGATCCTGGCGCTCACCCGCGTGCAGGTGTCTATCGCTTACCCGATGCTGTCGCTGGGCTATGTGGTCACCGCGTTTGCCGCGTGGTGGCTGTTCGGCGAGGCGCTGACCGCGCAGAAGCTCATCGGCATTGCCATCATCATCATCGGCGTGGTCGTCGTCGCCCGCGCCTGATCGCCCTCATGACCGAAAACGACATCCTTCCCTTCACCCGCCCGGACATCGACGAGGAAACGATCGCCGGCGTCGCCGAAGTGCTGCGCAGCGGCTGGATCACCACCGGGCCGTGGAACACGCGCTTCGAGCAGGCGTTGAGTGATTACTTCGGCGGCCGCCCGGTGCTGACCTACAGCTCGGGCACGGTGACCATGGAAATCGCGCTGCGGCTGCTGGGCATCGGTCCCGGTGACGAGGTCATCACCACCCCGCTGTCCTGGGTGGCCACCGCCAATGTCATTCTCGCGGTTGGTGCGACGCCGGTGTTCGTCGACATCGACCCGGTCACGCGCAACATCGATGCGTCCCGCATCGAAGCCGCGATCACCCCGCGCACCAAGGCGCTGCTGCCGGTGCACCTGGCCGGGCTGCCGTGCGATCTCGACGCGATATACGCGATCGCCCAGCGCCACGGGCTGCGGGTGATCGAAGACGCGGCGCAGGCCATCGGCAGCCTCTGGCGCGGCAAGCGCGTCGGCAGCTTTGGCGACTTCGCTTCGTTCAGCTTTCACCCGAACAAAAACATCACGTCGATCGAAGGCGGCTGCCTGGCGCTGCCGCCGGACTCCGACGTGGATCTGGCGCGCCGGCTGCGGCTGCAGGGTGTGCAGCGCAGCGGCCTGGACGGCATGGATGTCGACGTGCTCGGCGGCAAGTCCAACCTCACCGACGTGGCCGCGCGCGTCGGCTGGGGGCAGTTGCAGCGGCTGCCGGCGTTCAACGCCCGCCGCGCCGAGCTGGCGGCGCTGTACTTTGACGCGCTGGCAGCCATCGCGCTATCTGAGCGCGGCGTGCAGCTGCCGCCGCGCGACCTGGAGCAGAGCAACTGGCATATGTTCCAGATCGTGCTGCCGCCGCAACTGCGCCGCGCCGAGGTGATGCAGGCGCTGAAAGACCGCGGCATCGTCACCGGGGTGCACTATCCGCCGATCCATCTGTTTGCGCTGTACCGCGCGCGCGGCTTCAAGCCCGGGGATTTTCCGCACGCCGAGCGCGTCGGCGCGTCCATCCTCACCCTGCCGCTGTTCCCGGCGATGCGCGACAGCGACGTGACCCGGGTGACTGACGCCCTCGACGCCGTGCTGCGACAATTCGGTCTATGAGTTTGCATCCCCACCCCAGTCTGTCGGTGGTCATCCCGGTGTACAACGAAGAAGCCGGACTGGCCGCCCTGTTCGCCCGCCTCTACCCGGCGCTGGACGCGCTGGGCGAGCCGTACGAAATCATCTTTGTCAACGATGGCAGCCGCGACCGTTCTGCCGGCTTGCTCGCCGCGCAGCAGCGGCAACGACCGGACGTCACCCGCGTCGTGCTGTTCAACGGCAATTACGGCCAGCACATGGCCATCCTCGCCGGGTTCGAGCAAACGCGCGGCGACATCGTCGTCACCCTCGACGCCGATCTGCAAAACCCGCCGGAAGAAATCGGCAAACTCGTCGCCAAGATGCGCGAGGGCTATGACTACGTCGGCAGCATCCGCCGCTTGCGGCAGGACAGCTGGTTTCGCCGCAACGCCAGCCGGCTGATGAACTGGACGCGGGAAAAAATCACCAGCGTGCGCATGACCGACCAGGGCTGCATGCTGCGCGCCTACGCCCGTCATGTGGTCGATACCGTCAACCGCTGCACCGAGGCCAATACCTTCGTCCCGGCGCTGGCCTACACCTTTGCGCTCAACCCCACAGAAATCGAGGTGGCGCACGAGGAACGCCAGGCCGGCGAGTCGAAGTACTCGCTGTTCAAGCTCATCCGCCTGAATTTCGACCTGGTCACCGGCTTTTCGCTGGTGCCGCTGCAGCTCATGTCGTATTCCGGCATCCTGCTATCGCTGGCCTCCGGCGCGCTGTTTCTCTACCTGATGGTGCAGCGCTTCGTCGAGGGCGCGCAGGTGCAGGGCGTGTTCACGCTGTTTGCCATCACGTTTTTCCTGCTCGGCGTGGTGCTGTTCAGCATCGGCCTGCTGGGCGAATACATCGGCCGGATCTACGAGCAGGTGCGCGGCCGCCCGCGCTACCTGGTGCAGGCCGTGCTGCAGGATCTGCCGCCCGAGCCGGGCACCTTCGTGCCGCAGCGTGCAGCCGCGG
>JAJZAQ010000062.1 GCA_021799355.1 Pseudomonadota bacterium
GTTCAACCTGTTTTTCGAAAACAGCACGCGCACCCGCACCACGTTCGAAATCGCCGCGCAGCGGCTGTCTGCCGACGTGTTCAACCTCGACATCCAGCGCTCCAGCACGAGCAAGGGAGAAAGCCTGCTCGACACCATCGCCAACCTGGAGGCGATGGACGCCGACATTTTCGTCGTGCGTCACGCCGACAGCGGTGCGCCGTTTCTCATCGCGCAGCACACCCCGCCGCACGTGCACGTGGTCAACGCCGGCGACGGCCGCCACGCCCACCCGACGCAGGGTCTGCTCGACATGTACACCATCCGCCATTTCAAGGGCGACTTCAGCAACCTGACCGTGGCCATCGTCGGCGACATCGTGCATTCGCGCGTGGCGCGCTCGGCGATCCACGCGCTGACCACCCTGGGCGTTCCCGAGGTGCGCGCCGTCGGCCCCAAGACCCTGGTGCCGGGCGACCTGCGCGACATGGGCGTGCGCGTCTGCCACGACATGGCCGAAGGACTGCGCGACGCCGATGTGGTGATGATGCTGCGGCTGCAGAACGAACGCATGAGCGGTGCGCTGCTGCCCTCGGCGCACGAATTCAACATGACCTACGGCCTGACTGCGGAACGGCTGGCGCTGGCCAAACCCGACGCCATCGTCATGCACCCCGGACCGATCAACCGCGGCGTGGAAATCGACAGCGCCGTGGCCGACGGCCCGCGCAGCGTCATTCTCGACCAGGTGCGTTTCGGCATCGCGGTGCGCATGGCGGTGCTGTCCATCATCGCTTCGGCGGAGCATTGAGCATGAACGGCAACCAACTCCTCATCCGGGGCGGCCGGCTGATCGACCCGCTGCATGGCCTGGACACCACGGGAGACGTGGCCATCGTCGGCGAGCGCATCGTCGCCGTGGGCCGCGCACCCGCGGGGTTCTCCCCCGACCACATCCTCGACGCCAGCGGCCTGCTGGTGCTGCCGGGCCTGATCGACCTGTGCGCCCGTCTGGGCGAGCCCGGCTACGAGCATGAAGGCATGCTCGACACCGAACTGCACGCCGCGCTGGTGGGCGGCGTCACCCGTGTGGTGTGCTCCCCCGACACCGACCCGGTGCTCGACGAACCCAGCCTGGTGGAAATGCTGCGCTGGCGCGCACGGCGCATCAAAAGCGCGCGCGTCTATCCGCTGGGCGCGCTGACCAAAGGGCTGCAGGGCGAGCGCCTGAGCGAAATGGCCGAGCTCACCCGCGCCAGCTGCATCGGCCTGTCGCAGGCCGATACGCCGATCGCCGACACCAAAGTGCTGTACAGCGCGATGCAATACGCCAGCACCTTCGGCTACAAAGTCTGGCTGCGCGCCAAGGACGCGGCGCTCAGCCGTGGCGGCATCGCCGCCAGCGGCGCGTATGCCCAACGCCTGGGGCTGGCGGGGGTGCCGGTGATCGCCGAAACCGTGGCGCTGCACACCGTGTTCGACCTCATGCGCGCCACCGGCTGCGCGGTGCACATCAGCAAACTGTCGAGCAGTCAGGGCGTGGAGCTCGTGCGCCAGGCCAAGGCCGAAGGGCTGCCGCTGACTTGCGACGTGTCGATCAACAACCTGTTGCTCACCGATCTGGACATCGGCTACTTCGACTCCCGCGCCCGGCTCGACCCGCCGCTGCGCCAGGGCAGAGACCGCGACGCGCTGCGTGCTGCGCTGGCCGACGGCACCATCGACGCACTGTGCTCCGACCACACCCCGGTGAGCAGCGACGACAAAACCCAGACCTTCGCCGACGCCGCTCCCGGCGCCACCGGGCTGGAGCTGCTGCTGCCCGCCGCACTGCAGTTCGCCGCCAGCAGCGGGCTGCCGCTGGCGCATGCGCTGGGCTGCGTCGGCCACCGCGCCGCGCGTGCCGCGGGCCTGCACCCGGCCAGTCTGGCCGTAGGCGAGCCCGCCGAGCTCATCGTGGTCGATGCGCAGGCGCGCTGGCGCGCCACACCCGAGGCGCTGCACAGCCAGAGCCGCCACACCCCGCTGGCCGAGCACGATTTGCAAGGCCGCGTGCGTCACACCGTGATCGACGGCCGGGTGGTGTGGAGCGACTCGGCCGCCACCGCAGCCGCATGAACGCGCTGCCCCGGCGGCCGACGCCGCGCTCCGACCCCGCCGCGGCAGACGCCGCCAACGCGCCATCCGGCGGGCCGCAGACCGGCGCCGCGGCAGACGTCGAGCATGGCGTCATGCCCGACGGCACACCGCAGTCGGCCAACCCACGGGCACCCCTGCTGCGCCGAGTCAGCGCACCGCTGCGTTTTGGCGCCCGGCTGAGCCGGCTGAGCGCGCACGCGCTGCGTGGCCAGCGCATCGTCACACGCGAATTTCCACGACTCGACGCCGCCGGACGCACGCAGCGCATCCGCGACTGGTCGGCGCAATTGCTGCGGCTGAGCGGAATCGAGCTGCACGTCAGCGGCACGCCGCTGACCAGCCCGTCGCTGGTCGTCGCCAACCATGTCTCTTGGCTGGACATTTTTGCCATCAATGCGGTACAGCCGGTGCGCTTCGTCTCCAAGGCCGAGGCCGCGCGGTGGCCGCTGATCGGCCCGCTCGTGCAGGGCGTGGGCACGCTGTTCATCGAACGCCAGCGGGCGCAGGACGTGGTGCGCGTCATCCACCAGATGGCGCAGTGCCTGCAACAGGGCGATCACGTCGGCGTGTTTCCCGAAGGCACGACCAGCACCGGTCTGGACGTACTGCCGTTTCACGCCAACCTGTTTCAGGCCGCCTGCAGCAGCCAGGGCACGACACCGGTCCAACCCGTGCTGGTGTTTTACGCCGACCGCGCCAGCCAGCGCTACTGCCGTGCTGCCGCCTACGTGGGCGACGAAACCATGGTCGGCAGCCTGTGGCGCATCTGCGCCGCACCCCGGCTGCGCGTCGAACTCCATTACCTGCCTCCGCTGCAATCGACCAACCGGCGCACGCTGGCGGAACAAACACGCGACGCCATCGCCGCGCGACTTCGTGCGCGATTGGGGTCACGCGATTGGGGTCAGGTCTAGCCTCGTAGCATTTTCGGTGCAATTTGCTACCGTTCTAGACCTGACCCCCAGCAATCTATCCAGCGCAGCAGGACAATTGACTGACATCACGGCGAAAGGTCTGCGCCGCCAGTTTGAGCGCTTCCACCGTGGTCAGGTAAGGGAATAGGGCATCGGCCAGATCGGTCACGGTCATGCCCGCGCGCAGCGCCAGTGCAGCAGTCTGGATGAGCTCGCCGGCCTGCGCCGCTACGGCCTGCACGCCGAGCAGACGGCCGCTTGCGGCTTCGGCGACGATTTTGACCAGTCCGCGGGTGTCGAAATTCACCAACGCGCGCGGCAGGTTGTCCAGTGTGAGCACGCGCGTGTCCACCGCCCTGCCGGCATGGCGCGCCTGTGCCTCGCTCAACCCGACGCTGGCCACCTGTGGGTCGGTGAACACCACGGCGGGCATGGCCGAGAGGTCCAGGCGGGCCTGCCCGCCGGTCATGTTGCGCGCGGCGCGGGTGCCCGCTGCAGCGGCAACGTAGACGAACTGCGGCAAGTGGGTGCAGTCGCCGGCGGCGTAAATCTGCGGCACGCTGGTGCGCAGCATGTCGTCGACGACGATGGCGCCGCGCGCATCGCGGGACACGCCCAACGCCTCAAGCCCCAGAGCATCGGTATTCGGCACGCGACCGGTCGCCAGCAGCAGGCGGTCGGCACGCACCTCGCCACCGGGGATGGACAGGACGAATTCGCCGCCGTCGTAGCGCACATGGTCGGCCACGGTGTGCAAGCGCACGTCGATGCCTTCGGCGGCAAAAACCGCCGCCAGCACCTCGCCCAAGGCCGGATCTTCCGCCGACAGCAGGGTGCTGCGCGCCAGCATGGTGACACGGCTGCCCAGCCGGGCGAAGGCCTGCGCGAGTTCGACGGCAATCACCGAACCACCGATCACCGCAAGCCGCGGCGGGATTTGCGCACTGGCCAGCGCTTCGGTGGAGGTCCAGTATGGCGTGCCGTCCAGACCGGGTAGCGGCGCCACTGCCGGACGCGCGCCGGTGGCGATGAGACAGCGGTCGAACCGCACGTTCTGTTCGCTGCCGTCGGCCAGTGCGACGCGCAGCGTCTGCGCGTCGGCGAACCACGCGTGGCCGCGCAGCAGGGTGATGGCAGGATGGCTGGCGAGCACGTTCTGGTATTTGGCCGCGCGCAGCTGTTCGACCAGCGCCTGCTGTTGCGCCAACAGGCGGGCGCGGTCGATCGACGGCGTACAGGGCGAAATGCCGGCATCGAACGCGCTGGTGCGGCGCAGGTGCGCGATGTCGGCGGCGCGGATGAATAGTTTGGAGGGAACGCAGCCAACATTGACGCAGGTGCCGCCCAGCGTGCCCCGTTCGACCAGCGTCACCCGTGCGCCGCGCCCTGCCGCCTCGATCGCCGCCGCCACCGCCGCCGCGCCGCTGCCGATGATGGCCACGCGCAGCCCCCCCTCGGCTGCCGGTTGGGGACCAGACGGCGCGTCACCCGCTTCAGCCTGCAACCGCGCCGTATACCCCACGCCGGTGACGGCAGCGATCAGGGCGCTCACCGCCACCTGTGGGTCGGTCTGCACCCGCGCACGTGCCACGGGGTATTGCACCTGCGCGCTCTGCACTCCGGGCACCGCGGCGAGCGCGGCCTGCAGGTGCGTGGCGCAGGACGGGCAGGTCATGCCGCCGATGGCGAGATCCACGGCGATGGAAGGCGGATTGGCAGCCATTCCCACGTCCTCAATGCGACACGGTCGAAGGATAGCCGGCGTCGGTGGTCGCGCTGATCAGTGCCTGCACCGAGGTCTTGCTGTCGTCGAACGTCACGGCGGCGTTTTTTTTCGCCTCGTCGACACGAACGTCTTTCACCCCTGGCACAGCCATCAGCGCCTTGTGCACGGTGATCGGGCAGACGCCACAGGTCATGCCCGGTATGTCCAGCGTCACGGTTTGCTCCGCCGCCCAGACGGGTGCGCTGCCAGCAGCGAGCACGGCCAGGGTCAAGACGAGTTGTTTCATGGCAGATCCTTTCAATTCAATAAAACCAGGGAGCGACATAGGGGAAGGTCAGCGCTACGAGAACGAGCGCCGCTACCAGCCAGAACAGCAGCTTGTACGCCGCGCTCACCCGCGGCAGGGCGCAGACCTCACCGGGCCTGCACGCCGCCGCAGGCCGCCACAGCCGTCGCCTGGCGAAAAACAACGCCAGCAGCGCCACGCCGAGGAACAGCGGACGGTAAGGTTCGAGCAGGGTAAGGTTGCCGATCCATGCACCGCTGATGCCCAGCGAAAGCAACAGCAAGGGCCCAAGGCAGCAGGTGGAGGCGGCAATCGCCGCCACGGCGCTGGCGGCAAGCGCACCGCGCCCGCGGGAAGATTGGGTTTGCGACATGACAGACTCCGCTGAATGCACACGGCGGCACGATAAGGCCGTACATGAGTACGGAGTCAATCCCGTCCGCGCAATTTCTGCGACACAAACAGGGAATTGATCTGCGGAGCTGCAGGGAGTCAGTCTGGCGCCGTATGCAGTGCGGCGATCAGCGGGCAGGATGCCGCCTGCGGATTGCCGGAGCAGGCGAGCAGCATATCCGCGAGGGCCGACTCGATGCGCTGCAAATCGGCAATACGCTGGCGCACGTCAGCCAGTTTGCGCGCGCCCAGCGCGCTGGCCTGCGGGCAGTGCAGGCCGTCGTCGAGCTGCAGCAATTCAGCCACTTCGTCCAGGCTGAACCCCAGGCGCTGCGCCGACCTGATGAACCGCAACCGCGCCAGGTCCTGTGCGCCATAGTGGCGGAATCCGCCCTGCACACGCGGCGGCGGCACCAGCAGCCCGCGGCGCTGGTAAAAGCGGATGGTTTCCACATGCACCCCCGCGGCACGGGCGAGGGCGCCGATCGTCAAATGCCCCGCTGCGCTGCACATCGTTCGGGCATGATAAGCTGACCCATTTGCGGCAAGTTCACCCCACTTGCCCCTATCTCGCCGTAGTTCAATGGATAGAACGGCTGCCTCCTAAGCGGCAAATACAGGTTCGATTCCTGTCGGCGGGACCAGCGTTGGGGCAGATGCCGCCATCAATGCCGTACAGCCGCTTTACCGGCTCACCGGCCCTCCGTGTTTCACCCAGTCCGGAAACCCCTCGCGGTACCAGTAGACGGTTTTGTAGCCGTGCCGCAGGGCAAACACCACGCCCTTGTAGCTTTTCCAGCATTCCGGGCCGTTGCAGGCGATGATGAGCGGGCGCGACTTGTCAGGAAAACGCGAGAGCAGGTCGAACTGATCCTTGCTGGCGTCAAAGCCGATGTTCTTGTCCGAGTGCTCGACGTAGGGCACCGACACCGCGCCGGCAATATGGCCCTCGGCGTATTCGGCACTGGCGCGGTCGTCGATCAGCGTCACCCCCTGCGCCATGAGCTGCCGCACCTGGGCAAAATCCACGGTTTTTGCGCCATCCAGATGTCGCGGAGTGAAATAGCCGAGTTCGGCGACTGCCGCGTAATTCTGCGCGGCGATCGGCTGCAAACCCTGCAGCCCAGCCTGCCCCAGCGCCTGCGCCAAATCCGCGTCGGAAGAAAGCAGCGCCTGCGCCAGCCGGGTGCGCACGTCTTCGGGGAGTTTGTTGCTCAGCGCCACCCCCATGCCCGGCACCTGCAAGGTCGATTCGAGCAGCAGGCGATACCGTCCGGGGTACTGCTTGTTGAGCGATTCCCACTGCGCCGGACTGAGTGCAGCCCCGGCCGCGTTGCCGAACGTCAGCGCCAGCAACGCTGCGCCACCCTCCTTGTAGAAATGCAGTTGCGACAACTGTTGTGCGTTGAACCCGGCCTGGGTGAGCAGGCCACGCGCCAGATACGCCACCAGCGACTCCTGCGCCGGCAGGGCAATGACCTCCCCACGCAAATCAGCCAGTTTGCGCGCTTTGGAATCGACGGGCACGGCAAACACCACCCCGGCGTCACCAGGTTGCGCTGCGACCGGCACGTAGCCAAACCGCGTGGCCGTGCCGATGATGTTCGCCGGCCCGACCAGCACCGGCCAGTGCTGGATGAAAATCTGCGGCGTCACCGCGCTGTAGTCCAGCGGCACCTGCGCCTTGAGCTCCACCTTGGCCTGCTGCCCCCAGGCCGCCGCCAGCGGTTGCGCGCGCTGGTTGAGAAGTTGGAACAAATACAGCGCATCGGGCGGCTCGGCGTAGGTGAAACAGACTTCGAACGCCGTCCCCGCAGCCGCCTGCCCAGACTTTGCCGCTTTGGTCGATGCAGCCTGCGCGCTTGACGACAACACAAGCGCCAAGACACACAGCAAAAAGAAAAACCGGGTCAAGACCCCACCCCTGCCGAAGTCGAGGTGTGGTCTGACCTCCGCGTCGCGTACCACACCGGCAATCGACCGTGCAGCCCTGTTTGCGTCGAGCATCATGCGTCTGCCTCCCCGAAGAGCATATGCGTTGTTGTCTGCCAGAGGACTTTTGACAAACATCGTAAAGTCCGCCGGCATGCCCCGCGAATGGGGGATAACGAGTATGAGGGGGTCAGGTCTAGCTTTGTAGCATTTCCGGACCTACCTGCTATTTTTCTAGACCTGACCCCCGTCGAGCAGTCGCCGCAGGTCTGCCATCACCTCGATGACGAACCCAAGCGCGAACAGTGCGGCCAGCACCCACAGCCAGGTCGACCAGACGAAACCGAGAAAAAATGCCAGCACCGCGCCAAGCAGGTAAGACAGCATCGGCTCTCGGCGCGTTGTTCGCGCTGGCGGGGTATGCGCAGGGCCGTGCATGGGGTCAGGGGTCATGGACTGAACTGAACTGCGGCCTACGGTGAGGTCTGGAACCGTCGCATCGGTAAACCCACTGCTACGAAGCTAGACCTGACCCCCGCATTGCGCCCGATGGCGCAGTGCGTGGTCGATGAGCACGATGGCCAGCAGCGCCTCGGCGATCGGCGTGGCGCGAATGCCGACGCAGGGATCGTGCCGCCCGTGCGTGACCACCTCGGTCGCCTCCCCAGACCGGGTCATCGACGGCCGCGGCAGCCGGATGCTCGACGTGGGTTTGATGGCGATCTGCGCAACGATGTCCTGCCCGGTGCTGATCCCACCGAGCACGCCACCGGCGTTGTTGCCGACAAAGCCCTGCGGGGTGAGCGCATCGCCGTGCTCGCTGCCTTTTTGCGTCACGCTGGCAAAGCCGGCGCCGATCTCAACACCCTTGACGGCGTTGAGCCCCATGAGGGCGTGGGCGATGTCGGCGTCGAGCTTGTCGTACAGCGGTTCGCCCCAACCGGCGGGCACGCCGCTGGCGGTGACCATCAGCCGCGCGCCTACCGAGTCGCCCGATTTGCGCAGCGCGTCCATATACGCTTCGAGTTCGGGAACGATGTCGGCGTTGGGGGCAAAAAACGGGTTCTGCTCGACCACGTCCCAGCTCTGGAATGGGATGGTTATGCTGCCGAGCTGCGTCATGCACGCGCGCACGGTCACGCCGTGCTGCTGGTTCAGCCACTTTTTCGCCACCGCGCCGGCAGCGACGATGGGCGCGGTCAGCCGCGCCGACGAGCGCCCGCCGCCGCGCGGGTCGCGCAGGCCGTATTTACGCCAGTAGGTGTAGTCGGCGTGACCGGGGCGGAAGGTGTCGAGCAGGTTGCCGTAGTCCTTGCTGCGCTGGTCGGTGTTGCGGATGAGCAGCGCAATCGGCGTGCCGGTAGTCTTGCCCTCGTACACGCCGGAAAGGATTTCCACCTGATCGGCCTCCTGCCGCTGCGTGACGTGGCGGCTGGTGCCGGGGCGGCGGCGGTCGAGGTCGGGCTGGATGTCGGCCTCGCTGAGGGCCATGCCCGGCGGGCAGCCGTCGATCACACAGCCGATCGCCGGGCCATGCGATTCGCCAAAGGTGGTGACTGCAAACAGCAGCCCGAGGGTGTTGCCGGACATGAAAGCCTCTCGTTCAGGAAGACGCAGCCGCTGGCTGCGCCGCGCGCGCGTCCAGGGCAGCGAGCAATTGGTCGTGCACCCCGCCGAAGCCGCCGTTGCTCATCACCAGCACGCGGTCGCCGGGCCGCGCGTCGGTGGCCACCGCCTGCACCAGCGCGGCCAGATCATCGAAAGCACGCGCCTTGCCGCCCAGCGGCGCCAGCGCCGCGGCCAGATCCCAGCCCAGCCCGCCGCCATAGCCGTAAACCAGATCGGCGTCGCGCAGCACCTCGGGCAGACGCGCTTTCATCGTGCCGAGTTTCATCGTGTTGGAACGCGGCTCGAACACCGCAAGCAGCCGCGCGCCGCGCGCCGCGAGGTCAGAGCGCATCTGCGCGCGCAGCCCGGCAATCGTCGTCGCGATGGCCGTCGGATGATGCGCGAAGTCGTCGTACACCGCCACGCCGCCGGCCTGCCCGCGCAGTTCCATGCGGCGCTTCACGCCCTGGAAGCTGCACAGCGCCTCGCACGCGGCGTCGATCATCACCCCGGCGTGGTGCGCCGCGGCGACGGCCGCCAGCGCGTTGCTGCGGTTGTGCGCGCCGGTCAGGTTCCACTGCACCCGGCCGACGGTCTGGCCGCGCAGCAGCACGTCGAACGTTGCGTCATCCCCCTGCGCGCTCCAGCCGTCGGCGGCGTCAAAGCGCGCGACCTCGCTCCAGCAGCCGCGCGAGAGCACCCGAGCGAGCGCCTCGCTTTGCGCGTTGACCACGATCTGCCCGCTGCGCGGCACGGTGCGCACGAGGTGGTGGAACTGGGTTTCGATCGCCGCCAGATCGGGAAAGATGTCGGCGTGGTCGTACTCCAGGTTGTTGAGCACCGCGGTGCGCGGGCGGTAGTGCACGAACTTGGAGCGTTTGTCGAAAAACGCGGTGTCGTATTCGTCGGCCTCGATGACAAAAAAATCGCTGTCGCCCAGCCGCGCGGTGGTGCCGAAGTCCTGCGGCACCCCGCCGATCAAAAACCCTGGCGCCAGGCCGGCGCGTTCGAGGATGTGCGCGAGCATCGCCGTCGTCGTGGTCTTACCGTGGGTGCCGGCCACCGCCAGCACCCAGCGGCCGCGCAGCACGTTCTCGGCTAACCATTGCGGGCCGCTGGTGTAGGGCTGCCCGGCGTCGAGGATGGCCTCCATCAAGGGATTGCCGCGCGACACCACATTGCCGATCACCCACAGGTCAGGTTTGATCGCCAGTTGCTCGGCGCCGTAACCCTCGATCAGCTCGATGCCCAGGCGTTGCAGCTGGGTGCTCATCGGCGGGTAGACCTGCGCGTCGCAGCCTGTGACGCGGTGCCCGGCCTCCTTGGCCAGCGCCGCAAGCCCCCCCATGAACGTGCCGCAAATGCCGAGAATGTGAATTTGCATGGCGGCGATTCTAGGGCGCGGGTGCCGCTGCCGGATTTGCAACGGTGGATTTGCGCCGACAATAGCAGCTCGTCGCTGCTCCCACCCCGCCGCATGTCGTCCTTCCCTGCCCCCGCCGCCGCGCCTCTGACCGTGTTTCTCGCTTCGGCCAGCCCACGCCGGCAGGATCTGCTGCGGCAGGCGGGAGTGGATTTCTGCCTGCTCGCTCCGCTGCCCGACGAAGACAGCGAAGCGCTGGAGGCGGCGCTGCCCGGGGAGGCGCCGGCAGACTACGTGCAGCGGGTGACGCAGCGCAAACTCGACGCCGCGCAGCAGCGGCTGCAACGCCTGCACCCGGGGCTCGATGCCCAGTCCGCGCTGCTGCTGTGCGCCGACACCACCGTGACCATCGACGGCCGGATTCTGGGCAAGCCGCGCGACGCTGCCGACGCCGCGCGCATGCTGGGCCTGCTGTCAGGACGCGAACACCAGGTGCTGACCGCGGTCAGCGTGCAGCGCGGCGCGGCGCGGCACCACGCGCTGCAAGTGTCGCAGGTGCGGTTTGCCGCGCTGAGCGCGGAGCAAATTGCCGATTACGTCGCCAGCGGCGAGCCGTTCGGCAAGGCCGGCGGCTACGCGCTGCAAGGCCGCGGCGCTGCGCTGGTGGCACATTGCTGCGGCAGCGCCAGTGGCATCATCGGCCTGCCGCTGTACGAAACGCTCAGCCTGCTGCGCGCCGCAGGCTGGCGGGCGGACAGTCCCTGCTCCACAACACCACAGACAATGCCGTGATGAACCCGACACCCGAAGACATCCTGATCAACATCACCCCGCAGGAAACCCGTGTCGCGCTGGTGGCACACGCCGCGGTGCAGGAGCTGCACATCGAGCGCAGTCTGGAGCGCGGGCTGGTCGGCAATATCTACCTGGGCAAGGTGGTGCGGGTGCTGCCGGGGATGCAGTCGGCGTTCATCGACATCGGTCTGGAACGCACGGCGTTTTTGCACGTCGCCGACCTGTGGCAACGCCAGGCCATCCCCGTGGCCGCCGACAGCAGCGACGCGCCCTCCCCGGCGGCGCAGCCGATCGAAAAGCTGATTTACGAAGGCCAGACGCTGATGGTGCAGGTGCTCAAAGACCCGATCAACACCAAGGGCGCGCGGCTGACGACGCAGATCAGCCTGGCCGGGCGCATGCTGGTGCATCTGCCACAGGACGACCACATCGGCATTTCGCAAAAAATCGAAGGCGCCGAACTGCGCCAGACGCTGCGCGAACGCATGGCCGCGCTGCTCGCCGTCGAGCCCGGCGGATCGCAAGGCTTTATCGTGCGCACCAACGCCGAGGACGCCAGCGACGAGGAATTGGCCGAGGACATCGCCTATTTGCGCAAGACCTGGCGCGCCATCCAGCAGCGCGCGCACGAGTCCGGGCCGCCTGCGCTGATCTACCAGGAACTCAGCCTGGCGCAACGCGTGCTGCGTGACCTGGTCAGCGATGCCACGCGCGCAGTGCAGATCGACTCGCGCGAGAACTACGAGCTGCTGCGCGCCTTCGCCGCCGAATACATGCCGCGGGTGGTCGACCGGCTGCAGCTCTACCGCGGCGAGCGTCCGCTGTTCGAAACCGCCAACGTCGATGAAGAAATCGAACGGGCGCTGGGGCGGCGGGTCGACCTCAAATCGGGCGGCTACCTCATCATCGACCAGACCGAGGCGATGACCACCATCGACGTCAACACCGGGGGGTTCGTCGGCGCGCGCAACTTCGACGACACCATCTACCGCACCAACCTCGAAGCCACGCAGGCGATCGCCCGGCAGCTGCGGCTGCGCAACCTCGGCGGCATCATCATCATCGACTTCATCGACATGCACAACCCGCAGCACCGCGCCACCGTGCTCGACGAGCTGCGCCGTGCCCTGTCACGCGACAAGGTGAAGGTGACGATCAGCGGGTTTTCCCAGCTCGGACTGGTCGAACTCACACGCAAACGCACCCGCGACTCGCTGGCCCACATGCTGCTCGAACCCTGCCCGACCTGCGGCGGACTGGGACAGGTGAAAACCGCGCGCACCGTGGCCTACGACATCCTGCGCGAAATCCTGCGCGAAGCCAAGCAGTTCAACCCCCGCGAATTCCGCATCGTCGCCTCCGCCGACGTCATCGACCTGTTTCTCGAAGAAGAGAGCCAGCACCTAGCCAGCCTGTCCGATTTCATCGGCAAGCCGATATCGCTGCAGGTCGAACCGGCGTTTTCACAGCAGCAGTACGACATCGTGCTGACCTGACGCCGCACTGCGCGCGACCTCGCAAACCCGCGGCGCGTTTTGCAACAAATCTGTCTAAACGTAACTGTCGAGCCCGTCCAGCATCCTCGCAGCGGTATGCCCATGGTCACCTGCGCAAGCGACATGCGCGGTACAGCTGCGTCTAGTTTCATGCCACATCTCTGCCAAAGCCGCCCGCAAGTCGCTGTATCAATGTAATTATTAGATAAATCTAATTTAATTATTTCATTGTATACCTATGCGATGAAATATAAATCCGTACATTTCACACAAATTTAATTTATAGACGTAACAAGAAAAATCCATT
>JAJZAQ010000063.1 GCA_021799355.1 Pseudomonadota bacterium
GACGCACGACCTGGCCATCGGCAGAGGCCACGACCACGGCATCGGGCAGGGTGGCGGTCTGGAACCAGGCGGGAATGTCGGCCAGCCGCTGCGTCCATACCTGTTTGACCGTGAGAATGTTGGCCACCGGGGTCAGCGGCGTCGGGTCAGGGCGTTTGGAGCCGGAGGCGCAGGCGGCGAGTTCCGCGGCCAGCAGTGCGGGCAGCAGCAACCGCCCCAGACGGACCAAGGCAGACGGGCTGCGGCGCGCCCCGCCCGGGGAGAAAAAGGTGTTCATACTGCACCTCCGCCGACGGATTGAAGCTTGCGCAGCACCGTGGCCCGCTCGGCGGACTCGGCGGGCAAGGCCTTGAGCGCCGCCTCGTAGGCCTGGCGTGCCGCATCGCGCTGGCCCTGCAACAGGGCGAGATCACCGCGACGCTGGTCGAACAGCGCACCGAACGTCGGTTCGGGAACTTCGGCCAGCGTCTTGGCCGCCTCGGCGTACTGCCGGGCGTCGATCTGCAGCGCCGACAGGTTCAACCGCGCCACGGCGCGCACACTCGCCCCGGAGGCGTGCTGCACGGCCCACTGCAACGCGGCCATCGCCTGGGCATTCTGTCCGGCATCGTGCAGCGCTTTGGCCACGGCCAGCGCCGCCATGCCGGCGTAAGCGCTGCCCGGCGCCTTGGCCTGCATCGCCGCCCAGGCCTGCTCGATCTGCTGCGGACTGTTGCTCTGGATCGCCGTCTGCACCTGTTCGTACACCACGGCGGCTTTGGCGCCTTCGTTGCGCTGCCACCATTGCCAGCCGTAGTACCCGGCAAAGCCCAGCGCCACGATCAGCACCGCGGCGGAAATCTGCGTGCCCCAGCGCTCCCAGAAATGGCGCATCTGGGCGATCTGTTCTTGTTCTTCGAAGGTGTAGCTCATGGAAGGTCAGGGGCTGAAAACCGCCATTTTAGGTTGCCGCGTCAGCGCAGCGCGCAAACCAGGTGCTGCAGTGGATCGAGCGGCAGCAGCCGCTGCTGCTGTGCATCCTGCGCGCCGCGCAAATCCTTCAGCCCGACCTGCCCCTGGCGCAACTCTTCCTCGCCAAACACCAGCGCCCAGCGGGCACCGCTGGCGTCGGCCTTTTTCATTTGCGATTTCATGCTGCCACCGCCCATGTGCAGCTGCACCTGTACACCGGCCTCGCGCAACGCCTCGCAAACCGGCAGGACGTGTGGCATCAGCTCCGCACTGCTGAGCACGGCGTAGGCATGCGGCGCCGCTGCAGGCGGGGTCTGGCCGGCTTCGGCGAGCAATTCGAGCACGCGCTCGATCCCCAGCGCCCAGCCGCACGCTGGCGCCGGTTTGCCGCCGATTTGCGCGATCAGCCCGTCATAGCGGCCGCCTGCACAGATGGTGGCCTGCGCGCCCAGGCGGTCGGTGGTCCACTCGAACACCGTCAGGTTGTAGTAGTCCAGCCCGCGTACCAGCCGCGGGTTGACGGTGTAGGCCTGGCCCGCGGCGCGCAACAGGCTTTGCACCCCCTCGAAATGCGCCAGCGAGGCCTCGCCCAGGTAATCGATCAGCCGCGGTGCGCCCTGCACCAGTTCCTGCACTTGCGGGTTCTTGCTGTCGAGGACGCGCAGCGGATTGGTGTGCAGCCGGCGGCTGGCGTCGGCGTCGAGCCGATCGGCGTGTCGTTGCAGATACGCGATGAGATCGACACGGTGACGCACACGCTCCTCACTCTGTCCCAGGCAGTTGATTTCCAGCGTCGTCAGCTCGCTCACCCCCAGCCGCCGCCACAACTGCCGCGCCATGAGAATGAGCTCCGCATCGACGTCCGGCCCGGCGAAGCCCAGCGCCTCTGCGCCCACCTGGTGAAACTGCCGGTAGCGGCCGCGCTGCGGGCGCTCGTGGCGGAACATCGGCCCGCTATACCACAGCCGCTTGCCGCCGTCGTGCAGCAGGCCGTGTTCGATGCACGCGCGCACCACGGCGGCGGTGCCTTCCGGACGCAGCGTCAGCGGCTCACCGTTGAGCGCGTCGGTGAAGCTGTACATCTCTTTTTCGACAATGTCGGTGACTTCGCCGATGCTGCGGACAAATAGCGGGGTGTATTCGACGATGGGCGTGCGCAGGTTTTGATAGCCGTAGCTGCGCATCAGCTCGCGCACCTGCTGCTCGAACCATTCCCATGCCGCCGATCTGGGCGGCACGATGTCATTCATGCCTTTGACGGCACTGAGTCTGTCTGCCATGAGGGATCAGGCCACCCGGTCGGGATGGCGCGAAGCTGCGCCGAAGCGCTGTTGCACGTAATGTTCGACGATGGTCTGGAATTCGGCGGCGATGTTCTCGCCGCGCAGCGTCGCGACCTTTTCGCCGTCGATGTACACCGGCGCGGCTGGAGCCTCGCCGGTGCCGGGCAGGCTGATGCCGATGTCGGCATGCTTGCTCTCGCCCGGGCCGTTGACGATGCAGCCCATCACGGCGACGCGCAGCTGCTCCACACCGGGGTAACGCGTGCGCCACACCGGCATTTGCGCGCGCAGATACTGGTCGATGGTCTGGGTGAGTTCTTGGAAGAAGGTGCTGGTGGTGCGCCCGCACCCTGGGCAGGCGGTGACGCTGGGCGTGAACGCGCGCAGGCCGAGTGCCTGCAGCACGTCGAGCGCGACCACGACTTCCTGCGTGCGCGCTGCGCCCGGCTCGGGGGTCAGCGACACGCGTATCGTGTCGCCGATGCCCTCCTGCAGCAGAATCGCCAGCGCCGACGTGGAGGCGACGATGCCGCGCGTGCCCATGCCGGCCTCGGTCAGCCCCAGATGCAGCGGATAGTCGCTGCGCGCGGCCAGCGCGCGGTAGACCGTCACCAGATCCTGCACGTTCGACACCTTGCACGACAGGATGATGTTGTCTGCCGCCATCCCCAGCTCCTGCGCGCGCTGCGCCGACTCCAGCGCCGACAGCACCAGCGCCTGCGCCATGATCTGCCGCGGCTCGTAGGGCTCGGCGCGGCGGGCGTTGGCGTCCATCAGCGCAGCAAGCAGCTCCTGGTCGAGGCTGCCCCAGTTCACGCCGATGCGCACGGGCCTCTCCCAGCGCAGCGCGGCTTCGATCATCTGCGCGAACTGCCGGTCTTTTTTGTCGCCCTTGCCGACGTTGCCCGGGTTGATGCGGTATTTGGACAGCGCCTGCGCGCAGTCGGGATAGTCGGCGAGCAGCCGGTGGCCGTTGTAATGAAAGTCGCCGACCAGCGGCACGTCCACCCCCATGCGGTCGAGCTGCTCGCGGATCGCCGGCACGGCCGCTGCCGCCTCGGGGGTATTGACGGTGATGCGCACCAGTTCGGAGCCGGCCATCGCCAGCTCTTTTACCTGGATCGCAGTGGCGATGGCGTCGGCGGTGTCGGTGTTGGTCATCGACTGCACCCGCACCGGCGCGTCACCGCCGATGGTGACGACGCGGTCGCCCCACACCACGCGCGCCTGGCGGGTACGGTGCCGGGCCGGCACCGCCTCAGGGATCGGCGGATCGAGCAGTTGCATGGCAGAAAACTTCAGCGCAGGGTCAGGCGGGCGACGTTGCCACGGGTGGCCGGCGCCAGATCGACCGGCTTGCCAGCGTACACCAGCGTGGTCTGCGGCGCATTGCCGACGACCACGGTCAGCGGCGTACTTCCCGCGGGAATCTGGACCGTCTGCCCGGCTCCGGGCTGCATCAGTTGCGAAAACAACACCTTGCCGTCGCTGGCCTTCACCTGCACCCAGCTCGGCGCCTTGGCCGAAAGCTGCAATTGCGCAGTGCCTGCTGCCGCAGATGCCGGCGCAGCGGGCGCGGACGCCGCAGCCACTGCCGATGCAGCGTGTTGCGGCGCTGCGCGAGACGACGTCGCTGCCGGCAGCGACGCCGCAGGCCCTGCCGGCGACACCACGACCGCGGACGCCGGCTCCACCTGCGGCGGGCTGTGCCGGGGCAGGACGACTCCCCGCAGCGCCGGCCAGAAATACACCGCCGCGGCGAGCACCACGATCGCCCCTGCCAAGACCAGCAGGCCGCGCGACTGCCGTGCAGTGCCGCCCGCAGGTCGCAGCGGCGCCGGCGGCACACGGCCGACCTCAGCGGCGGCGGCCTGCGCTGCGTCCTCCGCCGCAGGCGCTTGCGGCGTCGCGCGCGGCAGCAAATCGAGCACCGTCTGGGCGTCGATTTTCAACGCCTTGCAGCTGCTGCGCAGCAGGGCGCGGGCAAAGGTGTCGTCGGGCAAAGCAGACCAGTCACCGGCTTCGAGCGCAGTGATCTTGGCCGGAGACACTTTGAGCTGCGCCGCCAATTCCTCGACGTTGCGCCCCGCGGCCAGTCGGGCCTGGCGCAACGCCGCCCCCGCGCTGGCACGGGAGCGGTCAGGCTGCTGTGCGGAATCCGTCATGCGCGTTTACTGGTTGAGCAGGGTGGAATCGTCGAACCGCCCCTGCTGCGCCGCGATGGCTTCGCGCGAATCGGGAAAGCGCTGTTCGAGCTGATTGGTCCACTGCGCAGCGTCGATCGCGTTGCCCGCCTTGCGGGCGATCAGGATGCCCACCCACAGCGATTGCGCACTGGCGTAAGGACCGCTGTTGACCCGGGCGATGTAAAACAGCGCGTCCTGCGGCTTGCCCAGGCGGTTGAGCACCACGGCCAGATTGGTCGACAGCGCCGGGTTGGCCGGGTCGAGCGCAAACCCCTTTTTCAGGGTCTGCTCGGCCACCGCCCAGTCCCCCGCCCGGTACTGGCACACCCCCAGCGCCAGGTAAGTGCGCACGGGATAGCGGTAATTCGGCAGCGCCAGCGCCTTGTCGAACAGCGCGAACGACTCGGCGTAGCGCCGCTGCTGGCAGAGGAACCAGCCGTAGTTGTGCAACGCATCGGCATTGTCCGGCGACAGCCGCAGCGCTTCCTTGTAGTTCGCCTCGGCCTTGGCGCTGTCGTTGAGCGCGGAAAAAATCAGCGCCCGCATGGTGTAAGCCGGGACGAAGTCGGATTTTTCCGCCAGCGCCTTGTTCACCTCGTCGAGCGCGACGGTGAACTGCCCGCGCTGGTAGTACCCCTCGGCGAGTTCCAGCCGCAGTTGCACCCGCTTGAGCGTCGAGCTGTCCGCGGCGCTGAGCGCCTCGCCCGAGCCGGTCTGCGCCGCGCGTTGGCCCTGCGTGGCACAGCCGGCGAGCAGCCCGGCGGCGAACAACGCCAAACTCAGCAACAACGCGCGCCACGACGGTGCGATGCGCGCGGCGGAGTGCACAGCGGACATAGCGAACCTCTCTTCAGTGAGCGGGATGGGCCGCCGTCGGGGCAGCAGCCTGTTGCATGCGGATGACCCGCCGGGTGCGGTCCTGCACCTCGCCGGCGAGCTGGCCGCAGGCGGCATCGATGTCGTCGCCGCGGGTTTTGCGCACCGTGGTGACGATGCCCGCGTCGAGCAGAATCTGCGCGAATGCCGCCACGCGCGCCGCCGGCGAACGCCGCAGCCCGGACTGCGGGAAGGGGTTGAACGGAATCAGGTTGAACTTGCAGCGCACCTGCTCGGCCTGCACCAGACGCACCAGCTGCTGCGCCAGCTCGGGTGTGTCGTTGACGCCGTCGAGCATGCAGTATTCGAAGGTGATGAAGTCGCGCGGCGCGAAATCCAGGTAGTGACGGCAGGCGGCGAGCAGTTCGTGCAGCGGATATTTGCGGTTCAGCGGCACCAGTTCGTCGCGCAGCGCGTCATTCGGGGCGTGCAGCGACACCGCCAGCGCCACGGGGCAGTCTTGCGCCAGCCGTTCGATCATCGGTACCACGCCGGAAGTCGACACCGTGACGCGCCGGCGCGACAGCCCGTAGCCATCGTCGTCGAGCATGACACGCAGCGCCGGGATGAGCGCGGCATAGTTTTGCAGCGGCTCGCCCATGCCCATCATCACCACATTGGAAATCGCCCGCTCGCCCGCGGGCAACGCCAGTTCGCGGCGCATGGTGAACTCGGCGTGCCAGAGCTGGGCGAGGATTTCCCAGGTTTGCAGATTGCGGCTGAATCCCTGATGACCGGTGGAACAGAAGCTGCAATTGACCGCACAGCCCGCCTGCGACGACACGCACAGGGTGTTGCGCTGCGCTTCGGGGATGAACACGGCTTCCACCGCATTGCCGCCACCGACGTCGAACAGCCATTTGACCGTGCCGTCGGCCGAGCGCGACTCGGCCAGCACCGGCAGCGCGGCAACGGTGGCGTGCGTGCGCAGGAACTGCCGCAGCGGCTTGGCCAGATCGCTCATCGCGTCGAAATCGGCCACGCCTTTCTGGTGCACCCAGCGAAAGACCTGCCGCGCACGGAACGCGGGCTGGCCGTGCTGCGCGAACCAGGCAACGAGGCCGTCGCGGTCGAACTGCAACAGGTTGGTGGCGGCCAGCGCGGAGGTCATCGGGGCGCAGCGCCGGCGATCAGCGCGAGTGGATCGCCATCGCCGGAAAGAAAAAGGCGATTTCCTGCGCCGCGGTTTCCGCACCGTCGGAACCGTGCACGGCGTTGGCATCGATGCTGTCGGCAAAATCGGCGCGAATGGTGCCGGGTGCGGCTTTTTTCGGGTCGGTGGCGCCCATCAGCTCGCGGTTTTTCAGGATGGCGCCCTCGCCTTCGAGCACCTGCACCATCACCGGGCCGGAAATCATGAAGTCCACCAGATCCTTGAAGAACGGACGCTCTTTGTGCACCGCATAAAACGCCTCGGCCTGCGCCCGCGACAGATGCATCATGCGCGCAGCGACGATTTTCAGCCCAGCCGATTCGAAGCGGGTGTAGATTTGGCCGATGACGTTTTTCGCCACGGCGTCGGGTTTGATGATGGAGAGCGTGCGCTCAATGGTCATCCTTTGCTCCTGAAATCAAAAAGTTAAACGTCGATTGTAGGGCAGTGCATGGGCCGCAGCGCCTCAGCGTCCGCCCCGCCCACGGCGGCGGCCGCCGGCGGCAGACTGGCCGTGCATGCTGCCCGTGTCTTTGTGGATGTAACCAAAGCTGGTTTTCAGCGGATCGGGCTGCGCGCCTTGCGATTTGCCACCGGATTTGCGCCGGTGCGACGAACCGGTTTTGCCACCGGGGGCAAAACCAGGGTCGGCCCCCGCCCAATGCGCGCCACGCGCCACAGGACTTTTACCGAACAGCGCCTCGACCGTGGTGCGGGCGTAGCTGTCGGGCCCAGGCTGCTGCTGCCCGCCCTTCTGCCCCTTGCCCCGGCCACGGCGGCCTTCACTGCGTTCGCCCGGCTGCCCGTTCTGTCGGTTGGGCGCGCGCTGCCCGCGACCCTGCGCCGGCAGCCCCTGCAGCGCCTGCACCGCGGCCTTGTCGAGTTCGACGTAATCGCCGCGGCGCAACCCCGCCGGCAACACCACGCTGGCGTAGCGCACACGGATGAGGCGGCTGACCGTCAGTCCCACGGCCTCGAACATGCGTCGCACTTCACGGTTGCGGCCTTCGGCGATGACCACGCGCCACCAGCGGTTGGCGCCCTCGCCGCCGGCCTCGTCGAGGCTGAGGAATTTTGCCGGGCCGTCGCCGATTTCCACGCCGCTGAGCAGTTTTTCGCGCGCTGCGGCGTCGAGCTCGCCGAGCACGCGCACGGCGTACTCGCGCTGCGCGCCGTAGCTCGGATGCATCAGCCGGTTGGCCAGATCGCCCGACGTGGTGAACAGCAGCAGGCCTTCGGTGTTGATGTCTAGCCGCCCCACCGCCGTCCATTTCGCCCCCTGCAGCTTGGGCAGGTGCTGGAAGACCGTCGGCCGGCCTTGCGGGTCTTTGAACGACACCACCTCGCCTGTGGGTTTGTGGTACGCCAAAACCCGTGGTTGCGCCGGCCGCAGCCGGCGCTTGATGAGCTTGCCGTTGACGCGGATCTGGTCGGTCGGCAGGATGCGCTGGCCGAGGTGCGCGGGTTCGCCGTTGACCGACACGCGCCCGGCAAGGATCAGGTCCTCCATCTCCCGGCGCGAGCCCACGCCGCTTTGCGCCAGCACCTTGTGCAGCTTGGGCGCGTCTTCTGCCGGCGCGAGCACGCGGCGCACCAGCGGTGCCGCTTCCGCCGCCTGATCGTAGGTGCCCGAAATCACATCCTGGATCTGCACGCCTGCCGTCGGCACGGGCGGGGCTGCAGCGGCCCCGTCTGTGGGCTGCTGCTCGGGGGTCTGCGGCTGCGCCGCCTGCGGCTCCTCGCGCGGCGCGCGCTGCGCCGGGTCGCGCCGCCGCGGTTTTTTCGCCGGCGCCGGCTCTGTCGCGGCAGCAACCTCAACGGATGGAGCAGCAGCGCCCTGTGCGGCTTCGCCGGCTGCCTCGGCAGCCGCCTCGGCGGGCGGCACTGCGGAGGGCACAACGGCTTCGTCGGCTGACGGTGTAGCGACTTCTGCTTCGGCCACCGCGGCCGCCGCCGTGCGGGCCACGGTCTTGCGCGGCGCACGACGGCTGGCGCGGGGTTTGCGCGCCGCGGGTTCGACGGCTTCGACGAGTCCCGGAGTCTGCTCCGGCAGACCGTCGGTTGCGGCGTCGGCGGGGGGCTGGCGAGTATCGGAATGGCTCATGGTGTGATCGGTCGGGGATCAATCGGCCCGTGGCGCGTTGGGCGACGCGGCGCTGCGGGGCGAAATGGACTGCGGCGGCTGCTGCGGCTGCAGGCCTTGGGCGTCAGCGCCGGATGCGTCAACGCTGCCGGCGGCTGGCTGCGGCGCGTCGATGTCGGGCAGACGCTGCTGCAGGCCGTCGAACTGCGCAGCCTCACCGCGTTCGCCCAATGGGGGCAGGGCATCGAGCGATTTCAGCCCCAGGTCGTCGAGAAACTGCTGTGTCGTCGCCAGCAGCGCCGGCCTGCCCGGCGCTTCGCGGTGGCCGACGACTTCGATCCAGCCACGTTCTTCGAGCTGCCGGATGATCTGGCTGTTGACCACCACACCGCGAATCTCCTCGATGTCGCCACGCGTCACCGGCTGGCGGTAGGCGATGATCGCCAGCGTTTCGAGCACGGCACGCGAGTATTTTTGCGGCTTTTCCGGGTAGAGCCGTTCGAGGAACGGCTGCATTTCGACCCGGCTCTGAAAACGCCAGCCCTGCGCCACCTGGACGAGCTCGACGCCACGGCCCTGCCAGTCGGCGCGCAGCTCGTCGAGCAGCGCGCGCACCGTGTCGGCGGCGACCGTGTCGTCGAACAGGCGCCGCAACTCGGCGACGGACAAGGCTTGGGAAGCACAGACCAGCGCCGTCTCGAGGACGCGCTTGGCTTCTTGCGTGTTCATAGAGTCCTGGTGTGTGGCGGCGGCGGCGTCAGGACGGTGGCCGCACCGCAGGCCCTGTGGGCTGGCGCGCTGCCCGCAGCAGTTCGCGCCTGAAGCGTTGTTCGGCGGATTTTAATCGTTCTGCGAACCGTGCCCGGCCACGGCCCGCCGGCGTTCGTCAGACGGGAGTCCGCGGCCGCGCCACGGCGGCTGCAGGAGTTTGTAGAGCCGCGGGATGTTCCGTCCTCAGGCCGGGGCTGCGGCCTCGGCAGGCAGGGGCGGATAGAAGGCGTCGGCGTGCAGGTCGCGCTCGGCCAGCCCGCGTTGCAGCAGGCTGGCACTGAGCGACTCGACCATCGCCGGCGGCCCGGCAAGGTAGACCTTGGCCCCGGAAAAATCGCTCACCTGCTCGAACAAGACGGCGCCCAGCGGGCGGGCGATGGCCTGCGGCGGATCGTCCGCCCCGGGTTCGTCCAGCGCGACGACGTAGCGGAAATTGCGATGTTCGCGGCGCAACTGCTCCAGCCGCTCCAGCCCGTAGACGTCGCCACCGTGGCGAAACCCGGCGAACAGCACCACGGGTTCGAGCTTGCCGTTGTCCAGCGCGGTCTGCACCACGCTGAGCATCGGCGCCAGGCCCGTGCCGCCGCCCACGGCGTACAGCGGGCCGTCGTGCCGCGGGCGGAAATAACTCGTACCCATCGGCCCGCGCACCAGCACCTGCGAACCGGGGCGGATGACCGTGCCCAGCAGGCTGCTCAGCGCCCCGGTCGGCGTGCGGCGGATGTGGAATTCCAGCAGGTCGTCATACTCGGCATCGACCGGGGTGCTCGCCATGGAAAAATCACGGGCGATTTCCTGGCCGCCGACATCGACGACGATTTGCGCGTACTGCCCGGCGGAAAAGGTGAACGGCACGCCGCCCATGTCGGCGTATTCGATGTGCAGCCGCAGGGCAACGATGTCGTGCGTGAGCGCCTGCAGCGCAACGACGCGGCACAGCAGCTTGCGCTCCGGGTGCACGATCAGGTCGTCGCTGTCGGTCAGGCGGATGGTGATGTCCTCATCGACGATCGCGCGGCAGGCAAGAATGATGCCGTCCTGCCTCTGCTTGTCCGGCAGGGCCTTGGGATCGTAACTTTTGAGCTCGACCCGCCCCGACTCCAGCACGCATTTGCACGAACCGCATTCGCCCGACTTGCAGGAATAGCGGATCGGCACCTGATGCCGGCGCAGCAGTTTGAGCAGGTTGTCCTTGGGATCGGCGAGCAGTTCGGTGCCGGCGGGCAAAACGAGAACGCGGGGCATGGACGGCGCGTCTCAGATGGCCACGTCGCCGGTTTCGCCGGTGCGGATGCGCACCACCTGCTCGATGCTGGTGACAAAAATCTTGCCGTCGCCGATTTTGCCGGTACGCGCCGCCTTGACGATGGCTTCGATGGCGCGCTCGACCTGATCCTGCTTGACCACGGCCTCGACTTTCACCTTGGGCAGAAAGTCCACCACGTATTCGGCCCCGCGATACAGCTCGGTGTGGCCTTTTTGCCGGCCAAAGCCCTTGACCTCGGTGACCGTCAGCCCTGTCACGCCGATCTCGGCCAGCGCCTCGCGGACTTCGTCGAGCTTGAACGGCTTGATGATGGCGGTGATGAGTTTCATGTCAGGGCTCCTGGATGTTGAATCGAAATGGGAATTTAACTTCTGCCGGACAGCGGCGCAGACCTCAGAGCGATTCCCGGAATTTGGATGTGATCGGGTAGCGCCAGTCGCGGCCGAAGGCACGGTGGGTGATGCGGATTCCGGGTGGCGCCTGGCGGCGTTTGTATTCGGCCTGTTTGAGCAACTGCACGACGCGCTCCACGTCGGCGCGCGAATAGCCGGCAGCGAGAATCGACTCGATGCGCTCGTCCTGCTCCATGTAGCGCTGCAAAATGGCGTCGAGCACGGCGTAGGGCGGCAGGCTGTCCTGGTCGGTCTGGTTGGGGCGCAGTTCGGCGCTGGGGGCGCGGCTGATGATGCGCTGCGGAATGACTTCGGCCTCGCCCTGCGCCACGGCATGCGCGTTGCGCCAGCGCGCCAGCTCCCATACCAGGGTTTTGGTCACGTCCTTGATCACGGCAAAGCCGCCGGCCATGTCGCCGTACAGCGTGGCATAGCCCATGGCCATTTCGCTTTTGTTACCGGTGGTCAGGACGATGCGCCCGCTGTTGTTCGACAGCGCCATCAGCAGCGTGCCGCGGATGCGCGCCTGCACGTTTTCCAGCGTGGTATCCCCAGCCTGCTCGTGCAAAAACGGGCCGAGGGCGGCGCGAAAGCCGTCGAACAGCGGCGTGATCGGCAGCACGTCGTACTGCACGCCCAGGCGGGCGGCCAGCGCCTGCGCGTCGTCGAGCGACATCTGCGCGGTGTACGGCGACGGCATCATCACCGCACGCACGCTGCCAGCGCCGAGCGCGTCCACGGCGATGGCCAGCACCAGTGCCGAATCCACCCCGCCAGACAAACCGACGAGCACGCCGGGAAAGCCGTTCTTGCGCACATAATCCCGCACGCCAAGCACCAGCGCGCTGTACACCTCGGCATGGTCGGATTTGAGCGCGGCGATGTGCGCCGGCGACTGTTTGAGCACGTCTCCGCCGCCGATGTCGACGAGCAGGATGTCTTCGGCGAACTGCGGTGCGCGCGCCACCAGCTCCCCGGCGCGGTCGAGGACGAAGGAGGCCCCGTCGAACACGATTTCGTCCTGCCCGCCCACGAGCTGCGACGCCACCAGCGCCATGCCGTTTTCCAGGCAGCGCTGGCGCATCACGCCCTCACGCTCGGCGGTCTTGCCGCGGTGGTATGGCGAGGCGTTGAGCACCAGCAGCACTTGCGCTCCGGCTGCGCGCGCCTTACGCGGCGCGTGCGGCAGCCACGCATCCTCGCAAATATTGATGCCGAACTGCTCGCCGCCGGCCTCGAACACCACCGCCTGGTCGCCCGGGACGAAATAGCGGCGTTCGTCGAACACCTGGTAGTTGGGCAGTTCGTGCTTGCAATACGTCGCCTGCACCGCGCCGCCGCGCAGGATCGAGGCGGCATTGCACGCCACGGCCTGCCAGGTCGAGGCCAGCCGCGGGGCATCGGCGTTGGCCAGCGCCAGCGGGTGGCCGACGACCAGCACCAAATCCGGCAGGTCCGACAGGTCTTGCGCGAGCTGTTTCAATGCCTGGGCGGCGGCGGCCAGAAACGCCGGGCGCAGCAACAGATCTTCCGGCGGATAGCCGGTCAGCGCCAGTTCCGGGGTGAGCGCCACGCGCGCCCCCAACGCGTAGGCACGGCGTGCCAGATGGGCGATCTGCGCGGCATTTCCGCCCACATCGCCGACGATGGGGTTGCACTGCAAAACAGCGAGTCGAATGGTCATGAGGCCAGATTTTCGCACCGAGTGGTTCGACGGCGTCAGCGCCCTGAGCGCCGTGCAGTGGGACGCGCTGGTCCAGGCCACGCCGGGCACCACGGTTTTTCAGCGCCACGGCTGGCTGGAGATCG
>JAJZAQ010000018.1 GCA_021799355.1 Pseudomonadota bacterium
CTGGATTTGCTGTCGCAGCGGCAGGTGTACGGCGTCAGCGCCGCGTATGTGCTGCTGGGCGCCGCACTGCTGCACCGGTTCGACGCCAGCCGGCTCGGCCTGCTGGCCCGCGCCGTGCGCGACAACCCGCTGCGCGCGGCCTGCAGCGGCATGGCGCCGCGCCGGGTGCGGCTGGGCGTGTTGCTGCTCAGCGCTGCGCTCGCCGGGCTGTCCGGCGGCGTGCAGACCCTGCACGTCGAGCAGGCCAGCGCCGGTGGGCTGGGCCTGCAGCAGTCGAGCCTGGTGCTGTTGTTCAGCCTGGCCGCAGGCAGCGGCACGGTGTGGGGTGCGCTGCTGGCCGCAGTCATGATGGTCGGCAGCCAGGTCTGGCTGGCGACGGTGTCACGGGCCTGGATGCTCGACGTCGCGCTGGTTTTTCTCGCCGTGGTGCTGTGGGCGCCGCAGGGGGTGAGCCAGGCGCTGCACGACTGGGCCCTGCGCCTGCGCGCCAGCGGCCAGCCCGACCTGTGGTGGGGCCTGGCCGCTCTGCTGCTGTGCGCCGCGCTGGCCGCTGGCGGCGCCGGCAGCCTGATCGAACTGCTCTACGCCCTGCGCCAGCAACTGCACGGCGGGGGCATGCTGCAGTTGTACGGCCTGGAACTTCGGCCTGACAGCGCCGACGTCTGGGTCGGTGCCGCGCTGTTCACCGTCACCGCAGGCGGCCTGGCCGCGGTGGTGGGACGGCGGCTCAGCCGGCAGTTGCGCCACGTGGAGGTGCCACGGTGAACCCGCCGCTGCTCGAACTGCGCGGGTTGACCTGCCGCTTCAGCGGCCAGACCGTGCTCGACGCCATCGATCTGCGGGTGCAGCACGGCGAGCGCGTGGCGCTCATCGGCGCCAACGGCGCGGGCAAGTCGACCCTGCTGCAGGCGATCAGCGGCCTGTGCCCGCTGCACGCCGGCAGCATCTGGCTGAATGGCCGGCGCATCGACGGCCTCGCGCCGGAGCAAATCGCCCGCGCCGGTGTCGCTCGCAGCTTTCAGACACCGCAGGTGTACCCGAAGCTGAGCGTGGCCGACCAGTTGCGCTGCACCCTGCTGGCGGCGCGTCGCGGCGGCTGGCTGCGGCGCCGGGCAGGCGACGCCGCGCTCGAACACCGCGTGGCGCTGTGGCTGCAGCAGTTGCGGCTGCAGTCACAGGCAGACCGGCGTGCCGATGAACTCGACGACACCAGCGTGCGCGTGCTGGCGCTGGGGCTGGCACTGGCGGCTGACGCTTCGCTGCTCGTGCTCGACGAACCCGTTGCCGGCATGCACCGCGACCAGGCGGAGCGGATGGCCGCACTGATCGCGCAGGCGGCGCAGCAGCGCACCGTGCTGCTCGTCGAGCATGACCTGCAGACCGTGTTCCGCCTGGCCAGCCGCGTGGTCGTGCTGCACCACGGCCGCGTGCTGGCCGACAGCACGCCGCAGGCGGTGCGCGCCGACCCGCGCGTGCAGGCGGTCTATTTCGGGGTCGGACGATGACGGCGCTGCGCGTGCGCGGTCTGTGCAGCGGCTACGGCGCGGTGCGGGTGTTGCACGGGGTGGATCTGCAGGTCGGCCGCGGCGAACTCGTGCTACTGCTCGGGCGCAACGGCAGCGGGCGCAGCACCCTGCTCAAGGCGCTGATGGGGTTGATTGCCGCCTCCGGCGAAGCCTGGCTCGGCGCCCAGCGGCTGTCGGGTCTGCCGCCGCACAGGCGCGCCCGCCTCGGGCTGGGATACGTCCCGGCGCAGCGCGACATTTTTCCCCGGCTGAGCGTGCGACAGAATCTGCTCCTGGGGGTCAAGCCCGCTGCCGATGGCAGCCCGGCGCCGTGGGACGAGGCGGCGGTTCTGGCGCGGTTCGCGCCGCTGGCTGCCCGGCTGCATGCCCCGGCGCATCGGCTGTCGGGCGGTGAACAGCAAATGCTCGCCCTGGCCCGTGCCCTGCTGGGCAATCCGTCGCTGCTGCTGCTCGACGAACCGGCCGAGGGGCTGGCGCCGCAGCGCGTGGCCGCCACTGCCGATCTGCTGGATACCCTGCGCGCCGGCGGCATGGGGGTGCTGCTGGTCGAGCAACGGCCGTGGGCGCGCGAGCTGGCCGACCGCGTCGTCGTGCTCGGGGACGGACGCGTGCAGTTCTGCGGCGCGCCGCGCGAGCTTCCCCCCGCAGTCTCAGCGGCGTGGCTTTGACGCCGCAGCGCGCAACCGCCTTGCCGTCATCGGATCGACCTGCAACGGCCTGCAGACGTCGATGCGGTCGCCGTCGTACACCGTCTGCTGCGGCAGCAGCCGCCGGCCATTGCGCCCCCAGCGCACGTCGAGCGTGGCCAACTCGGGGTGCGCGTCGAACAGCCCACTGGCCTGCACCGCCTGCATCGCCGTCGCGCCCTCAGGCAGGCAGACGTTGCGCAAATCTGCCTCGCCCCCTGCCGGGGCGTAGAACACGCTAACGGTGATGAACTGCGGCGGCGGCTCAGCGTGGGCCATAGACCTGCTTGGCGCGTTGCACGAAGGCGTCGACAAAGCTGCTGGCGATATGGTTGAACACCGGGCCGATGACTTTTTCCACCAAAAAATTGGAAAACTTGTAGTCGAGCAAAAATTCCACCTTGCACGCCTTGCCATCGGCCAGCGGGTTGAAAATCCAGCGGCCGTGCAGCATCGAAAACGGCCCGTCGACCAGGCGCATGCGCACTTCCTGCCCGGGCACATTGGTGTTCTGCGTGGTGAAGCTCTGCCGGATGCCCTTGAAGTCGATGGTCACGCTGGCGCGCACGGTGTCGCCCTGCTGCGACTGCACCGAAGCGCCGCCACACCACGGCAGAAACTGCGGGTATGCCGCCACATCGGTCACCAGGTCGTACATTTCCTGCGGGGTGTACCAAATGAGGACGGATTTGTGAACCTGCGGCATGGACGAGCGACGGCAATGGCGTTCGTAAAATGGATGGATTGTATTGAGCGCCTGCCTTTGGGCGTGGCCGACCCGCTGACCGTGAGGGTCAAGCAAACCCGGCTGCCTTCCCTGCCCGCCTGTGCCGCGCCCGCCTAAACTCACTCCATGAGCATCGCTGAAAACCGCAAGGCCCATTTCAATTACTTCCTCGAAGACCGGTTCGAGGCCGGCATCGTGCTCGAAGGCTGGGAGGTCAAGGCGATCCGCGCCGGGCGGGTGCAACTCACAGACGGCTACGTGGTCATCCGCGACGGCGAGCTGTTCCTCATCGGCATGAACGTCGCGGCACTGCCCAGCGCCTCCACCCATGTGCGACCGGACGCCGCACGCACGCGCAAGCTGCTGATGCACAAAGACGAAATCCGCAAGCTCATCGGCAAGGTCGAGCAACGCGGCTACACCCTGGTGCCGCTGAACCTGCACTACAAAGGCGGGCGGATCAAGGTCGATCTGGCACTGGGCAAAGGCAAAAAAGAACACGACAAGCGCGACACCGAAGCCAAGCGCGACTGGCAACGCGAAAAGGCCCGCCTGATGAAAACGCGATAGCGTTTCGCCAAAACGCGATAGCGTTTCATCAAAACGCCTCAGCGTTTCGCAACAACACACCAGCGCTTGACCGAAGTGCGCCGGCGCATCGTCAGGCCGCGCCGATTCCGCTGACCAAGCTGCCCGCGGCCGCGCTGGTTTTGTGCGCTGCGGTGAAATCGAGCATGCGCTGCACCGGCACCCGCGCGCGCGCGGCCAGCGCCGGGTCGAGTTCGATGGTGTTGGCGCCGGTCTGCAGCACCCGCGCCAGTCCGGCCAGGCTGTTCATCGCCATCCACGGGCAATGCGCACAGCTCTTGCAGGTGGCGGCATTGCCGGCAGTCGGTGCGGGGAGGAAGGTCTTGCCGGGGTTTTGCCGCTGCAGGGCGTGGAACATGCCGGTATCGGTGGCCACGATGAATTCCTCCGCATCCAGCTCGCGCGCGGCCTGGAGGATTTGCGACGTGGAGCCGACCACATCGGCCAGCGCGATGACCGCTGCAGGGCTTTCCGGGTGCACCAGCACTTTGGCCTGCGGATGCTCGGCTTTGAGCGCCTGCAGCTCGAACGCCTTGAATTCGTCGTGAACGATGCACGAGCCCTGCCACAGTAGCATGTCGGCGCCGGTTTGCTCCTGGATGTAACGCCCCAGATGCCGGTCGGGCGCCCAGAGAATTTTTTCGCCGCGGGCGTGCAGATGCCGCACGATGTCCAGCGCGCAGCTCGACGTCACCACCCAGTCGGCACGCGCCTTGACCGCGGCGCTGGTGTTCGCATACACCACGACCGTGCGGTCGGGGTGGGCATCGCAGAATGCGCTGAACTGCGGCGCCGGGCAGCCCAGGTCGAGCGAGCAGTTGGCGTCCAGATCGGGCATGAGCACGCGCTTGTCCATCGACAGCATCTTCGCCGTCTCGCCCATGAAGCGCACGCCGGCCACTGCCAGCGTGGATGCCGGATGGCGCGCGCCGAATCGCGCCATTTCCAGTGAATCCGCCACCAGTCCCCCTGTGGCTTGTGCCAGATCCTGCAAATCGGGGTGGGTGTAGTAGTGCGCCACCAGCACGGCATCGTGCTCGTGCAGCAGGCGCTCGCAACGCTGCAGGAGTTGCTCTCGCTTCTCTGGGCCGGGCTCCTCCGGCACGCGCGCCCAGGCCTGCGCGGTGCCACGCACCGGGCTGTCAAAGACGACGGGATAGATCGTGGCCGACATGCGCTTTCCTCCAATGCAAGACATCCTCAGGCCGATGCGAAACGCATGGACAGATCCACCGCCTGCACGTCCTTGGTCAACCTGCCCACGGAGATGCGGTCGATTCCGGTTTCTGCAATGGCGCGCACGGTGTGCAGATCGACCCCACCGGAGACTTCGAGCACGGCACGCCCTGCATTGAGGCGCACCGCCTCGCGCAGCGTGTCCAGCGGCATATTGTCGAGCAGCACCATGCGCGCCCCCGCGCGCAGCGCCTCGTCGAGCTGCTGCAGGGTTTCGACCTCGATCTGCACGAACTGCGCCTGCACCGCCACTGCCTGCGCCCGCTGCAACGCCTGCGTCACCCCGCCCGCAGCGGCGATGTGGTTTTCCTTGATCAGCACGGCGTCGAACAGGCCGATGCGGTGGTTCACCCCGCCACCGATACGCACGGCGTATTTTTGCGCCAGCCGCAGCCCCGGCAGGGTTTTGCGTGTATCGACGATCTGCGCTTTGGTGCCTCGCACGGCATCGACGTATTGCGCGGTGCGCGTGGCCACCGCGCTGAGCAGCTGCAAAAAATTGAGCAGGGTGCGCTCGGCACTGAGCAGCGCGCGGGCGTTGGCGTCGATCTCCAGGAACACGGCGTCGGGTTGCAACGTCCCGCCCTCGGCCACCAGCCAGCGCAGCGTTGCCGACGGATCGAGCGCGCGCACGCAAGCCTCGGCCCAGGGCGTGCCGCACAGCAGCGCGGCCTCGCGGCTGCGCACCGTGGCAAACGCCCTGGCTTGCGGGTCGATGAGGGCGGCGGTCAAATCGCCCGTCCCCACGTCTTCTTCCAAGGCGCGTTGCACGTCGCGCGCCGCCAGGGTCTGCACATCGATCATGGTTTCGTCGTTCGAGAAAGTCACCGGCTGCGGCACAGACCTTGCGGCTGCTCACCGGCTACAGGGGGATGGTCTGCGCTCCACGGTTGTCCGGACCGCCCAAACCGGGCAGGCCAGGGCACAAGTTTAGGCGCAGCGTCACCCCGGACAGCCGCCTGTGTCGGCCGTGCGATGGCTCGTGGATCGCCCCGTATGCGGCATATTGTCGCACTTTTGTGCGGTGCAAAAATCGACCTGCCGCAAGGAAAGGCGGCAGAATTACGGGTTTTCCCTAGTTAACACCGTGAATTCCCTATATTGACAAGGCTATATCAGTATTCGCTAATATTGCGCTAAATCAATGAAAGCGCCCCTCATGGAAACCTCTTTTGCCAACCCATCGCCCTCGACCGTGATTCCGCTGGCCAGTCTGCGCAAAACGTTGCCGCGCGGCAAAGAACCGGCAACCAACCGCATGGCGCACCAGGAAGTGGTCAACGCCTGGCGTGGCGCGTCGGATTGCCGCAATTGCGGGGTTCGACGCATCGCCCTGTTCGGCGCGCTGCGCATGGAAGATTTCGACTCCTTCCATCAGGTGATCGATGACATGCAGTACGCCACCGGCCAGCAGTTGTTCAGCGAAGGCCAGCGCGGTGACTGGCTCTACACCATCAAAACCGGTTACGTCAAACTCGAACGCGTGCTGCCTGACGGCACGCGGCGCATCACCCGCGTGGCGCGGCGCGGCGATTTGATCGGGCTGGAATGCTTCATCCACGAGCCGTACATGCACCACGCCTCGGCCATCGGTGCGGTGCGCGTCTGCCGCATTCCGGTCGAAGTCATCCGCAAAATGGAAGAGCAGGTGCCCAATTTGCGGCAGGAATTCCTCGAACGCTGGCACCGCGCGCTGCGTGATACCGACGAGTGGGCGCTGCTGCTGGGCTCGGGCACCATTCCGTCGCGCATGGCGCGTTTGCTGCTCAAACTCGCCGACCCGGAGCTCAACGACACCATCACCTTGCCCAAGCGCAGCGATCTGGGCGCCATGCTCGGCGTGGCGCTGGAAACTGCCAGCCGGGTGATCGCGCAGTTCGAGCGCGACCATCTGCTCGACCATGTCGGCCCGCGCTTGTTCCGCATCAACCGCGCGGCGCTGCTGCAGGTCGCCCAGCCGGAGCGTGTGGCTTAGGCGGCAGCGCATTTTCGCCGGTCACGCGGCGACTGCTGACCACCGCGTGGCCCGCTTCCTTCTCCTTGCAGCTTCGGCGCGTCCGGTCGTCTGGCCGGGCGCGCCGCGTTTTTTTGCCCTTGCCGGGCGTGCGCGGCACAACGTCAGACCGCTGTCAGCAGGGCATTGAAATCCCTGCGCTTCCAGAATTTCCAGTCCTGCGGCGGCGAAACCGCCAGGGTGATCCAGCGCCTTTCCCCGGCCAGAGTCAGCCGCACACGGCCGTCGCGCGCCATCGCCGCAGTCAGCGCCGCGGCAACGCGGGCGTCGAGATCCTGCTGCGTCGCTCCGTCCGCCAGAGCGCGGCGAGCATCGACGACCTGCAGAACGTCCGCCTGGGAGCTCGTCGGCCAAGCCGCCAGGCCGCGCAGCGCCGCGGCCACCGCCGGGTCGGCGCTACCGTCATCCGGTTCGGCGGCGCAGCGCAGCGGGCTTTGCCAGCCGGATGGAACATGGCCGCAACCGTGCAGCCACAGGGTGTTGACCTCGGCGCGACCATGTTGCTCGCGCGCCTCATTCACCGGGTGATGCTGCCAGGTCATCTGCACCTCGGTGAGCAACTGCCGCCACGGTCTGGCAGGCGCACCGCCGGGCATCCACGCGGCGACGCTGCGCCCCTGCGCCCGCGCCACACCAGCGCTGACCACTGCGGCCAGACTCGGATGCGACACATACCAGCGCATCGGTGCCGCCATGCGCAACGTCCAGCCAGCCTGGGTGAACAACGGCTCCACGGCATCGAACAGGCGTTGCGCCTCGTCGCCCGAAAGGCCGAGCGTCGCTGGGTCGGCCAGCGTCAGGCTGTCGCGTCCGAGATGCAGATGCGCCGGGATGAGCAGCCCCAGCGGCGCATCCGGGGAAAAAGCCTCTGCAGGCACTTCGCCGCGCGCTGCCAGCCTTGCCCACGGCGCCTGCTCGGAGTCGGCATCCTGCAGCCGCAGCGCATGCACCAGCCAGCGCTCGGCCGGAGTCAGCCACGCGGCCTGCGCATCCTCACGCAACGTTTCCTGCTCGATGACGTCGGCCTGACGGCACAGCCGCGCCGTCTGTGGCAGGACGCTGGGGTTCGCACCGGGCGGTGCTGCAGGGGGCGTCAGGGGCAGATCGGCAAGCAGGATGTGTTGCATGGCGGCGGAAGTCCGCATTTCATTCGTAGCGCAGCGCCTGCGCCGGCTGGACGCGCGACGCGCTCCAGCTCGGATACAGCGTGGCCAGCAGCGACAGCACCAGCGAAGCGACGGTGATGGTGGCGATGTCGGCAAACCGCGGGTCGCTCGGCATGGTGTGGATGAGGTAGACGCTGCGCGGCAGGAACTGCGTGTGCAGCACGGCTTCGAGAAACGACACGATGGGATCGAGGTTGAAGGCGATGAGGCAGCCTAACGCGACGCCGGCAAAAGTACCCAGCACGCCGGTGACGGCGCCCTGCAGCAGAAAAATCGCCATGATCGACCCCGGGCTGGCACCCTGCGTGCGCAGGATGGCGATGTCGGCGAGCTTGTCCGTCACCGTCATCACCAGCGTGGAAACGAGGTTGAACGCGGCCACGGCGACGATCATGGTGAGGATGATGAACATCATGCGTTTTTCGATCACCACCGCCTCGAACCAGGTGCGGTTCTGCTCGGTCCACGGCTGGGCGACCAGCGTCGGCGGCAATTGTGTCTGCAATTGCTGCGCCACGGCCGGCGCATCGTTCATGTCGCGCGTCTGCACGCGCAGCCCGGTCGGACCACCGGTGCGGAACAAAGCGCTGGCATCTTGCAGGTTGACCAACGCCAGCGTGCTGTCGTACTCGTAATGGCCAACGTCGAAAATGCCGACCACGTGCAGCGTGCGCAGCCGCGGAATCATCCCCGCCGGGGTCAGCGCCCCACTGGGCACGACCAGGGTGATGCGATCTCCCAGACCGACTCCCAGCGCGTTGGCCAGTTCATTACCCAGCACCACGCCAAACTGCCCGGGCTGCAACGCGTCCAGGCTGCCGGCCACCATGTGCCGCGGAATCTGCGACACCCGGGTTTCTTCCGCCGGCTCCACCCCCCACACCAGCACGCCCTGCAACTGGCTGCCCTGCGCCACCAGCGCCTGCCCTTGTACGAACGGCGCGACCCCAATGACCGCCGGGTTGCGCTCCACGCGTTGCGCCACGTCGCGCCAGTCGGGCAGCGCCTGACCGTTGACGTTGAAAATCTGGATGTGCGGGATGACGTTGAGCATGCGGTCGCGCACCTCCTTCTGGAATCCGTTCATCACCGAAATGACCACGATCAGCGCGGCCACCCCCAGGGCAATGCCGCCGACGGAGACCGCGGAAATGAACGAGATGAAGCCATTGCGCCGGCTGCGCCGCCCGCTGCGCGTGTAGCGCCAGCCGATGAGCAGCTCATAAGGCCAGGAAAACGATGCTGACATGGGCGCACAGTGTAGGCGACGCCAGCGCGACGTTCTACGCTGCCAGGCAAAACCCGCCGCATCCCCCGGCGAGCAAGGCACAATTGCAGGTTTGCGTTTGCCCGCTTCGTCGCATGCTCCACGCCACCGCACTGTCTGCCTTGCTGAGCTGGCTGGGCTGCGCCGTGCTCATTCTGCTGGGGCGCCGCAGGCACTTCGGCCTGGATGAAACCGTCGGCATCCAGAAATGGCACCGCCAGCCCACGCCGCGCACCGGCGGCTTCGCCATCGCTGTGGGATTGCTGCTCGGCCTGCTCTGGCTGGTGCACCTGGCGTACGTCCCTGCGGCGAAGATGGGGTTTGTCAGCGTGGCGCTGCTACCGGTACTGCTGGCCGGCGGTGTCGAGGATGTGCGCCGGCATGTAGCGCCGTTGTGGCGCGCGCTGGCCACGCTGCTGGCCGCAACGCTGGCGGTGAGTCTGCTCGGCGCCAGCGTGCACCGCGTCGGCCTCTGGCCGCTCGATGCCTGGCTGCAGACCTGGCCGTGGCTCGGCGCCATGGCCGCGGTGATTGCCATCGGCGCCCTGCCGCATGCGGTGAACATGATCGACGGCTACAACGGCCTGGCCGGAGTGGTGAGCTTCATGATTTTCGGCGCCCTGGGCTACGTCGCGTTCAAGGTCAGCGACGCGCTGATCATGGCGCTGAGTCTGGCCGCCATCGGCTCGCTGCTCGGTTTTTTGTTCTGGAACTGGCCGCGCGGACAGATTTTCCTCGGCGATACCGGGGCTTACCTGCTGGGCTTCTGGATGGCGCTGCTCGCCGTGCTGCTGGTGGCGCGCAATGCGGCGGTGTCGCCGTGGTTCGCCCTGCTGGTGCTGGCCTATCCGGTATGGGAACTGCTGTACTCGCTATGGCGACGCAAATTTCGCAAGCGCGCGGGAACCGCACCGGATACGCTGCATTTGCATCATCTGGTCTACTGGCGGCTGACCCGCCTGCTCGACGAGCATCCCGACCCGCGGCAGCGGCGCAACGCCGCCACCTCACCCTATTTGTGGGCCGTTGCCGCGTTCAGCGTCGGCCCGGCGATGCTGTGGTGGAACAACACTGCGGTCTTGATGCTGTGCTGCGTGGCGTTCGTCACCCTTTACCTGCTGGCCTACCGCCTGCTGGTGCAGCGGCGCATTTGACGCACCGCCAACGCCGTCTGCAGCGACGCAGCGGCGGCGGACGCATCACACATCGTGCCAGTCGACGCTCCAGGCGTTTTGCAGCAGCTTGTCGAGCCAGAATGCACCGATCACCGTTTTCACATCGGTGATCTGGCCGTTGCGCACCCAGTCGAGCACGTCGAGCGGACTGGCTTCGAACACGTCGAGCAGCTCGTTGGCGTCGAGCTGCTGCGGCCCCGGAACCAGACCGCGGGCAAACGCCAGGTGGATGGTTTCATCGGAGTAGGAAATGGCGTTGTTGATCGGCCCGATATACGCCCATTGCTTCGCCTGGTAGCCCGTTTCTTCGCGGAGTTCGCGTTGCGCGCAGGCCAGCCAGCTTTCCCCGGCGTCGAGTTTTCCTGCGGGAAATTCCACCATCACGCGCTGCATCGGCGTGCGGAACTGGCGTTCCATCAGCACGTTGCCGTTGTCGAGCAACGGAACGACCATCACCGCGCCGGAATGCCGGATGTATTCGCGCGTGACCTGCGCGCCGTTGGGCAGCCGCACCAGATCGCGGGACACGTTGAGAAACGTGCCGCGAAACACGATTTCGCTGTCCAGGGTGTGCTCACGCAGTCCGGCGGCCTGCGGCGCGCGTGCCGGATCGGAGGCACTCATGACAGCCTTGGCGCCGGATGGTGCTTGACCATGTAGCGCAGCACATACCCGGGAAAGGCCAGCACCAGGAACATCGACGCCGAGACCGCGTAGAACTCCCACTGCTGCGGGTAGTTTTGGCCGATGCGCGCTTCGAGCGCCCGGCCGATGAAGCCGACGACAAAATACAGAATGACCAACTCAGCCAGCCGCAGCCAGACCGATTTGGGCGTTTTTTTCAGCGGAAACACCAGAAAAAACCGGTTGGAGACGAAGGGCAGATTGGCTGCGATGAAGGCCAGCGCGATGACCAGCCAGACGGCAGAAGTTTGCAAAACGACGTCCTTTCAATGCAAGGTGGTGGCAATGGCCTGATAGCACAGCGTCATCAGCCCGCCCGGCATCAGCCCCAGAGCCAGAACGGCCAGTCCGTTGAGCGACAGCAGCGCGCGCGCGCCGCCGGCCCCGCGGGCCCGGCTGGCCGACAGCGCGGTAGGCGTGTCGAAATACATCACCTTGACGACCCGGATGTAATAGAACGCGCCGATGACCGACAGAATCACCGAGTACACCACCAGCCAGATGCGGCCGGTATTGAACAGAATGGTGAGCACTTCCAGCTTGGCGTAAAACCCGGCGAATGGCGGAATACCCGCCAAGGAGAATAAAAGAAAAGTCATGACACCAGCCATCCAGGGGTCGGTTTTGGCCAGTCCGGCGAAATCGCGGATGTCTTCGGCTTCGAAGCCTTCGCGTGCCAGCAGCAAAATCACCCCGAACGTGCCCAGTGTGGTGAGCACGTAGATGACGAGATAGAACATCGCCCCGCTGTACGCTGTGGAGGCCGACAGCGCGTTGCCGTTGAGCATGCCCGACAGCAGCGCCAGCAGCACGAAGCCGATCTGCGCGATGGTCGAATACGCCAGCATGCGTTTGAGATTGGTCTGGGCGATGGCGGCGAGGTTCCCCAGGCCGATCGACAGCACGGCGAGCACGACCAGCATCCCCTGCCAGTCCATCGCCAGCGGAAACATGCCCTCGACCAGCAGGCGAATGGCCATGCCAAAGGCGGCGAGTTTCGGAGCTCCACCGACCATCAGCACCACTGCAGTCGGCGCGCCCTGGTAGACGTCGGGAATCCACATGTGGAACGGCACGGCGCCGAGTTTGAACGCCAGTCCGGCGACGATGAACACAACGCCCAAAACCAGGACCGCACGGTTCACCGGTTCGACCGCGATGATGCGGAAAATGGTCACCAGATCGAGCGAACCGGTCGCGCCGTACAGCATCGACATGCCGTAAAGCAGAAAACCCGAGGCCAGCGCGCCGAGGACGAAGTATTTCATCGCCGCTTCGGTCGACTGGGTGTGATCGCGCCGCAGCGCGACCAGGGCATACAACGCCAGCGACAACAGCTCCAACCCCAGGTAAATGGTCAGCAGGTTGTTGCCGGAAATCATGATGAACTGGCCGAGCAGCGACAGCAGCACCAGGCTGAACATTTCCCCGCCCCACATGCGGCGTTCGATGGCGTAGCGGCGCGAGTACACCAGCGTGACCACGGTGGCCAGCACGGCAAACAGCTTGAGCAGCATGGCCATCGGGTCGACGATGAGCGCCCGTGCCATGGCGAGCTGGCGCATCCCGGAAGCAAAGTACAAACCACACAGCACGGCCAGCACCAGCAGCCCAGCCACCGTGAGCCAATAGCTCAGCCGGTGCTGCGTGTCTTTGACGAACAGGTCGACCAGCATGACCACGCAGGCCAGCACGAGCAGGAAGATTTCCGGATAAATGGCGATCCAGTTCATGGCTGTTTTGTCACTGCAATTTGGAGGTCGCCGCAAACTGCAGCAAATGTTGCACCGACGCTTGCATCGGGTCGGTAAAGAATTTGGGATAGACGCCCATCCACAGCACCGCGACGACGAGCACGGCAAGCATGAAAAACTCGCGCGCGCCGATGTCCTTGAGCGCAGCAACGTGTGGATTGGCCACCGGGCCGAAGTACACCCGCTTGACCATCCACAGCGTATAGCTCGCTGCGAGAATGAGCGTGGTAGCGGCGAGCAGACCGATCCAGAAGTCGAATTTCACCGCGGCGAGAATGACCATCCATTCGCCGACGAAGCCACTGGTGCCCGGCAGTCCGGCATTGGCCATGCCGAACAGCACTGCCAGGGCGGCAAATTTCGGCATGGTGTTGGTCACGCCGCCGTAGTCGGCAATCAGACGGGTATGCATGCGGTCGTACAGCACGCCGATGGTCAGGAACATGGCCCCGGAGATGAAGCCGTGCGAAATCATCTGCACCAGCGCGCCCTGCACTCCGAGGTCAGAGAACAAAAAGAACCCCAGGGTGACGAAGCCCATGTGCGCGATCGACGAATACGCCACGAGCTTTTTCATGTCCGCCTGCACCAGCGCGACAAAACCGATGTAGATCACGGCAATCAGCGACAGCGCGATCATCACCGGCGCCAGCGCATGGCTGGCGTCGGGCAGCATCGGCAACGAAAAGCGGATGAAACCGTAGGCGCCGAGCTTGAGCATGATGGCCGCCAGAACCACCGAACCTCCTGTCGGTGCCTCGACGTGCGCATCGGGCAGCCAGGTGTGCATCGGCCACATCGGAATCTTCACCGCAAAGGCGAAAAAGAAGGCGATGAAAATGAGGATTTGCGCGGTCATCGACAGCGGAACGTGATACCAGTTGGCGATGTCGAAACTGCCTCCGGACTGCAGGTAGAGGTAGATCAACGCCACCAGCATCAGCAGCGACCCGGCCAGGGTGTAGAGAAAGAACTTGAACGCCGCGTAAACCCGGCGCGGCCCGCCCCAGATGCCGATGATCAGGTACATCGGAATCAGCGTGGCTTCGAAAAACACGTAGAACAACAGCGCGTCGGTGGCGGCAAACACCCCGATCATCAGGCCGGAGAGGATGAGAAACGATCCGAGATAGAGGTTGACGCGGTCCTGAATGACCTCCCAGGCGCTGATCACGACGATCACCGTCATCAGCGCGGTCAGCGGCACGAACCACAGCGAGACGCCATCGATTCCCAGCGCATAGCGGATGTTGAACGGCTGGATCCAGGGAAGGTTTTCGACGAACTGCATTCCGGGCTGGGCCACGTCGAAGCCGGAAATCAGCGGCAGAGTCACGGCAAAGGACACCAGCGAACCGATCAGCGCCAACCAGCGGGCGGCGCCCGCCGCCTGCGCGCCCTGGAAAAACAGCAGCACGACGCCGAAGGCGATCGGAATCCAGATGGACAGACTGAGCAGGGGAAGAGATTGCATTCTTGTGTCGCGCTTGGCTGTTATCGGATGAACCAGCCGGACAACAGCTTGCCCGGAACAAAATAGCCCATGAACACCACCACACCGGCGATCATCGCCAGCGCGTAGTAATAGATGTAGCCGGTCTGCAGCAGCCGCACGACGCGCGCCGTCCAGCCGACGACACGCGCCGTGCCATTGACCATCAAGCCGTCGATCAGGCCGACGTCGCCGCCTTTCCACAGCCCCTTGCCCACGAGACGCGCGGCACGCGCCAGCACGTGCTCGTTGAACCAGTCCATGTAGTACTTGTGGTCGAGCAGGACGTAAACCGGCACGATCGCCTTGCGCACCGCGCGCGGGAAGGCCGGATTGACCATATAGGCGTAATAGGCCACGGCGACACCGGCTGCTGCCAGCCACAGCGGCAACGTGGTCACGCTGTGCAGCGCCATTTGCAGCGGTCCGTGGAAGTGTTCGGCCAGGTCGCTCATCGCCGGGTGCGCAGCAGCGTCGACGACGATGGCGCCCTGGAAGAAGTGGCCGAACAGCAGCGGCCCGATGAACAGATAGCCGGCGACCACCGAGGGAATCGCCAGCAGAATCAGCGGCAACGTCACCACCCACGGCGACTCGTGCGGTTCGGCGCCGCCATGGCCGTGAGCGTGATGGTCGTCATGCCCGGGCTCGGCGTGATGATGATGGACGTGGCGGAAACGCTCCTCGCCGTGGAAAACGAGGAAGTACAGCCGGAACGAATACAGCGCGGTGACGAACACGCTGGCGACGACCGCGAAATACGCAAACCCCGAGCCGGGCAGATCGCTGGCGTGCACGGCCTCGATGATGCTGTCCTTGGAGTAGAAGCCGGAGAAAAACGGCGTGCCGATCAGCGCCAGCGACCCGATGAGAAACGTGATCCAGGTGATCGGCATGTATTTGCGCAGGCCGCCCATATGGCGGATGTCCTGGTCGTGATGCATGCCGATGATCACCGAACCGGCGGCGAGGAAGAGCAGCGCCTTGAAAAAGGCGTGGGTCATCAGATGGAAAATGGCCACCGGGTAGGCTGAAGCACCGAGCGCGACGGTCATGTAACCGAGCTGCGACAAGGTGGAATAAGCGATGACCCGTTTGATGTCGTTCTGGATGACGCCAAGAAAACCCATGAACAGCGCAGTGATCGCACCGATGACCAGAATGAACGACAGCGCGGTGTTCGACAGTTCAAACAGCGGCGACATCCGCGCCACCATGAAAATGCCCGCGGTCACCATGGTGGCGGCGTGGATCAGCGCGGAAATCGGCGTCGGGCCTTCCATCGAGTCAGGCAGCCAGACGTGCAGCGGAAACTGCGCGCTCTTGCCCATGGCGCCGACGAACAAGGCGATGCACGCCACGGTCAGCAGCATCCAGTCGGTACCCGGCAGGTGCTGCTGCACCAGCTGCGGTGCCTGGGAAAAAATCTGCGTGTAATTCAGGCTGCCGGTGTAGGCCACCAACAGGCCAATGCCCAGAATGAAGCCGAAGTCGCCGACGCGGTTGACGATGAACGCCTTCATATTGGCAAACACCGCCGACGGCCGGGTGAACCAGAAGCCGATGAGCAGGTAAGACACCAAGCCCACCGCTTCCCAGCCGAAAAACAACTGCAGCAGGTTGTTGCTCATCACCAGCATCAGCATCGAGAAGGTGAACAGCGAGATGTAGCTGAAAAAGCGCTGATAGCCGTCGTCGTCGGCCATATAGCCGATGGTGTAGATGTGCACCATGAAAGAGACGAAGGTCACGACCGCCATCATCAACGCCGACAAGCCATCGATCATGAAGCCGATTTCCATGTGCAGGCTGCCGACGGTCATCCAGTGGTAAATCGTGGCGTTGAAGCGTGCGCCGTGGATGACGTCATTCAACACCACCAGCGACAGCACGAACGACAGTCCGACCGACGCCGTCGTCAGCCAGTGTGACGCCGCGCGGCCAATGCTGCGGCCGAACAGCCCGACGATGATGGACGAAACGAGCGGCGCCAGTGCGATGACCAGCAATAGCGTGGGATTGAGCGTGGCTTGCATGGACTCAGCCCTTGAGTTGGTCGAGTTCCTCGACGTCGATGGTGTTGAGGTTGCGGAACAGCACGACCAGGATCGCCAAGCCGATGGCCGATTCCGCCGCTGCCACCGTGAGGATGAAAAACACGAACACCTGCCCGGCGAAGTCTTGCAGATAGTGCGAGAAGGCGATGAAGTTGAGGTTGACCGCCAGCAGCATCAGCTCGATTGCCATGAGAATGACGATGAGATTGCGGCGATTGAGAAAAATGCCGACGACCGAAATGGCAAACAGAATGGCGCCAAGCACCAGGTAATGCGCCAGGGTGAGCGAACCGAACATGGCTTACTCCTTCGGTTGGGCGGGCAGGGACACCAGCCGCACGCGGTCGGCACGCCGTGCCTTGAGCTGCTGCGACACCGGCATGGCACGCACGTCTTTGCGTTTGCGCAGCGTCAGCGCGATCGCGGCGATGATGGCCACGAGCAGAATGACCGCGGCGATTTCCACCGCAAACAGGTAGTGTGAATACAGCACCATGCCCAGCGCCTGGGTATTGGGCACGTGGTTGAGCGGATTGTCAGGCGAGGCGACGGCTCCGACCTGCGCGGCGCGCGTCAGCCCGCCGATCTGGAACCCCTGCATCAGCACGGCGGCCATTTCGAGCACGATCAGCACGCCCACCAGCGCCGCCACCGGGAAATAGCGCCAGAACCCGCGACGCAGCGTGTCCAGATTGATGTCGAGCATCATCACCACGAACAGGAACAGCACCATCACCGCGCCGACATACACCAGCACCAGGACGATAGCGAGAAACTCCGCGCGCAGCAGCAGCCAGATGGCGGCCATCTGGAAAAACGCCAGCACCAGGTACAGCGCCGAATGCACCGGGTTGCGTGCGGTGATCACGCGCAACGCCGCAAACAGCAGCACCGCGGAGAACACGTAAAACAGGATGGTTTGTACGTCCATGGTCACAACATCAGCCTGGCCGCAACACATGCCGCGGCACCGAAACAGAGAGAACTACGCCGCAACTCCCGTCGTATCGGGGGCATGCGCGCGCACGATCAGCGATAGGCGGCGTCGGCCTCCTTGGCTGCGGCGATTTGTTTTTCGTACCGATCCCCCACGGCCAGCAGCATGTCTTTGGTGAAGTAGAGATCACCGCGTTTTTCCCCGTGGTATTCGAAGATCTGCGTTTCGACGATCGAATCCACCGGGCAACTTTCTTCGCACAGTCCGCAAAAAATGCATTTGGTCAGGTCGATGTCGTACCGCGTGGTGCGACGGGTACCGTCATCGCGCTGTTCCGATTCGATGGTGATGGCCAGCGCCGGGCAGACCGCCTCGCACAGCTTGCAGGCGATGCAGCGTTCTTCGCCATTCGGATAGCGGCGCAGCGCATGCAGACCGCGGAACCGCGGCGACAGCGGCGTTTTTTCCTCCGGGTATTGCACCGTGATCTTGCTCTTGAAGGCATATTTGCCCGTCAGCGCCAGACCCTTGAAGAGTTCGACCAGGAAAAAGCTGTTGAAGGTGTCACGCAAAGCGGCCATGGGTCTGCCTCACTTCCAGATGGTCCAGGGGGTCTGCATCCAGACCGCGACGACGATCAGCCAGAGCAGCGTCACCGGAATAAAAATTTTCCATCCCAGACGCATGATCTGGTCGTAACGGTAACGCGGAAACGTGGCGCGCAGCCAGAGAAACATGCTGACGACGACAAAGGTCTTGATCCCCAGCCAGATCCATCCCGGAATGAACCCTAGGAAGGCAAAGGGCGCATCCCAGCCACCGAGGAACATTACGGTGGTGAGGATGGAGATGAGGATCATGTTGGCATACTCGGCGAGGAAGAACATGGCAAACGCCATGCCTGAGTACTCGACCATATGTCCGGCGACGATTTCCGATTCGCCTTCGACCACGTCGAACGGTGCGCGATTGGTTTCCGCCACACCGGCGATGAAGTAGACGACGAAAATCGGCAGCAGCGGCAGCCAGTTCCACGACAACACGTTCAGCCCCATGCTGGCGAACAGCCCTTTGGTTTGGCCGTTGACGATTTCGGTCAGGTTCAGACTGCCGCTGACCATGAGCACGACGACCATGGCAAACCCCATGGCGATCTCATAGCTCACCATCTGCGCCGAGGCGCGCATGGCGCCGAGAAAGGCGTATTTCGAGTTGGATGCCCAGCCGGCGATGATGATGCCGTAGACCTCCAGCGACGTCAGCGCCAGCAACAGCAACAGACCGGCGTTGACGTTGGCCAGCGCGACGTCGGGCCCAAAGGGAATGACCGCCCACGCCGCCAGCGCCGGCATGATGGTCATCACCGGGCCGAGAAGGAACAGGCGGCGGTTCGCACGCTGCGGGATGACGATTTCCTTGAACAGCAGTTTCAGGCCGTCGGCAATCGGCTGGAACAGGCCATACGGGCCGACGCGGTTGGGGCCGATGCGGATCTGGATCCAGCCGATGAGCTTGCGCTCCCAGAGCGTCAGATAGGCCACGGCCCCCATCAGCGGGGCGACGATGACGATGATCTTGATCAGGTTCCAGACGATCGGCCAGGCAATCGGGCCGAGCAGCGACAGACCGCCTTGATTGAAGGATTCGAGCATGGTCAGATCTTTTCGACGGCAACGGCCTCACCCCGGGAGGACACGGCAGGAGAATCGGCTTTTTCCACGTGGACGGCACCGAACATCGGCCCCAGTGCTGCAGCATCGGCCCATGCCGCGGCGATGCGCACCACGCCATCGGCCAGCGCCTGTTCGCAGCGCGCGGGCAGAATGACGGTATCGGCCTGCATCCGCACCTGCACCAGGTCACCGTCCTGCAAACCAAGACGCTGCCACAGCACCGGGTTGACCCCGACCAGACGGGCCTCGCGTGCATCGCGCGTGCGCTGCAGGCTGGGCGCGCGGCGGACGATGGCATCGCTCGAATAAATCGGCACCGTGGCCAGGCGTTCGACCGCCGTGGCCGCAGGCTGCGGCAGGCTTTGCGGCAAAGACAGCGGGTGCTGGGCGGCCAGCCGGGCCGCAATTCCCTGCTCACCGCCGATGGCCTCGATCGCCGCAGCACGCACCTCGGCAGCGGTTTGAAAGTCAAAGCCCTGCAAGCCGAACAGATTGCCCAGCACGCGCAGCACCTTCCACGCCGGACGGGTTTGGGCAAATGGCTGCACCACGGGATTGAAACTCTGCAGGCGGCCCTCGGCGTTGATCAGGCTGCCGGCGGTTTCGGTGAACGGCGCGATCGGCAGCATGACGTGCGCGTATCCCTCGGCGGCATTGACGAAGGGGCTGAGCGAAACGATGAACTCCGCCCGCTGCAGCGCGTCAGCCATGGCCACGGGATCGGCGCAGTCGTCCTCCGGCTCAACGTTCAGCAGCACCAGCGCGCGCGGTGGCTGCGCTTCGATCTGCCCTGCATCGTGGCCGGCGGCCAGTGGCGACACGCCGAGCAGCGCTGCGCCGACGGCGTTGGCCGCTTCGGTGAGCACACCGCAAACCGCGCCACTCTCGCGTGCGATCCACTGCGCCAGTGCGCGCAGCATCGTCGCTTGCGGGTGCTGCATGGCGCTGTCACCAAGAAACACCGCTTTGCGTTCACCACCGAGCAGGCTGGCGGCGATTGCCCTGGCGGCCTCATCCGGTTCGGGCAGCGCCTGCAAGACGGCCGGCGGCTCGATGCCCTTGCCCTGCGCCAGCGCCTTGGCGATACCACCGAGCGCAGCCACCCATTGACTCGGGGCGACGGTGATACGACGGTGCATCGGCATGAGCCAGTCGTCGCTGGCAGCATGCAACGTGGACACCTTGGCACCGGCTTTGGCCGCATGCCGCAACCGTGCCGACAACAGCGGCTGCTCTTTGCGCAGCGTGCTGCCGATGAACAGCGCCGCCTGCAGTCGGCCGATGTCAGCGATGGGCATGCCCAGCCAGGGCACGCCGGCGTCGAGGCCGTCGGCGGAAAAGTCGCTGTGACGCAAACGGGTGTCGAGGCGGTTGCTGCCCAAGGCCTGCAGCAGTTGGCGCAACAGGTAGAGCTCTTCGAGCGTGCTCGACGGCGCTGCCAGCGCAGCCAGCGCCGTCGCCGCTGCGCTGCCGTCGGCAGCCATCGCACGCCGCAGGCCATCGACGGTGAATTCGAGCGCGGTCTGCCAGTCGACCGTCTTCCATTGCCCGCCCTCGCGGATTTGCGGCGCCTGCAGGCGCTCGGCGCTGTTGAGCCCCTCGTAGGCGAAGCGATCGCGGTCGGAAATCCAGCACTCGTTGACCGCCTCGTTTTCCAGCGGCAGCACGCGCATGACACGGTCGCCCTTGACCTGGACGATCAGATTGGCGCCGACGCTGTCGTGCGGGCTGATCGACGCCCGCCGCGCCAGCTCCCAGGTGCGCGCGCTGTAGCGGAACGGCTTGCTCGTCAGCGCACCGACCGGACACAGGTCGATCATATTGCCCGACAGCTCGGAATCGACGGTCTGGCCGACGAAGGCCATGATCTCGGAGTGCTCGCCACGGTTGGCCATGCCGAGTTCCATGATCCCCGCCACCTCTTGGCCGAAGCGCACGCAGCGGGTGCAATGGATACAGCGGCTCATTTCCTCCATGGCGATGAGCGGGCCGGCATCCTTGTGGAACACCACGCGTTTTTCCTCGGTGTAGCGCGACGCCGAACTGCCGTAGCCGACCGCCAGATCCTGCAACTGGCATTCGCCGCCCTGGTCGCAGATCGGGCAGTCCAGCGGATGGTTGATGAGCAAAAATTCCATCACCCCCTTCTGCGCCTGCACCGCGCGCTCGGAGCGGGTACGCACCACCATCCCCTGCGCCACCGGAGTGGCACAGGCAGGCAGCGGTTTGGGCGCTTTTCCACGTCGACCAGACACATGCGGCAGTTGGCTGCGATGCTCAGTTTGTGGTGATAGCAAAAGTGCGGCACGTAGATGCCGAGCTGCGTGGCGGCATCCATGACCATTGCGCCTTCGGGCACTTGGACTTTCTGGCCGTCGATTTCGAGTTCAACCATGATGTGGAAGCGTCCTGGCAAATCGGCTCAGACGTTGCGAGTCAGACGTAGGCCGGCACGAGGCAGGTCTTGTGGGTGATGTGGTGCTCGAACTCGCTGCGGAAGTGCTTGATGAACGATTTCACCGGCATGGCCGCGGCGTCGCCCAGCGCGCAGATGGTGCGCCCGGCAATGTTGTCCGACACCGAACCCAGCAGGTCGAGGTCTTCCATGCGCCCCTGCCCGTTTTCGATGCGATGCACCACGCGGTACAACCAACCCGTGCCTTCGCGGCACGGCGTGCACTGACCGCACGATTCGTGTTGATAAAAGTACGACAGCCGCATCAGCGACTTGACCATGCAGCGCGTATCGTTGAGCACGATCACCGCGCCGGAGCCGAGCATCGACCCCGCCTTGGCGATGGAGTCGTAGTCCATGGTGCAGTCCATCATGATGCCGGCCGGCAGCACCGGCGCCGACGAGCCGCCGGGAATGACCGCCTTGAGCTGTCGGCCCTCGCGCATCCCTCCGGCGAGTTCGAGCAGCTTGGCAAACGGCGTGCCCATCGGCACTTCGTAGTTGCCGGGGCGCTCGACGTCTCCGGACACGGAGAAGATTTTGGTGCCGCCGTTGTTCGGCTTGCCGACTTCGAGGTACGCCTGTCCGCCGTTGCGGATGATCCAGGGCACTGCGGCAAAGGTTTCGGTGTTGTTGATGGTCGTGGGCTTGCCGTACAGGCCGAAGCTCGCGGGGAAAGGCGGCTTGAACCGCGGCTGACCCTTCTTGCCTTCGAGCGATTCGAGCAGCGCGGTTTCCTCGCCGCAGATATACGCGCCAAAACCGTGCGAGGCGTGGAGCTGGAAGCTGAAATTGCTGCCCAGGATGTTGTCGCCGAGGAAACCGGCCGCGCGCGCCTGCCGCAGCGCCTCCTCGAAGCGCTCGTAGTCCTCAAAGATTTCGCCGTGGATGTAGTTGTAACCCACCGAGATGCCCATGGCGAACGCGGCGATGGTCATGCCCTCGATCACGGCATGCGGGTTGAAGCGCAGGATGTCGCGATCCTTGAACGTGCCGGGCTCGCCCTCGTCGGAGTTGCACACCAGGTACTTCTGCCCCGGAAACTGCCGCGGCATGAAACTCCACTTCAGCCCGGTCGGGAAGCCCGCGCCGCCTCGGCCGCGCAGCGCCGACGCCTTGACTTCGGCGATCACCTGATCGGGAGTCCAGCCTTCGGTGAGGATTTTGCGCAGCGCCTTGTAGCCGTCGCGCGCGAGATAGCCGTCGATCCCCCAGTTGCTGCCGTCCAGCCCGGCGAGGATCTGCGGCTGGATGTGGCGACCGTGAAAACAGGTTTCCTTCCCGGTACTGCGGCCGAAGGGATGACTCACAGGATGACTCATTCGGACTCCTCCTTCGCCGCTGCTGCACGCAGTTCGTCGATCAGCGCATCCAGACGTTCAGGGCGCATGAAGCTGCACAGCCGGCGGTCGTTGACCAGCATGGCCGGCGCATCGCCGCACGCGCCCAGACATTCCGACTCCTGCAGAGTGAAAAGACCGTCTGGCGTGGTGTCGCCGATGGCCACGCCGAGCTTGTCGCTGAGGTACTGCGCCGCGGCCGCTCCACCGCTCAACGCGCAGGGCAGATTGGTGCAGACGTTGAGCTTGTAGCGCCCGACCGGCCGGGTGTTGAACATGTTGTAAAAAGTAACGACCTCGTGCACCGCGATCGGCGGCATGCCAAGGTAGTCGGCAACGGCTTTTTCCGCCGCCGGCGACACCCAGCCGTGCCGTTGCTGCACGATGGACAGCGCCGCGATCACCGCGGACTGCTTCTGATCCGCGGGATATTTGGCGATTTCCTGGTCGATGCGCTGACGAATTTCTTCGGACAGCGTCAGGTGTTGCACTTCGCAATCCATAGGCAGGCGGTCCATCAGCGGTCGATCTCCCCGAAAACGATATCGAGTGTGCCGATGATGGCCACGACATCGGCAATCATGTGGCCCCGCGACATTTCGTCCAGCGCGGCAAGGTGGGCGAAGCCGGGCGCGCGGATTTTCAGGCGGTAGGGTTTGTTCGCGCCGTCGGAAACGAGGTAAATGCCGAATTCACCCTTGGGATGCTCGACTGCCGCGTAGGCCTGACCTTCGGGAACACGCATGCCCTCGCTGAACAGTTTGAAGTGATGAATCAGCGCTTCCATGCTGGTTTTCATCTCTTCACGCGGCGGCGGCGCAATCTTGTGGTTATCGGTGATCACCGGACCGGGGTTGGCACGCAGCCAGTCGACGCACTGTTTGATGATGCGGTTGGACTGGCGCATTTCTTCCACGCGCACCAGGTAGCGGTCGTAGCAGTCGCCGTTCTTGCCGACCGGCACGTCGAACTCGACGCGGTCGTACACGTCATACGGCTGCATTTTGCGCAAATCCCAGGCCACTCCCGACCCACGCAGCATCGGCCCGGTCATGCCCAGGTTCATCGCCCGCTCGGGGCTGACGACGCCGATGCCCACCGTGCGCTGCTTCCAGATGCGGTTGTCGGTCAGCAGCGTCTCGTACTCATCGACATAGGCGGGAAAACGCTGGGTGAAATCCTCGATGAAGTCGAGCAGCGAGCCCTGGCGGTTGGCGTTGCGCGCCTCGACAGCACGCGCGTTGCGGATCCGGGATTCACCGTACTGCGGCATGCGGTCGGGCAGATCGCGATACACCCCACCGGGGCGGAAGTACGCCGCGTGCATGCGCGCACCCGACACCGCTTCGTACATGTCGAACAGGTCTTCGCGCTCGCGGAAGGCGTAGAGGAAAATGGTCATCGCCCCGCAGTCCAGACCATGCGCGCCCAGCCACATCAGGTGGTTGAGCAACCGGGTGATCTCGGCGAACATCACGCGGATGTATTGCGCGCGCAGCGGCACCTCCACACCGAGCAGCTTCTCGATTGCCAGGCAATAGGCGTGCTCGTTGCACATCATCGACACATAGTCCAGGCGATCCATGTACGGCAAAGCCTGGATGTAGGTCTTGTGCTCGGCGAGTTTTTCCGTCGCGCGGTGCAGCAGTCCGATATGCGGATCGGCACGCTGCACGACCTCACCGTCGAGTTCGAGCACCAGGCGCAGCACGCCGTGAGCTGCCGGATGCTGTGGCCCGAAGTTGAGGGTGTAATTTTTGATGTCAGCCATCTCAGTGTCCCTGCTTCGTGCGCTGCACGCCACCCAGCCCGCCGTAGCCGGGTTCGCGGATGACCCGGGGGGTGATTTCGCGCGGCTCGATGGTCACGGGTTGATAGATCACGCGCTTGCTGTCCGGGTCGTAACGCATTTCCACCGTGCCCGACAGCGGGAAATCCTTGCGGAAGGGGTGGCCGATGAAACCATAGTCGGTCAGAATGCGGCGCAGGTCCGGATGGCCGTCGAACACCACACCATACAGGTCGAACGCCTCACGCTCGAACCAGTTGGCCGCATTCCAGACATCGGTGATCGAGGGCACCAGCGGCAGGTCGTCCTGCGGGCAGCGCACGCGCAGACGCAAACGCCAGTTGTGCTGCAGCGACAGCAGATGCAGCACCACGACGAAACGTCCCTCCTCCTCACGCAGGGCATTGCCGTAGCGCGCATAGTCCACGGCGCACAGGTCGATCAACTGCTCGAAATGCAGCGCCGGATCGTCACGCAGCGTCAAACAGGTCTGGCGGTAGTGCTCCGGAGCAACATCCAGGGTGAGTTCGCCAAGAGCGGCGTCCAGCGCCAAGATGTGCTGCCCGAGAGTGCTGCGCAACGCGGCGTCGAGTTGTTCGAGCTTGCTGGCCATGTGCGGAGTAGGACCAAAGAAAAGAGGGCCGAAAGGAGGGGGGCGGAGAGAATGAACCAGTCGGACGAGACGTAAGAGCGGGCCGAAACGAGCAGGAACGGGACGAAGCAGCCTCAGCGCGCGATGGTTTCCGTCCGCCGGATCTTGTTCTGCAACTGGATCAGCCCGTAGAGCAAGGCCTCGGCCGTCGGCGGGCAACCAGGCACATAGACATCGACCGGAACGATGCGGTCGCAGCCGCGCACCACCGAATAGCTGTAGTGGTAATAGCCGCCGCCATTGGCGCACGAGCCCATGGAGACGACCCAGCGCGGCTCGGCCATCTGGTCATACACCTTGCGCAGCGCCGGGGCCATTTTGTTGCACAGCGTGCCGGCGACGATCATCAAGTCGGACTGCCGCGGACTTGGACGGAACACGATGCCGAAGCGGTCCAGGTCGTAGCGCGCGGCACCTGCGTGCATCATCTCCACTGCGCAGCACGCCAAACCAAAGGTCATCGGCCAGAGTGAACCGGTGCGCGTCCAGTTGATCAGCTTGTCCGCCGTGGTGGTGATGAAGCCTTCCTGCAAAACACCTTCGATGCTCATGATGAGTTCCTTACGACCCGTTCAATCCGACGCCACGATACAAGGGTTGCGCAGCGGGCATCACTCCCAGTCGAGAGCCCCTTTTTTCCACTCGTAAATGAAGCCGATCGTCAGGATGGCGAGAAAAATCATCATGGCCCAGAAGCCGATCTGGCCAATCTCCTTGAGCGCCACCGCCCACGGGAAGAGAAATGCGATTTCGAGGTCGAAAAGGATGAACAGAATGGCCACGAGGTAATAACGCACGTCGAATTTCATGCGCGCGTCTTCGAACGCCTCGAAGCCACATTCGTAAGGAGAATTTTTTTCCGCGTCGGGGTGACGCGGCGCGATCAGATAACCGAGCAGTTGGGGCACAACGCCTACGCCGATGCCCACGAGGATGAACAACAACACCGGCAGATACTGCTCCAGGTTCATCGCACTCCATCTCCTGTTGTGATTGGACGGGTTGACCCCGCCTTTCCATTTTTGGTGCCGACGGCGAGACTCGAACTCGCACAGCTTTCGCCACTACCCCCTCAAGATAGCGTGTCTACCAATTCCACCACGTCGGCTCAAACCGGACGCCACTGGCCATCCTGCCCGCCTGCGGCGCGCCCGACCAATGCGACAAACCCCTCAAAACAGACTGGAACGATGCGCGACTGCTGCCTTGATCGCAGCAGACGGCCACAGACCCCTTGCGGCGCCTCGCTCTACCCAGACGTTGACTGCACCGCAACGCCTGCCCCGTTTTGACAGACTCGTTTGTTACCGGATTTGCAAAACAAAAAGATCTTACATGCCCCCCATGCGATCGAGCAACATGCTTCAGCCGGATATTGCGCTGACGCAATGCAGCAATTGGCTAGAGATTGACAGGCCGCAGGATTTGTGTTTGCTGCAATGCACCATGATGTAGCCTGTTGACCTGAATCAAGCAGGTTTTATTTCGCTGCGCTCGCAGCCGCGGCCGCCGGCTTGGCCGCGCTGGCGGCTGCGCCAGTTGCAGGCAGCGAAGGAATCTGGCTCAGCGGCGCGGCCGACTTGGCCGGCGCGGCTACCGACGCCACGGGCGCTGGAGCCGCCAGCTTTTCCATCAGCCCGCCATCGCCCGAATTTCCGCGATTGCCGAAATAGGCCATCATCAGCGTCGTGGCAAAAAACAATGTCGCCGCCACCGCCGTGCTGCGGCTGAGAAAGTTGGCCGAACCCGTCGCGCCGAACAGACTGCCCGACGCGCCCGAGCCGAACGACGCGCCCATATCGGCGCCCTTGCCATGCTGCATCAGCACCAGCACGATCATTACCAGCGCAGACAGTATCTGCACCACCAGGGTCAGGGTCATCAAAATTTGCATGGATCGACTCAGTGCGCTCTCGCGTCTCACAACCTCAAACCGTCGGTGCGCCCAGCAGCCACGCACCAGCCCCACTCCATCAGCGCGCCGCGGCGATGATGGCCAGAAAATCCGCAGCCTTCAGCGACGCACCGCCAATCAGCCCACCGTCGATGTCCGGCTGGGCGAATAGCGCCTGCGCGTTGTCCGGCTTGACGCTGCCGCCGTACAAAATCCGCACGTCGGCCGCGGCAGCAGACACCGCACGCAGATGTTCGCGCAGGAGAGTGTGCACCTCCTGCGCCTGTTGCGCGCTGGCGGTACGCCCTGTGCCGATCGCCCATACCGGCTCGTATGCCAGGACGATGCGCGCGGTCTGCTCGCCGAGCAGATGGGTCACGGCCTGCAATTGCCGCAACACCACGGCCGCGGTCTGCCCGGCTTCGCGCTCCTGCAGGGTTTCGCCGACACAGACGATGGGCGTCATGCCGGCTTCGAGCACCCGCTGCGCCTTGGCGGCGACGAGAACGTCCGATTCGTGATGGTCGGCGCGGCGTTCCGAGTGGCCGACGATGACGTAACGGCAGCCGAATTCCTGCAACATGCTGACCGCCACCTCGCCGGTATGGGCGCCGCTGGCATGCACGCTGCAATCCTGTGCTCCGACAGCCACCTGGCTGGCCTGAAGCAGTTGCTGCACCTGAAACAGATACGGGAACGGCACGCACACGGCGACTTCGCAACGGGCGCTCCCCACTCCCGCAAGGACCTCGCCCAACAGCGCGGCATTGCCTGCAAGGCTGCCGTGCATTTTCCAGTTCCCAGCGACGAATTGCTGACGCATGGTCTTCACTCCAAAATCAAACAATGCATAACCAAACGAGGCATCACCCGCCGGCCCATCAGCCCCAGCGCACCACCAGCTTGCCGATGTGCTCGCCACCTTCCATACGCTCGTGCGCCTGCACGATGTGGCCGGCGTCGAACACCGTGTCGATCACCGGACGCAGGCGACCCTGCTCGATCCACGGCCAGACCGTGCGACGCAGCGCACGCGCAATGGCGCTTTTGAACTCCACGCTGCGGTTGCGCAGGGTCGATCCGGTGAGTGTCTGGCGTTTACGCATCAGCAGGGCCGCGTCGATCTGAGCCTGTGAGCCGCCCTGCACCGCAATCACCACCAGCCGGCCGTCTTCGGCCAGGCAGCGCTGCTCGCGCGCGAGATAACTGCCAGCGACCATGTCGAGCACCACATCGGCACCGCGCTGCGCAGTGTGCGCCAGCGTCGCCTCGACGAAATCCTGCGTGTGGTAATTGATCGCCAGTTCGGCGCCCAGCGACCGGCAGGCGGCACATTTGGTCTCCGAGCCCGCCGTGGCGATGACCCGCGCGCCGCTGGCGGTCGCCGCCTGGATCGCCATGGTGCCGATGCCGCTGCTTCCACCCTGCACCAGCAGCACCTCACCGGGCTGCAGGCGGCCGCGCTCGAACACGTTGTGCCACACCGTGAACAGCGTCTCCGGCAACGCCGCGCCCTGCTCGGGAGTCAGGCCGGCGGGCAGTGGCAGGCATTGCCCGACCGGAGCGACACAATATTCGGCGTACCCCCCGCCAGCGACCAGGGCGCAAACGACTTCGCCCACACGCAGATCGCCGGCGGCGAGGTCGCCGCTGACGACCTGGCCGCACACCTCCAGTCCCGGGATGTCCGATTCCCCCGCAGGCGGCGGGTACAGCCCGCGGCGTTGCAGCACATCGGGCCGGTTGATGCCAAACGCCAGCACGCGCAGCAGCACCTGTCCCGCCCCGGGCTGCGGCATCGGCCGGTCGGCCATGCGCAGCACTTCAGGGCCGCCCGGCTGGGAAATTTCGATCGCGCGCATCTCGCCCCAGGGGAATTCAGGTGCCCTGCTCGCTTGGCGCCTCCGCGGCTCCCGGCAGATCGGCCTGGGCGAACGCCGCGGCAGCCTCCTCACCCAGCAGCGCCTTGATCGACAAACGGAAGCGTCCCTTGTCGTCGGTCTCGATCACCTTGACCCGCACCTTCTGGCCTTCTTGCAAATAGTCGCTGACCTTGTTGATGCGCTCGTTGGCGATTTGCGAAATGTGCAGCAGCCCATCCTTGCCCGGCAGCACGTTGACCAGCGCACCGAAGTCCAGAATCTTGACCACGGTGCCGTCGTACACCTGCCCCACCTCGACCTCGGCAGTGATGTCGAGGATGCGCTGGCGCGCCACCTCGGCCCGGGCGGCGTCGGTCGACGCGATGGTGATCGTGCCATCTTCGGCGATGTTGATCTGCGTGCCGGTTTCCTCGGTGAGCGCGCGGATGGTCGCCCCCCCCTTGCCGATGACGTCGCGGATGCGTTCGGGGTTGATTTTCAGCGTGTACAGCCGCGGGGCGAATTGCGACACCTCCTCGCGCGCACCGCTGACCGCCTGCTGCATGATGCCCAGGATGTGCAGCCGCGCCTCGCGCGCCTGCGCCAGCGCCACCTGCATGATCTCGCGGGTGATGCCCTGGATCTTGATGTCCATCTGCAGCGCGGTGACGCCGGTGGCCGAGCCGGCGACCTTGAAGTCCATGTCGCCCAGGTGATCTTCGTCACCGAGAATGTCGGTGAGCACGGCAAAGCGGTTGCCTTCCTTGATCAGCCCCATCGCGATACCGGCCACATGCGCTTTGAGCGGCACACCCGCGTCGAGCAGCGCCAGGCAGCCGCCGCACACCGAAGCCATCGACGACGAGCCGTTGGACTCGGTGATTTCCGACACCACGCGCATGGTGTAGGCGAATTCGTCCTTGCTCGGCAGCACCGCCAGCAGCGCGCGCTTGGCCAGACGGCCGTGGCCGATTTCACGCCGCTTGGGGCTGCCCACGCGCCCGGTTTCGCCGGTGGCGAACGGCGGCATGTTGTAGTGCAGCAGGAAGCGGTCGCGGTATTCGCCGCCAAGGGCGTCGATGATCTGCGCGTCCTGATCGGTGCCCAAGGTGGCCACGGCCAGCGCCTGCGTCTCACCACGGGTGAACAGTGCACTGCCGTGGGTGCGCGGCAGCACCGAAGTGCGGATGCTGATCGGGCGCACCGTGCGGGTGTCACGGCCGTCGATCCGCGGCTCGCCGGCCAAGATCTGGTCGCGCACGATGCGCGCCTCCAGGTCGAACAGGATGCCGTCGACCTTGGCCGCATCGACTTCGACGCCGGCCTCGGCCAGACCGGCGTGCGCCTTGGCCGCAGCGTCACGCAGCGCCTGGGTACGCGCCTGCTTTTGCGTGATTTTGTATGCCGCACGCAAATCTTCCCCGACCAGCGCCTGGATACGGTCGATCAGCGCCTGATCTTTTTCCGGCGGAGTCCAGTCCCACGCCGGCTTGCCGCCGTCGCGCACGAGTTCGTGAATCGCCTCGATGGCCGCCTGGAATTGTGCGTGGCCAAACATCACCGCTTCGAGCATCACCTCCTCGGGCAGTTGATCGGCCTCGCTTTCGACCATCAGCACCGCGGCTTCGGTACCTGCCACCACCAGATCCAGGCGACTGTTGGCCAGTTCGCTGCGGCTGGGGTTGAGCACGAACTCGCCGTTGATGTAGCCCACCCGCGCGGCCCCGACGGGACCGTTGAATGGCAGTCCGGACACCGCCAGCGCCGCGCTCGACGCGAGCAGCGCCGGAATGTCGGCATCGACCTCCGGATTGATCGACAGCACGTGCACGACCACCTGGACTTCATTGAAAAAGCCGTCGGGAAACAGCGGCCGGATCGGACGGTCGATCAGCCGCGACGTCAGCGTCTCGTTTTCGCTCGGCCGTCCCTCACGCTTGAAAAACCCTCCAGGAATCCGGCCAGCGGCGTAGGTTTTTTCGATGTAATCGACGGTCAGCGGGAAAAAATCCTGACCTGGCTTGGCATTGCGCGCGCCGACCACAGTCGCCAGCACCACGGTGTCGCCCATATTGAGCAGCACCGCACCGCTGGCCTGGCGCGCGATCTCGCCGGTTTCCATCGTGACCTGATGGCGTCCCCACTGGAACGTTTTGACGACTTTGTTGAACATGACTGACTCCTTGACGGCGCCCTGGCCGCGACCGCTGCGATCAGCGTGACGCCGCCATGCCGCTCAGCGGCACGCGCCCGTTGAACCCACCGGCGGAGTGATGCCATTCCAGCGACGCCCGGCTGGCCGGCACGCCGGTGGAATGACACGGGTCACACCGCCCACGAAAACCCTCGCCCAAACACAAAAAACGCCTGTGCCGACAACTCCACACAGGCGTTTCTGCAGCATGGTCTCTTATTTGCGCAAGCTGAGCTTGGCGATCAATGCACGATACCGGTCGACGTCCTTCTCTTTGAGATAGTCGAGCAGCTTGCGGCGACGGCTGACCATTTTGAGCAGGCCACGGCGACCATGGTGGTCTTTGACATGCGTCTTGAAGTGATCGGTCAGTTCGTTGATGCGCGCGGTCAGCAGCGCCACCTGGACCTCGGGAGACCCGGTGTCCCCCGCGCTGCGGGCATTGTCGGCGATGATTTTCGCCTTGTTCAGATCAGCAACAGCCATTGCAGTTTCCTATCGAAAACACGCGAGCGCGAAAGAAACCATTTCGCGTCGTGAAGGTTAAAAAGCGAGATTCTAACCGCAAAGCCCGGCGGGCCACGACCCGGGCTGCAGCGGATCGCCACGCCCACCCCGGCGACGCCGCGCGGCGGGCTCTTGAAACCTGTCACATTGACGGCATATGCTAGCCAACGGGGTACTGATGCCCTAAATGGAAAGGAGATTCATTATGGCTTATTCCATCACGACTCCATCTAACCGTGTTTCCCTCTACAGCAGCGGGTTGGAGCCTGTTTTCGGCCGGCTGTTCGACCAGGCCTTCCGCGACTTTTTCGGCTCCAGCGACAGCGAGGCGCAGTCGCTGAAAAAACTGGCGATGGACGTGACCGAGACCGATCAGGGTTACGTCGTGCACGCCGATCTGCCGGGGGTCGATAAAGACGCCGTGAAAATCCAGGTCGACGGCCCGCGGGTGACCATCTCCGCCGAGACGAAAAAAGAAAACGAAAAAACCGAAGGCGGCAAAGTGATCTATCGCGAGCGCAGCACCAGCCAGTTCTATCGCTCGTTCGAATTGCCGACCGAACTCGACGCTGCCAACGCGGAAGCCAAGCTCGAAAACGGCGTACTCACGCTGACGCTGCCGCGCAAGGCGCAGGCCAGCGCGCTGCAGGTCACGGTGAAGTAAACGCCATCGCTGCCGCCCGACGGTCGCTCAGCACCGCCCGGGCGACGGCAGATCCGCAGCCGGCAAAGCGCCGTGCTGCGGATTAATTCACGCCTGCGCCATTTTGTCGCCGCCACGGCGCGAACCGGCAGGCCGGTTGGGCTTACAGTTTTCGCATTCCATCGGCCCTGCTGTGTTCGACCGCGCCATGCGCATCCAACTCCTCTCCGACCTTCATTTGGAAACCGAATCGTTCGTGCCGCAGCCGGCCGATGCCGACCTGCTCGTGCTTGCCGGCGACATCGACGCCACGCACGCACAGCTCGATCTGTTCAAAGACTGGCCCGTGCCGGTCATCTATGTCGCGGGCAATCACGAGCACGATCACAAGGATTTTGACCAGACACTCGACGCCCTGCGTGCACGCTGCCAGCGTCTGGGATTCACCATGCTCGAACGCGAGCAGGTGCGCATGGTTCACCAGGGCCGCACCATCCGCATCCTGGGCACGACGCTGTGGAACGATTTCGAGCTGTTCGGCTCCGACGGGCTCGAACGCAGCATGCGCGCTGCGCGCTATTTCGCCGAACAGGTGCAATGCGCCACACGCCACGGCAAACCGATGGGCGTGGCCGAACTCCGCGAAGAGGGTTTGCGCTGCCGGGACTGGCTGCGCTGGCAACTGACCGACCCGGCACAACGCAGCGACGAGGACGATGCCACCCTTGTCATCACCCACTTCGCCCCCAGCCTGCGCAGCAACGACCCACGCTACCCGGTCAACGCCTCCACGGCCAGCTTCTGCAATGCCTACGACGACCTGATCGAACACAGCACCCTGTGGCTGCACGGTCACCTGCACTGCCGGCACGATTACCGCGTCGGCGCAGCCCGCGTGGTGTGCAACGCCCGCGGCCTGGCAAGCAAAGGCGAAGACAGCGACTTCCTGCCGCTGGGGGTGTGGGAAATCTGAACGGAGTCGGCCAGCGCGACGCGCTCAGCCGCCCGGCTGCGGCGGCGGCCCCAGCTGCGTCAGATCCCAGCGCGGCAGCACATCGAACGCGCCGGCGGCGTGCGCGCTGTCGGGATGATGCTGCAGCCGCATCGCTCCGGCCAGCGCGATCATGGCGCCGTTGTCACCGCACCATTGCAGCTCGGGAAAGAACAGCCGGACACCCCGCTGCGGCAACGCTGCGGACAGCTTGGCGCGCAGCTGCCGGTTGGCCCCCACACCGCCGGCAACAACCACGGCATTGCGTCCGGTGGCCTGTTGCGCCCGCAGCGTTTTATGCACCAGCACGTCGGTGATCGCATCCTGCGCTGCGGCTGCCAGATCAGCGCGGTGTTGCCCGCCGGCTTCGGCGCCCAGAGCGCGCACCCGGGTGAGCACCGCGGTTTTCAACCCGGCAAAAGAAAAATCCAGGTCCGGGCTGTGCATTTTCGGCCGAGGCAGATCGAACGCGCGCGGGTTGCCCGTGGCGGCCAGCCGCGCCAGTTCGGGCCCACCGGGATACCCCAGGCCGAGCAGCTTGGCCGATTTGTCGAAGGCTTCGCCAGCCGCATCGTCCACCGTCTCGCCCAGCAGGGTGTAGCGGCCAAAGTCCTGCACGTCGAGCAGCATGGTGTGTCCGCCAGAAACCAGCAGCGCCAAGAACGGAAAATCCGGCGGCTGCGCCGACAGCAACGGCGACAGCAGATGGCCTTCGAGATGGTGCACGCCGATCAACGGCTTGCCCAGGGCCATGCCCAGCGCCGAGGCCACGCCGGCACCGACGAGCAACGCCCCGGCCAACCCGGGACCGCGGGTGTAGGCGATGGCGTCGAGCTGCTGCAGCGATACACCGGCCTGCTGTCGCGCCGCCTCGATCAGCGGCACAAGCCGGCGGATGTGATCGCGCGACGCCAGTTCGGGCACCACGCCGCCGTAAGCCTGGTGCATGTCCACCTGCGAATGCAAAGCGTGACCGAGCAGGCCGTCGCGGGTGTCGTACAGTGCAGCGGCGGTTTCATCGCACGACGTTTCAATTCCGAGAACCAGCATGCCCCGCAGTCTAGCGTCCGGCGCCGCATCGGCGTCATCCCCCCAGCCGTTTGACGTCATCGTGCTCGGCGCTGGCGCCGCTGGGTTGATGTGCGCAGCCCGCGCCGGGCAGCGCGGGCGACGCGTGCTGCTGCTCGATCACTGGCCCAAGGTCGCGGAGAAAATCCGCATTTCCGGCGGCGGGCGGTGCAACTTCACGAATCTGTACACCAGTGCAGACAATTTTCTCAGTGACAACCCGCACTTCTGCAAATCGGCGCTGTCTCGCTTCACCCCGCGCGACATCATTGCCCTGCTGCAAAAACACCGTATCGGCTTTCACCACAAACACAAAGGCCAGCTGTTTTGCGACGACTCGGCCGAACGTCTCATTTGCGCGCTGCTGCAGGAATGCGCCGCTGGCGGCGTGACGCATTGGCAGCCGTGCGCGGTGCAAGCCGTCGAGGGCGCTTCCTCCGGATTTCGTCTGCGCACCTCGCGTGGCTGGGTCGCGGCGCCCGCGTTGGTCGTGGCCACCGGTGGGCTGTCGATTCCGCAAATCGGCGCCACCGCACTGGGCTATCGAATCGCCGAACAGTTCGGCCTGCCCGTCGTGCCACCGCGGCCCGCACTCGTGCCGCTGGCGTTCGACCCGCAGCAATGGGCGCCCTACGCGCAGCTCAGCGGAGTCTCCCTGCCCGTGCGCATCCGCACCGGCAACGATTGTCCACCGTTCCACGACGATCTCCTGTTCACCCACCGCGGCCTGAGCGGGCCGGCCATTCTGCAGGTTTCGAGCTACTGGCGTGGCGGCGACGCGCTGCACATCGACTTGTTCGCCGGTCTGGACGAAACAGCATGGTGCAAACGCAAAATCGGCAACCGACGTACTTTGAGCGCCGAACTCGGCGTGCATCTGCCGCAGCGTCTGGCACAGCAGCTTGCCGCAAGCACCGCCCAGGCACAGCAGCGCATGGCCGACCTGAGTGACAAGACACTGCGCACGCTCTGGCGGCAATGGCACGACTGGCAACTCCACCCCAGCGGCACGCTGGGATGGCGCAAGGCCGAGGTCACTGCCGGCGGCGTCGACACCCGTGCGCTGTCCTCGACGAGCATGATGGCGCGCAAGGTGCCCGGTCTATATTTCATCGGCGAGGTGGTCGACGTCACCGGCTGGCTGGGTGGCTACAACTTTCAGTGGGCCTGGAGCTCGGCGGTGGCCTGCGCTGACGCGCTTTGAAGCGCTCTGCACTGCGGCTGTCTATTGCAAGCCGGTTTTTATGCGTACAATAAAATGTTTGAGTTTGGCGCGCACCGAGAATTGAACTCGGCCCGCTTGGCTAGCGTCTGCCTTTCCTACAGAAGCCTTTCAATGACCACGATCCGCATCAAAGAAAACGAACCGTTTGACGTCGCGCTGCGGCGCTTTAAGCGCACCATCGAAAAACTCGGCCTGCTCACCGAGCTGCGTGCCCGCGAGTTTTACGAAAAGCCCACTGCCGAGCGCAAGCGCAAAAAAGCCGCGGCGATCAAGCGCCATTACAAGCGCATCCGCAGCCAGATGCTGCCGGAACGCAAGTACTGAACGCCCCCCGCTGCGCCGCATTCAGGCCGGCGCGGTCGGTGCTTTTGGCTGCACGGGCGGCAAACATGCCGCAGACCAGCCTCCAGGCAGCCCGCCACAGCCGCGGGCTTTTTGCATTGGACTCGCCATGACCATCAAAGACCGGATTCAGGAAGACATGAAAGCGGCGATGCGCGCCAAAGACACCGCCGTGCTCGGCGCCATCCGCCTGCTGCTTGCCGCAGTCAAGCAAAAAGAAGTCGATGAGCGCATCAGCCTGGACGATACCGGCGTCGTGGGCATCATCGACAAAATGATCAAGCAGCGCCGCGACGCCATCGCCCAGTTCGCCCCGGCAGGGCGGCAGGATCTGGTGGAAAAAGAGGCGGCAGAAATCGCCGTTCTCGAACGCTATCTCCCCGAACGTCTGTCTGCCGACGCGATCGATGCCGAGATCCGCGCGCTGATGGCCGAAACCGGCGCCAGCGGCCCGCAGGATTTGGGCAAACTCATGGGCCCGCTGAAATCCCGTCTGGCCGGCCGGGCCGATATGGCACAAGTTGCGGCGCGCGCCAAAGTCTTGCTCGCCGGGGAATGACGCCTCGTCCGCAGCCGTGAGTGCGCAAGCCGCCGCCGACTCCCGGCCTCTGTTGGTGTTTTCGCACGCCAACGGGTTTCCGGCCGCGGTGTACCGCAAGCTGTTCCGCGCGCTCGACCCGCAGTTCCGCGTCCGCGCGGTAGAAAAATTCGGTCACGATGTGCGTTACCCGGTACGTGACGACTGGTCCGCGCTGGCACAACAGCTGGTCGACTTTTTGCAGCAGCAATGCCACGGCGAGCCGGCCGTGCTCGTCGGCCATTCGCTGGGCGGCTATCTCAGTCTGATGGCGGCACACGCCCACCCGGAACTGGCGCGACAGGTCATTCTGCTCGATTCCCCGGTGGTGGCCGGCTGGCGCGCGCGGCTGCTGTGGCTGTCCAAGCGCACGGGCCTGGGTGAACGGTTTTCCCCCGCGGCGGCGGCCAAGCACCGCCGCATGCAGTGGCCCGACACCGACGCCGTGCGCGCGCACTTCGCAGGCAAACCGGCGTTCATGCAGTGGGACACACAAATGCTGCAGGACTATGCGACCCTGGGAACGGTGCCAATACCACAGGGCCGCACCCTCGCCTTCGAACGCGAAATCGAATATCGTATTTACAAAACCCTGCCGCACCATCTGGGCCGGCTGGCACGCAGGCCGTTTGCCGTGCCGGTGAGCCTGATCGCCGGGCGCCAGTCGCGCGAAATCCGCCTGGCCGGGCTGCACGCGAGCAAACGCCTGACGCAGGGCCGGCTGTACTGGATCGACGGCACGCATTTGTTTCCTTTCGAGTCGCCGCAGCACACGGCCGAGCTGATCGGGCAGGCGTTCGTCGCCGCACAGACACCATGCCTGCCGGGCGGCGCACCCTGCTCTCTATAATGCGCTTTTACCGGCTTTCGTCGCGGCCATGACCAAATACGTGTTCGTCACCGGCGGTGTGGTGTCCAGCCTGGGCAAGGGCATCTCTTCCGCCTCTCTCGCGGCGATTCTCGAATCGCGCGGCCTCAAAGTCACCCTGATCAAGCTCGATCCCTACATCAACGTCGATCCGGGAACGATGAGCCCGTTCCAGCACGGCGAGGTATTCGTCACCGAAGACGGCGCCGAAACCGACCTCGACCTCGGGCATTACGAGCGCTTCATCACCACCCGCATGCGCCGGGTGAACAACTTCACCACCGGCCAGATCTACGACAGCGTGCTGCGCAAGGAGCGCCGCGGCGAGTATCTGGGCAAGACGGTGCAGGTGATTCCGCACATCACCAACGAAATCCAGCACTTCATCCGCCGCGGCGCCGGCGAGGGCACGCCGCAGGCGGTGGACGTGGCCATTGTCGAAATCGGCGGCACCGTCGGCGACATCGAGTCGCTGCCGTTTCTCGAAGCGGTGCGGCAGATGAGCCTGCGCATGAAGCGCGAAGACAGCGCATTCATCCACCTCACGCTCGTGCCCTTCATCCCCGCCGCCGGCGAGCTCAAGACCAAGCCGACGCAGCACAGCGTGCAAAAGCTGCGCGAAATCGGCATTTCGCCTGACGCCCTGCTGTGCCGCGCCGATCGGCCGATTCCCGACGACGAGCGGGCGAAGATTTCGCTGTTTTCCAACGTCCCCGAAGAGGCGGTGATTTCGGTGTGGGACGTGGACACCATCTACAAAATCCCGCGCATGCTGCACCAGCAGCACCTCGACGACATTCTGTGCCGCAAGCTCGCGCTCGACCCGCCGCCAGCCAACCTCAAGGTGTGGGACGAGCTGGTGCATGCGCTCGAGCACCCGCAGCACACCGTGCGCATTGCGATGGTCGGCAAATACGTCGACCTGTCGGATTCGTACAAGTCCCTCAACGAAGCGCTGCGCCACGCCGGCATCAAAACCGCGTCGAAGGTGGACATCAGCTACCTCGACTCGGAAACCCTGACCCCGGACAACATCGCCCAGCTCGACGCGTATGACGCGGTGCTGGTGCCCGGTGGCTTTGGCAAGCGCGGCATCGAAGGCAAGATCCTGGCCGCCCAGTATGCGCGCGAACACCGCATCCCGTATCTGGGCATTTGCTTAGGGATGCAGGTGGCGACCATCGAATTCGCCCGCCACGTCGCCGGTCTGCCGCAGGCCAACAGCACCGAGTTCGACCCCAACACCCCGCAGCCGGTGATTGCGCTGATCGACGAATGGCTGGACCGCGACGGCACCGTGCAGACCCGCAGCGAAGGCGGCGACCTGGGCGGAACGATGCGCCTGGGCGCGCAAAGCGCGGACGTCAAACCCGGCACCCTCGCTTACGGCATCTATGGCCCGGTGGTCAACGAACGGCACCGCCACCGCTACGAGGCCAATGAACACTACCTTGCGCAACTGCAGCAGGCCGGGCTGGTGATTTCGGCGATCACCCAGCGCGAACATCTGACCGAAATCATCGAGCTGCCGCAAAGCGTGCATCCGTGGTTCGTCGGCGTGCAGTTCCATCCCGAGTTCAAGTCCACGCCGTGGGACGGCCACCCGCTGTTCACCGCCTTTCTCCGCGCCGCGCTGGCGCGCCACGCGCAGCACGCGCCCACTGCTCAACCCGCCCCCGCCGCATGAACACTCCCCCGCCGCTGCTGTGTGACTTTCCCGTCGGGCTGGATCAGCCGTTTTTTCTCATCAGCGGCCCGTGCGTGGTCGAGTCCGAGCAGTTGCAAATGGACACCGCCGGTGTGCTGGCCGAGCTGTGCGAGGAACTGGGCATTCCGTTCATTTTCAAGTCCAGCTACGACAAGGCCAACCGTTCCAGCGGCGCGTCGTTCCGCGGCCCGGGCATGGAGCAGGGGCTGGAGATTCTGGCCAAGGTGCGGCGCAGCGTCGGCGTGCCGGTGCTCACCGACGTCCACACCGCCGAAGAGGCGCCGCGCGCCGCCGAAGTGGTCGACGTGCTGCAAACGCCGGCGTTTCTGTGCCGGCAGACCGATTTCATCGCCGCGGTGGCGAGCCTGGGCAAGCCGGTGAACATCAAGAAGGGCCAGTTCCTCGCCCCCTGGGACATGAAAAACGTCATCGCCAAGGCGCGCGCTGCGGCTGTCGCGGCGGGGCATCCCGACACGCTGTTTCTCGCTTGCGAGCGCGGGGTGAGCTTTGGCTATAACAACCTGGTGTCGGACATGCGCGCGCTGGCCATCATGCGCGACACCGGCTGTCCGGTGGTGTTCGATGCGACGCACTCGGTGCAACTGCCCGGCGGGCAGGGCACCAGCTCGGGCGGGCAGCGTGAGTTCGTCCCGGTGCTGGCGCGGGCGGCAGTGTCAGCCGGTGTGGCCGGACTGTTCATGGAAACCCACCCCGACCCGGCCAAGGCACTGTCCGACGGCCCCAATGCCGTGCCGCTGCGCCATATGCGCGCGCTGCTCGAAAGCCTGAAAGAACTCGACGCCGTGGTCAAACGCCGCGGCTTTCTCGAAACCGATTTCAACTGAATCTACATGAGCGCCTACATCCTCGCCCAGGTCGACGTCACCGACCCGCAGCAGTACGAGCAATACAAAACCCTGTCGTCGCAGGCCATCGCCAAGCATGGCGCAAAGGTGCTGATCCGCGGCGGGCAGGTCGATGTGCTCGAAGGCGACTGGTACCCCACCCGCGTGGTGCTGCTCGAATTCCCCGATCTGGCGGCGGCGCATGCGTTCTACGACAGCGCCGAGTATCTGCTGGCGCGCCAGGCGCGCGCGGGTGCTGCGGTCATGCGCATGATCGCCGTGCAGGGCGTGTAATTCCCATCTCCGTCATTTCCATCTTTTCACCATCCATCCCATTCCCCACAGGAGTTTTCATGAGTGCCATCGTTGACCTCACCGCCCGCGAAATCCTCGACAGCCGCGGTAACCCGACCGTCGAATGCGACGTGGTGTTGGAAACCGGGTTCATCGGCCGCGCTGCCGTACCGTCGGGCGCGTCCACCGGCACGCGCGAAGCGATGGAACTGCGCGACGGCGACAAATCGCGCTTTGGCGGCAAGGGCGTGCTGCGCGCAGTCGAGCACATCAATACCGAAATCACCGAGGCCGTGATGGGCCTGGACGCGACCGAGCAGACCTTCCTCGACCAGACGCTCATCGACCTCGACGGCACGCACAACAAATCGCGCCTTGGCGCCAATGCGCTGCTTGCCGTGAGCATGGCCGTGGCCAAGGCGGCTGCCGAAGAGGCGGGCATTCCGCTGTACCACTATCTTGGCGGCTTCGCCGCGCGCGAGCTGCCGGTGCCGATGATGAACGTCATCAACGGCGGCGCACACGCCAACAACAGCTTGGACATGCAAGAGTTCATGATCATGCCTGTGGGCGCGCCGAGCTTTCACGAGGCGCTGCGCTACGGCGCCGAGGTGTTCCACGCGCTCAAAGGCATTCTGCAGGACCGTGGTCTGCCCACCACCGTCGGCGACGAAGGCGGGTTTGCGCCTAACGTCGCGAACCACGAGGCGGCACTGCAGCTCATCGTCGAGGCCATCGAGAAAGCCGGTTACCGCCCGGGCGAGCAGGTGGCCATCGCCATCGACCCGGCGTCCAGCGAGTTCTACAGGGATGGCAAATACCACCTCGATGGCGAAGGACTGGTGCTGTCCACCGAAGAGATGATCGACTTTTACGACAACTGGCTGGGCAAATACCCCATCGTGTCGATCGAAGACGGCCTGGCCGAGCAGGACTGGGACGGCTGGAAGCTGCTCAACACCCGCCTCGGCCACAAAGTCCAGCTCGTCGGTGACGACATTTTTGTCACCAACACCGCCATCCTGAAAAACGGCATCGCCGACAAACTGGCCAACTCCATCCTGATCAAGGTCAACCAGATCGGCACGCTGACCGAAACCTTTGCCGCCATCGAAATGGCCAAACGTGCCGGCTGGACCGCGGTGATTTCGCACCGCTCCGGCGAAACCGAAGACAGCCTGATCGCCGATCTGGCCGTGGCGGTCAACGCCGGGCAGATCAAGACCGGCTCGCTGTCGCGCAGCGACCGCATCGCCAAATACAACCAGCTGCTGCGCATCGAGGAAAACCTGGGCGAAACCGCGCGTTTCCTCGGCCGTGAGGTGTTTTACAACGTGCGCTGAGCACGTACGCCACGGCATCGCCGCGACGCCGCCAGCGTGGGGCCGACGACCGGGATCATCATGCGCTGGGTCACCGTGCTGCTCGTGAGCCTGTTGCTGCTGTTGCAGTGGCCGCTGTGGTTTGGCGAGCGCAGCTGGTTTGCCGTCCAGCGGCTGGAAAACCAGTTGGCGCAACAAAACCAGGCGAACGCGCAGGCTCAGGCGGAAAACGACCGGCTGGCGGCGCAGGTGCACGACCTGCAAACCGGGTTGAGCGGCGTGCAGGATCAGGCACGGCGTGAGATGGGGATGGTCAAGCCCGACGAGATTTTTGTGCAGATCGTGCCGCCGGCCAGCGCGCCCAGCGCACCGGCCAGCATGCCCGTGTCGGCCCCGAGCGCTCAGTGAGGGCGTGAGGCCACCGGCGGCTGCGCCACGGTGTCGACGAACACCTGCGCGGCGTCCACGGCATCGAAGGCATAACCCTGGCCGCAGAATTCACAGCGCACGTCGATCTCGCCGCGCTCGGCCAGAATGGCAGACACCTCCTCGCGGCCGAGCAGGCGCAACATGCCCGCCACCCGCTCGCGCGAGCAGGTGCAATGAAACCGCGGTGACAGCGGCTCGAACACGCGCACGTCGTCGTCCCAGAACAGCCGACGCAAAATGTCTTCCGGAGGCAGTTCGAGCAGTTCCTGCGAGGTCAGTGTCGCCGCGAGGTGACGGGCGCGGGAAAACGCCTCCTGCGCCGTCTCGACCGACGACGCGCCCTGGCCTGCTGCCGGCATGCGTTGCAGCAGCAAGCCGCACACCGTTTGCTCACCGCTGGCGAGCCGCAGCAGCGAATCGATCTGCTCGGATTGCGCCAGATATTGTTCGAGCATCGCCGCCAGCGATGGCAGCGTCTGCCCCTGCGCATCGGTCAGCGCGACGATGCCCTGATACGGCTGCATCCCGGACTGGCGGTCGCGCGGGTCGAGGGTGATGGCGCAGCGGCCCTGGCCGTGCAGGTTGACCAACGCTTGCAGCTCGGAGGGCAGAACCGCGTCGTCGGGGATGTCGCCGGCCATTTTCGCCGTGGCACGCAAGCCGAAATCGGGCTGGCATTCGGCCACGGCGAGCTTGAGCGGGCCATCGCCCTGGATTTGCAGGATGAGCGAGCCATCGAACTTGAGACTGCCGGCCATGAGCGCGCTGGCTGCGGCCATCTGCCCGACCAGCGCCGCCACGCCTTGCGGGTAGCTGCGGCGTTTTTGCAGCTCGGCCCACGTGCTCTCCAGACGCACGAGCACACCGCGCACCTGTCCTGCGCCGAGGATGAATTTGACGAGTTGGTCGCTCATGGCTGAATCCGCTGCAGGTCCTGGGCAAAGCGCCGCGCGCGCTCGACGTAGTGCTGCGTATTCACCGCCATGGCGGCGATGGCCTCGGCGCTGAGCTCGCGCACCACCCGCGCGGGTGAGCCCAGAATCAGCACGCCGTCGGGAAACACCTTGCCCTCAGTGACCAGGGCACCGGCGCCGACGAGGCAGTTGCGGCCGATCTGCGCACCGTTGAGGATGACCGCCTGGATGCCGATCAGGCTGCCTTCGCCGATGCTGCAGCCATGCAGCATCGCCTGGTGCCCGATGGTCACACGCGCCCCGACCGTGAGCACGAACCCCGGGTCGGTATGCAGCACGGCGCCATCCTGGACATTGGACTCCTCGCCAATGTCAATCGGCTCGTTGTCGCCGCGCAGCACTGCACCGAACCAGACGCTGGCACGCGGCCGCAGGCGCACACGGCCGATGACGTGCGCCCCCGGAGCCACGTAGGCATCGGCAGCGAGGTCGGGCCGCCATTGGGCAAATTGGTAAATTGACATGATGTTCGCTTCCTTGCTTGGGCCATGAATTGGCGCATTGCACAACTCGCTCCCGGTGAGGATTTTCCCCCGGTTTCGCAAGCCCTGCCGGCATTGTCGCCGTTCCCCGGCCTGCTTGCCGTGGGCGCGAGCCTCGATGCCGACACCCTGGAGCGCGCCTACCGTCGCGGCATTTTCCCCTGGTTCAGTCCGGGGGAGCCGGTTTTGTGGTGGAGCACAGACCCGCGCATGGTGCTGCAACCGCAACGCCTGCGGGTGACACGTTCGCTCAAACAATCGGCACGGCGGCTGCTGCGCAACCCGGCGGTACGGCTGCGCATCGACACGGCGTTTGCCCAGGTGATGCAGCAGTGCGGCGCGCAACGTGCAGCCAGCGGCACATGGATCACCCCGGAGATGCGACGCGCCTACGGCGCACTGCACGCACGTGGCCTGGCGCACAGCTTCGAGCTGTGGGAACACGGCGAACTCAAAGCCGGGTTGTACGGGGTGTGTATCGGGCGGATGTTCTACGGCGAGTCGATGTTCACCACCATCGCCGACGGCTCCAAAACGCTGTTGATGGCGCTGTGCGGCTTTTGTCTGCGCAACGACATCGCGCTCATCGACTGCCAGCAGCAAACCGCGTTTCTCGCACAGATGGGCGCGGAACCGATCCCCCGCGCCGACTTCATCAAGCATGTGGAGCAAACCACGCAACTGCCGCCGGTACCGGGCTGGCAGTATGATGAATCGACCTTCCTCACCGATTGCGCGCGCTGGCTGTGACCCATCCCAAAGAGCTTCCGCTGACCACCCTGCAGTTCTACGCCACGGCAAGTTATCCGTGCAGTTACCTGCCCGGGCGCATGGCGCGGTCGCAGGTGGCCACACCCAGTCACCTGATCAACGCCGACGTGTACTCCGATCTGGTGCATGCCGGTTTTCGTCGCAGCGGCTTGTTCACCTACCGGCCGCAGTGCGAAGACTGTCAGGCCTGTCTGCCGATCCGCATCCTGGCGGCGCGGTTTTCTCCCAACCGCGCGCAGCGACGGGCGTGGAAACGCCACGGCAATCTGTGCGTGCGCGTGCTCAAGCTCGGCTTCATTCCCGAGCATTACCAGCTTTACCTGCGTTACCAGGCCATGCGTCATACCGGCGGCGGCATGGATCAGGACAGCATCGACCAGTATGCGCAGTTTTTGCTGCAAAGCCGGGTCAATACGCGGCTGGTCGAGTTTCGCGAGCCGCCGGCGCCGGGGGAGCAAAGCGGTGTGCTCAAAATGGTGTCCGTCGTCGATGTGCTGTCCGACGGTCTGTCAGCCGTCTACACGTTTTTTGAACCCGCAGACCCGGGCAGCAGCTACGGTACCTACAACATCCTGTGGCAGATCGAACAGGCCAGGGCGATGCAACTGCCACACGTTTACCTCGGTTACTGGATCGCGCACAGCCGCAAAATGGCCTACAAGTCGCATTTCACGCCGTTCGAAATCTACCGCGGCGGCCGTTGGTTCGACCCGCTGGCCACCGATGCCGCCCGCAGGGACTGACCGCTGCCCTGCTCAGGGCTTGGTCACGTCCTGGCCAGACGGTCGCTGCGCGCTGCGCCGGGCGAACTGCTGCTTGAATGTGGTCTGCGCGGCCACGGGCAAATCCCGGTACGCCGTCCAGCCACCGGCGCCAGGCAGGTGATGGATGCGTCGGCGCTGTCCGGCGAGCAGACGCAGCAGCCAGGAGGCCGTTTTCGCCCCCGGACGGTACAGCCACGGGTGGCGGGCGGCGTAACTCCACAGCCGCAGCGCCCAGCGTTCCATACCCGGACGCAACTGCCGGTCGAACTGCTGCTCGCGCAGCTTGCGCAGCAGATCCGGGAGCGGGATTTTCATCGGGCAGACCGCCTGGCATTGCCCGCACAGCGTCGCCGCCTGCGGCAGGTCCTGCGTCTGCGCCAGACCTTGATAGCTCGGCGTGAGCACTGACCCCATCGGCCCGGGGTAAACCCAGCCATAGGTGTGCCCGCCGACCTTCTGGTACACCGGGCAGTGGTTCATGCACGCGCCGCAGCGGATGCAGCGCAGCATGTCGGCAAACACGCTGCCCACCAGACTGCTGCGCCCGCCATCGAGCAGCACGACGTACATCTGCTCCGGCCCGTCGAGGTCGCCCTCGCGTCGCGGCCCGGTCAGCAGCGAAAAGTAATTGCTGATGGTCTGCCCGGTCGCCGACCGCGGTAGCAAACGCATCACCGCCGCCAGGTCTTCCAGGGTGGGCAGCACCTTTTCGATCCCGGTCACCGCCACGTGGACGCGCGGCAGAATGGTGCACATGCCCTCGTTGCCCTCATTGGTCACCAGCGCCACCGAGCCGGTCTCGGCAACCAGGAAATTGCCTCCGGTGATGCCCATGTCCGCGGACAGAAATTTGGCGCGCAGCACTTCGCGCGCTTCGCGGGTCATCTGGGCGATGTCGGTTTTGCGTGGGGTGTGGTGCGTTTGGGCGAACAAGTCGGCGATTTCCTCCTTGTCCTTGTGCACCACGGGAGCGATGATGTGTGACGGCGGTTCGTTGCCGTTGATCTGCAAAATGTATTCGCCCAGATCGGTTTCGGTGACTTGCACTCCCGCGGCGTCCAGTGCCGCGTTCAAACCCATTTCTTCCGAAACCATCGACTTGGTTTTGATCGCCTGCCTGCACCCATGCCGACGGGCGATCTGCACCACCAGGTCTGCGGCTTGCTGCGGCGTTTGCGCCCACAACACCGTGGTTCCGCGGCGCCGCGCCTCGGACTCGAAACGCTCCAGCCACACATCCAGCGTGCGCAAGGCCACGTTGCGCCGCTTCACCGCCTCGTCACGGATCTGCTCGAATCCGTCGAGCGCCGCGATTGCCGCGGCACGTCCACTGACGAATTTGGTCGACAGTTTTTTGAGGTTTTGCTGCAGCCGCACGTCGGCCAGTTTTTGCCCGGCCCGGGCTTTGAACAGCATGGTTTGCGATTGCATCGTTCAGGTCTTTCCGGCGAGAACCTCGGCAATGTGCAGCACCTGCGTGCGCTCGTCACCCTGGCGCCGCAGCCGCCCTTCGATCTGCAGCATGCAGCCCAGATCGCCCAACACCACGGCGCGTGCACCGCTGGCCTGAATATTGGCGCATTTGTCGTCGGCGATGGCGGCGGAAATGTTGCCGTATTTCACCGAAAAAGTGCCGCCGAATCCGCAGCACTGCTCACACTGTTCCATTTCGCGCAGTTGCAGGCCACGAACCAGCGACAGCAGATGACGTGGCTGCTGTTTGATGCCGAGCTCACGCAGCCCGGAACAGGAATCGTGATACGTCACCTCGCCGTCGAACGTGCCGGGCACCGCGGTCACCGCGGCCACATTGACGAGAAAATCGGTCAGCTCGAACAGGCGCGGCTGCATCGCGGTGAAACGTTGCAATAAATCGGGCTGATTGCGCAGCACATCCGGATAGTGTGTCTTGATCGTTCCCATGCACGATCCCGACGGTGCGACGACGTAGTCGAACGCTTCGAATTCGTCGATGAATTTTTCCGCGAGCTGCAGCGTGGTGCGGCTGTCGCCCGAGTTATAGCCCGGCTGCCCGCAGCAGGTCTGCGACATGGGCACGTGCACCTCGAAATGCGCTGCTTCGAGCAACTCGACCGCAGCCATCGGGATGCTTGGCCGCAGCACGTCGGCCAGGCAGGTGATGAAAAGTCCGACTCGCTGTTTCATGCACGCATTATCGGCCGTTTGTTTTGCGGCTGGCTGACGCCGTGTCTCCCACCGCACGGCAGACAGGGTACATTTCCGGTCAGCAAAACGTCGTCCCGGCATATAAAATTATTGCAATGCAGCAACGCCTCTCCATGCCTTCCAGTGTCCCCCCCGCGACCGAGGAGCCGGCAATCCAGGTGCTCGGTCGAGCCTTTGCCGTGCTCGACGTCCTGGCGCGCAATCCCGACCCGATGCAGCTCAAAGACATCGGCGCCGCCACCGGACTGCACCCGTCCACTGCGCACCGCATTCTCAGCGACTTGGTCGTCGGTGGCCTGGTCGAGCGTGTCGATGCCGGGACTTACCGCCTGGGCATGCGACTGCTCGAATACGGCAACCTGGTCAAGGCGCGCCTGAGTGTACGCACCGCCGCGCTCGGCCCGATGCGCGAACTGCACCGCCTGACGCATCAACCGGTGAATCTGAGCATCCGCCAGGGCGATGAAATCGTCTACATCGAGCGCACCTACAGCGAGTACTCCGGCATGCAGGTCATCCGTTCGGTGGGAGGGCGTGCGCCGTTGCATTTGACCTCGGTCGGCAAGCTGTTTCTCGCCGCCGACGACGCCCCGCGCGTGCGGGCGTATTGTCTGCGTACCGGGCTTGCCGGCCAGACGCGCAACAGCATCACCAACGCGCAGCAGCTCGAACGCGAGCTGAGCAAAGTGCGTGTGGAGGGTTTCGCCCGCGACAACGAAGAACTCGAACCGGGCGTGCGTTGCATGGCCGCAGGCATTTACGACGACAGCGGCGAGCTCGTCGCCGGTCTGTCGCTTTCCGCCCCCGCGGATCGCTTGATGGAAGACTGGCTGGACAAAGTCCAGGCGACGGCACAAAAAATCTCTGCTGCGCTCGGCCACAAAGGGCCCAGACGCTGAACCGCTCGTTCCCGGGCCGCCGCTTCAGGGTCAGTTGCCCGGCTCGATAGTGCGCTCGGCCAGTGCGGTGCGCAGCAAAGCCGGCTGTCGGCGGCGCTGTGCGGCGGTTTCGGCGTCACGCTGCGCCGGGTCGCGCAACGCATCGAACCCCTTGGCCTGCAGCCAGTTGCGGATGCGCTGGGCATCGCCGAAATGCGAATACCGCCCCCAGGCGTCGAGCAGCACGACAATGATCCTTCGCCCTTCGAATTGGGTCTGCAGCACCAGACAATGCCCAGCTTCGTTGATGTAACCGGTTTTTTGCAGCAGGATGTCCCAGCCGCGGTTGAATACGAGGTGGTCGGTGTTGCGGAACTGCAGGGTGCGCGAACCGACATCGACCTCGCTTTGCGGATGCGTGGAAAACTCGCGAATCAGCGGGTAATGATAGGCCGCCTTGACCAGCAGGGCCAAATCATGCGCGGTCGATTCGTTTTGCGGCGACAGGCCGGTGGGTTCGACATACCGGGTGGAATTCATGCCCAGCGCACGTGCCTTGGCGTTCATCGCAGCGACGAACGCCGTCAGGCCACCGGGATAGTTTCTCGCCAGGGCATGCGCCGCCCGGTTTTCCGACGACATCAACGCCAGCTTGAGCAGCTCCTCCCGGCTCAGGCGCGTGCCGGGGCGCAGGCGCGACGAGCTCCATTTCAGCGTATCGATGTCTGCATCAGTGATTTCGATCATTTGATCCATCGGCTGATGCGCGTCGAGAATGACCGCAGCGGTCATCAGTTTGGTCAGCGAAGCAATCGGCCGCGCCGTATCGGCGTTTTTGCTCAGCAACACCCGATCGGTGCTTTCGTCGACCACCAGCGCCGAGCCCGAGCGCAGTGACACCGGGTCATCGTTCAGTGCCGTCGATGCGGCCGCGACTTCAAACCGGTCGACGGCCCGCGCAGACGGCGCGGCAGAGGCGATGCGGGCTGCTTTTACCGGCACTGGCGCCTCGACACGCCGCGTCCGACGGTCGGTGGTCGGCCCGGCCACAGGCCGCGACGACGGAGTGTGTCTGACGGCAGGCGCTGCCTCTCGTGTTCGCAAAGGCTGCCGCTCGGAACGGAACCTGGGTTGATGACGCGACCGCTGCGCGGTGTGTTGCTGCGGTTGACTCACTGCGCGGCGCGACACTGCATGCTTGACGGCAGAGGGCCGTTTGACCTGCTGCGTGGTGTGTACGGAGCTCGTGTCTTGCGACTTCGCTGGCGTTGCGGCGGCGAGTGCCGGCAAGCTGCAGGCCCACGCCAACAGAAAGAGGGCCCAGTGCAAACCCGGCGGACGAAACACAGCAAAAAAATGGGCTGAACGCATGACTCTGCCTGGGGCCGTCGTGGAAAAAACCGCGGGCCGCTGCGGGCCCATGGGCGTAGCCTAGCAAACGGCTGAAACGGCGGCAAGATCAATGTGTTGCTGCCGACATTTCATTCCTGGTCACAAGAGCGCAGGGGAAAACAAACGGCCCGCAGCGCACTGCGGGCCGTTGAAGCGGAAAGCGGCGTCGATCAAGCGACGTTCGGGTAATCCGCCAGCCCCGGATTGCCTTTGACCCCGATCAGCTTGGGCTCGTTCGGCTTGAGCGGCTTGATGACCTTCTGATGTTTGAGGTATTGCTCGACGATCTCCCAGATCGGCGGGTTGTCGGGCGTTGCCGCGGCCTGACTGACGGGGGCCCAGCCAGCGACCTTGTAGGTTTTTTTCGGGTCGATCGGCTTGCCCTTGAGGGTCATTTCCTGGATGCGGTTGCCCATTTTCTCATTGGGTGCACAGGCGTAGTGCAGACCGCCGACGCGCACCATGTCCCCGCCCTGCTGGTAGTACGGATCGGGGTTGAACAGGTTGTCGCACACGTCTTCCATGACGTTCTTGACCGTTTCACCGGTCATGTCGGTCAAGGTGCAGTACGGATAAGTGATGGCCAGCTGGGTCATCATGTCCTCGCGGGTGATCGGCGAGTTCGGCAGCAAGCTGCCGCCCCAGCGGAAGCCCGGGGAGAACGCGATGTCACCACCGCGCACGGCCAGCATGGCATCGACCACCAGCTGATCCCAGGTGCCGTTGAAGTTGCCCCGGCGGTACAGCACGCCTTCGGTGTGCGCCAACACCTCGGTCAGCTTGGACTCGTACGGCGCGCGATGCTTGGCGATCAGCGCCTCCATGTCCTTGTCCGCCGGCAACAGATCGGAGAACACCGGCAGCAGCTTGTACTGGTAGCTGACCATCTTGCCGCCACGCACGTCGAAGTCCATCACGCCGAGGAATTTGCCGTGAGAGCCGGCGTTGGTCACCAGCGTCATGCCACCGTTGGGCCGGCGGACTTCGACCGCAACGGCTTCGGCATCATGGGTGTGGCCGCCGAAAATACAGTCGATGCCGTCGACCAGCGAGGCCATCTTGCGGTCGACGTCCATGCCGTTGTGCGAAATCACCACCACGAGTTGCGCGCCCTGTTTGCGCACTTCGTTGACCACCTTCTGCATGTGGTCGGTGTCGATACCGAAGGTCCAGTCAGGGATGAGGTAGCCTGGGTTGGCGATCGGGGTGTACGGGAATGCCTGCCCGATGATGGCCACCGGCACCCCGTTCATCTGCTTCATCACGTAGTTCGGGAAGACGGGGTCGCCAAAATCGTTGGTTTTGACGTTTTGCGCGACAAAGTCGATCTTGCCCTTGAAGTCCTTGTTGACGATTTCCTTGACGCGATCCTGGCCGTAGGTGAACTCCCAGTGGGCCGTCATCACGTCGACGCCCAGCTGAATCTGAGCATCGACCATGTCCTGGCCCTTGGTCCACAGCGACAGTGCCGTACCCTGCCAGGTGTCGCCGCCGTCGAGCAGCAGCGCGCCGGGACGACCGGCCTTGAGTTGCTTGACAAGAGTGGCGATGTGTGCATAGCCGCCCATCTTGCCGTATTGCTTGGCGCCACGAATGAAATCGAGGTAGGTGAAGGCAAAAGATTCACGGGTATTGGGCTTGAACCCCACCCGTTTGAGGTAATCCGCGCCAACCAGGTGCGGCAGATGGCCTTTCATCCCGGCGACGCCGATGTTCACGTTCGGCTCACGGAAGTACAGCGGGCGCAGGTGCGCGTGGCTGTCCGTCATGTGCAGAAAATGTACATTGCCCTTGACCGGCGGGTTGTACAGCTCTTTGACTTCGGCAGCCGTTGCTTCACGCATCATCGGGAAGCCGGCAGCCGCGGCGGCGGTGAGCACGCCCATGAATTCACGTCGGGTCAAGTTCATTCACATGTCCTCTGCAAAAAAAGAAAACCCGCCAAATCAGGCGCGATCCGGCGGGCGTAGTGATGTTTTTAGCAAAAATAGACCGACACGCCGAGATTATTTATTCACTGGCGAGTTCGGGTCGAACAACAGCGCCATGATG
>JAJZAQ010000064.1 GCA_021799355.1 Pseudomonadota bacterium
TCGCATTGACCGAGCTCGCTGAGAAGGGGGCCGATGTCGACGTGCTGCGCCAGATGGTGCAGTTCATGGCCCAGCGCCTCATGGAGATCGACGTCGAGGGGCGCTGCGGCGCCGGCTACGACGAGAAGAGCGCCGCCAGGCTCAACAGCCGCAACGGCTACCGCGACCGCACCTGGGAGACGCGAGCCGGCACGGTCGAGCTCAAGATCCCGAGGCTGCGCCAGGGCAGCTACTTCCCTGAGTTCCTGGAGCCGCGGCGCACCGCCGAGAAGGCGCTCACCGCCGTGATCCAGGAAGCCTACGTGCAGGGCATCTCCACGCGTTCCGTGGACGACCTGGTCAAGGCCATGGGCATGAGCGGCGTGTCCAAGAGCCAGGTCTCGCGGCTGTGCGGCGAGCTCGACGAACAGGTCGGCGCCTTCCTCAACCGGCAGATCGAGGGCGACTGGCCCTACCTGTGGATCGATGCCACCTACGTCAAGACGCGCGAAGCCGGTCGCATCGTCAGCGTGGCCGTGATAATCGCCGTCGGCGTCAACACCGAGGGCCAGCGCGAGGTGCTGGGCATGAAGGTCGGCGCCTCGGAGGCCGAGCCGTTCTGGACCGACTTCCTGCGCAGCCTCAACCGCCGCGGCCTGCGCGGGGTCAAGCTCGTCATCAGTGACAGCCACGAGGGCATCAAGGCGGCGGTCGCCAAGGTACTGAAGGCTACCTGGCAGCGCTGCCGGGTGCACTTCATGCGCAACGCCCTGGCCCATGCCGGCAAGACGCAGCGCCGCATGGTCGCCGCTGCGATCGGCACCGTGTTCGTGCAGGACACGGCCGAAGCCGCCCGCACGCAGTGGCGCACGGTGGCCGACCAGCTGCGCGAGCGCTTCCCCAAGCTGGGAGCCCTGATGGACGACGCCGAGCACGACGTGCTGGCCTTCATGACCTTCCCGAAGGCGCACTGGGCGCAGATCTACTCGACCAACCCGCTCGAGCGCCTGAACGCCGACATCAAGCGCCGCACTAACGTCGTGGGCATCTTCCCCAACGACGCGGCCATCACCAGACTGGTCGGCGCCATGATGCTGGAGCAGAACGACGAGTGGTCGCTGAATCGCCGATACATGCAGCTTGAAGGCCTTCAGTCGCTCTGCGATACTGCTCCGACTCGGCTGTCCGCTGTGGCACGCTGAGTAACGTGTAGCTCAGCCTGTCCGGGCTGTGGACCTACACCACGTCGCGGGACGCGACCCGTCCGCAAAGGCCGAAATGCCGTCTCGGCGGAGTAAACGGCGCATGCGAACAGGCGCTCTCTCGACCCGTTGCAGCCACTCGGCCTTGGAAGCGTCCGTTCGGGCCTAGGGACCCAGTGCCCCGCGTCGGCGCGGGGCCTCGCTGCGCCGCGAACCGGCGCGCGCGGGAGTTCCTTAACGTGGGTGGCGGCCAGTCCATTCGGCAAAGACCCACTGGCCAAGGCCCTGACTATGTTGCCCGCTTCCGCGGACAAACTTGCCTTATTGCGCGTCAGCATACGCTGGCGCACTGGCGGCCAACCTGATGCGCCGCTCACACGCAAAGCAACGCCATGATGAGGTGGCCGCCGCCGTTTGCAACTTTAGCCGGGTCGCTGCTGCACACGACGGGTTCTCAAGCCGCGCTGATGCCGAGGAGCCGCTTGCGACTTCAATTGGTCAGAGCAGCCGCCCAAATACCCTTGGTGCCGCGCGCAGATCCGCCCGCACGCCGTAGCCAACCAGTAAACAACACAGTTTCCTGCTTGCCTCAGCTCGGTCAGGGACTTTATTTCCCAGTCAGCGACTTTGTTTGCAGTCAACGACTTTATTTCCGACGCACAGGTGCGGGTTCGTTCCCGCCGTCTCATTCCACCGTCACGCTCTTGGCCAGATTGCGTGGCTTGTCCACATCGGTGCCGCGCGCCGTGGCCGTGTGGTAGGCGAGCAGCTGCAGCGGCACCACGTGCAGGATGGGCGAGAGGTCGCCGTAGTGCTCGGGCAGGCGGATGATGTGCACCCCGGCGCTGGCCTCGATCTGGCCGTCGGCGTCGGCAAACACGTAGAGCTCGCCGCCGCGGGCGCGCACTTCCTGCAGGTTGCTCTTGAGCTTGTCGAGCAGCGCGTCGTGCGGCGCCACCGCGACCACGGGCATGGCTTCGGTCACCAGCGCCAGCGGGCCATGTTTGAGTTCGCCAGCGGGGTAGGCTTCGGCGTGGATGTAGGTGATTTCCTTGAGCTTGAGCGCGCCTTCGAGGGCGATGGGGTAATGCATGCCGCGGCCGAGGAACAGCGCGTTGTCGCGCCGGGCGAACTGCTCGGCCCAGGCGATGATTTGCGGCTCCAGCGCGAGCACGCTCTGCACGGCAGCGGGCAGATGGCGCAGCGCGGTGAGCATCGCCGTCTCGCGTGCTTCGCTCAGCCGGCCTTTGGCACGCGCCAGCGCGCCGGCCAGCAGATACAGCGCGACGAGCTGGGTGGTGAACGCCTTGGTCGAGGCCACGCCGATTTCCACCCCCGCGCGGGTGAAAAACTGCATCGCGGTTTCGCGCACCATGGCGCTGGTGGCGACGTTGACCACGGCCAGGGTGTGGGTGTGGCCGAGCTGTTTGGCGTGTTTGAGCGCCGCCAGGGTGTCGGCGGTTTCGCCGGATTGCGACACCACCACCACCAGCGCGTTGGGGTCGGGCACCGACTCCCGGTAGCGGTATTCGCTGGCCACTTCCACTTCCACCGGCACGCGGGCGATGGCCTCGATCCAGTATTTGGCCGTCATGCCGGCGTAGTAGCTCGTGCCGCAGGCGAGGATGCGCACGCTGCTGACGGTGGGAAACACCGCCTGCGCCTGCGTGCCGAACAGTGCCGGGCTGATGGCCTTGACGCCTTCGAGCGTGTCGGCGATGGCGCGGGGCTGCTCGAAAATTTCTTTTTGCATGAAGTGGCGGTAGGGGCCGAGCTCGACTGCCGCGCTGAATGCGGTGATGGTGCGCACCGGGCGCTGCACCGGCTTGCCGTCGCGGTCGACGACCCAGACCTGGCCGATCTGCAGATCGGCGACGTCGCCGTCTTCGAGAAAGACGAAATGCTCGGTCGCCCCGGCCAGCGCCAGCGCGTCGGAGGCGAGGAAGTTCTCGCCGTTGCCCAGGCCGACGACCAGCGGTGAGCCGTCGCGCGCGCCGACGATGCGGTGCGGTTCTTCGCGGCTGAAAGCGGCAATGGCGTAAGCACCGTGCAGCTGCTTGGTCGCCGCCTGCACCGCCTCGAACAGATCGCCGGCGTAGAGATGGTCGATGAGATGGGCGATGACCTCGGTGTCGGTCTGCGTTTCGAAGCGGTAGCCGTCGGACTGCAGCATGGCGCGCAGCGCCTCGTAGTTTTCGATGATGCCGTTGTGCACCACGGCGATGTGCGCCGAGTCGGCCGGGCTGTTCGGCCCGCCGGAGAAGTGCGGGTGCGCATTGGTCGTGGTCGGCGCGCCGTGCGTCGCCCAGCGGGTGTGGGCGATGCCGGTGAACGCCTGCAGGTCGTGGGTTTGCGCGTCGAGCTCGGCCACGCGGGCCACGCTGCGCGCGCGGCGCAGAGCACCGTCGGCGTACACCGCGATACCGCAGGAGTCATAGCCGCGGTACTCCAGACGCCGCAGCCCTTCGATCAGCATGGGAACGATGTTGCGTTGCGCCACGGCGCCGACGATGCCACACATGATGTACACCCCTTCACGTTGAACTGCCGCGATGATAAAAAGGACATGATGAAAAAGGGCGGCAATCGTCAGCAGAAAATGAACGAAAATTTCGCCACATCGAACGGCTGAAATTATCTGTCGTATGCGCACATTTTTTTGAAACGAAACTGCATTTTCCCCGTCCCCGCTGGCCTGCCCGGCCGCCTGCTCCCCCTGGCTACGGGGTGATCAGCCGGGCCGTGGCCTTCCAGCGTCGGCGAATGCCCTGACTTTTTTCATCCCCCATGTCCACTTCCGCCGCCATGTCCCTCGACGAGGCCGACCGCCGCCTGCTCGACCTGCTGCAGCAGGATTGTTCGCTGAGCAACCAGGAACTGGCGCGGCGCGCGCACCTGACCGCGCCGACCTGTCTGCGCCGGGTGCGGCGGCTGGTGCAGTCCGGGGTGATCGAGCGGCGCATCGCCATCGTCGATGCGCAACGCCTGCAGGCCGGGCTGACGGCGATCGTCGAAATCACCCTGTCGGCGCAGACGGCCGAGCGCTGGGCCGCGTTCGAGGCGCTGGTGGCCGGGGTGCCGGAGGTGCAGCAGTGCTACCAGGTGTCGCCGGGGCCGGATTTCGTGCTGGTGCTGTTCGTCGCCGACATGCCGGCTTACCACGCGCTGGCGCATCGGCTGTTCACCGCCGCCAACCACGTGCGCAATGTGCGCACGTTTTTTTCGGTGCACCGCAGCAAGTTCGCGCCGCGCGTGCCGCTGCCTACGGTCACTTCGTCTTGACCGGGCGGCTCCAGCCGGAGAGCGTGACGGCGCGCGCGCGCGCCACGGTGAGTTGGCCTGCGGGCACGTTTTTGCTCACCGTCGAGCCCGCGCCGATGGTCGCTCCGGCGCCGACGGTGATCGGCGCCACCAGCACCGAGTTCGACCCGGTGTGTGCATCGTCCTCGACGATGGTGCGGTGCTTGTTCGCGCCGTCGTAATTGGCGACGATGGTGCCGGCGCCGAAGTTCACCCGCGCGCCGACCGTGGCGTCGCCGACGTAGGTCAGATGGTTGGCCTTGCTGCCCGCGCCGAACGTGGAGTTTTTCACCTCGACGAAGTTGCCGATGTGCACGCCATCGGCCAGCGCCGTGGTCGGGCGCAGCCGGGCGAACGGGCCGATGGCGGCGTCGGCACCGATGGCCGCGCCGTCGAGATGGCAAAACGGCTGGATGTGCGTGGCCGCGCCGACGCGCACGTTGCGCAGCACGCAGTACGCGCCGACGTGCACGCCGTCGGCCAGATGCACCTCGCCCTCGAACACGCAGCCGACGTCGATGAACACGTCGCGACCGCAGTGCAGGCTGCCGCGCACGTCGATGCGGCCGGGGTCGGCCAGCGTTACCCCGGCGTCGAGCAGGCGGTCGGCGGCACGCCGCTGCACCACGCGCTCCAGGTGCGCGAGCTGGCGGCGGTCGTTCACACCGAGCACGTCGTCGGCGTCGTCTACGGTCGAGGCGCGCACCGGCACGCCCTCGGCCACTGCCAGCGCGACGATGTCGGTCAGGTAGTACTCGCCCTGCGCGTTGTCGTTGCGCAACGCCGCCAGCCAGCGGCGCAGCGCTGCCAGCGGGGCGCAAACGATGCCGGTATTGCACTCGCGCAGCGCGCGCTGCGCCGGGGTGGCATCCTTGTGCTCGACGATGCCCTGCACCGCGCCGTCGGCGGCGCGCAGAATGCGGCCGTAGCCCGTCGGGTCGGGAAGTTCGACGGTCAGCAGCGCCAGCGCTCCGGCCTGCGCCTGCGCCACCAGCGGCAGCAGGCTGTGCGCCGGCGCCAGCGGCACGTCGCCGTACAGCACCAGACAGACGCCGTCGTCCGGCAGCAAGGGCAGCGCCTGCTGCACCGCATGCCCGGTGCCGAGCTGCGGCTGCTGCAGCGCGAACTGCAGCTGCGGCCACTGGGCGAACGCCGCCTGCACCTGCTGCGCGCCGAACCCGGTGACGACCACGGTGCGCGCCGGGTGCAGCTGGCCGACGGTGTCGAGCACATGGCCGAGCAGCGGTTTGCCCGCCAGCGGCTGCAGCACCTTGGGGTGATCGGAGCGCATGCGCGTGCCCTTGCCCGCGGCAAGGACGACGACGCTCAACGGCGATGAGGCAGAGGCGGCGGGCGGCAGGCTGGCGGGCGTCATGCGGCGGATTCTAGGGTCTGTCCACGCTCTCTGCGCGGGGACACAGAGAGCGTGAGCAGGCCCTCAGGAAGCGCCGGGGTCTGGCCGTGCGCTTTGCGCGCCAGCCCCCGCTGCGGCGGGGGCGCTGCCGGCATCAGGCCGCGGCAGGGCGGGTGACGGTCTTGGGCAGCTCGGTGACCAGCCGCTGCATCAGGAACCGCGGCAGGCCGATCCACATGTCGAACAACGCCACACCCATTTCCAGCATGGCGATGGGGCAGGACAGGGCGCCGCCGATGAGCACGAACCAGGCGAAATCCGGGTTCTGCTTGGTCAGAAACCAGCCGGCGAAGTCCAGCAGCATCGCGGCAAACGGGGTGATGACCGAAATCGCCTTGATCTGGTTGTGCACGCGGGTCTGCAGAAACAGCCAGCCGGCGATCCAGAAAATCACGCCGAGCATGGTCAGGTGCACCATGCCGGTCATCAGCATGGTGTTGTACGACATGCCGGTGTCGATTTTCGCCACCGCCTTGACGTCCTCGTAAGTCGCCAGCGGCGGGTTGTGCAGCTGCTTGCTCATGGCGTCGCTGTGGCACATCAGGCAGTGCTGCGCCAGCAGGGGTTTGATCTGGGTGTCGTAACCCGCCTTGGTCTGCCCGCCGACCACCCAGTCGTCGATGGTTTTTTGCAGTTGCGGCCACTGCGCCTTGGGAATCCCGGCGTTGGTGAACATGGTCGGCAGCACGGTCTGCAGCTTGCTGCTGTCGCGGTTGCCGTAGTAGGAAATCTGGATGTCTTTGAGCGTGACGCCGGATTTGCCATCCAGCCCGGTGTGGGTGACGTACAGATACGCCTCGGCGCACAGCAGCCCGACGCAAACGAGAAAAATGAAGCCGGTGTGGAGCAGTTTTTCCGGCACGCTGAGTTGGTGAAGGGAACGCATGGAACGGATGTCTCGCAAAAAGGCGGTTGTGAACGGACTCTGGTTTTTCTTAACTTTTGTCAAAAACCAGGGTTATCCTAGTGCGTAAAAACCCTTAAGTGCAATGCCTGAGTTGACGCCAAGGATTCACGCAACGTTTTGTTTCCATTGACTTTTACTCTGCGGGGTATCGCCCGGCGGCCAGGTTCGCCGCCCAACGCCGCGGCGGTGGCCGCCGCCATACGCCATCGGCCCCGTGCACGCCTGCGGGGCGGATATGCTGTGCGGCATGACCGTTCGTCACCGCGCCGCCTCCGTCTGGCGCCTCACCCGCAGAGAGCTGCGCAAGTCGTGGCTGAAATACGGCGTGCTCTGGCTGGGCGCGTTGCTGGTCGGGCTGGCCGCAGTGCAGTTCGCCAACTGGACCAACGACGCGCTGGCGCTGTTTTTGCGCTGGATCGACGGGCGCGCCTGGCTGGCGCTGCTGCTCACCCCGGCACTGACCGCCGTCGCCGCGTGGCTGACGCGACGCTGGTTTGCCGGCAGTGAGGGCAGCGGCATTCCGCAGGTGATCGCCGCGCTGCACGGCCCTGACGATCCGCGGCGGGTGTCGCGCCTGTTCGGCTGGCGCATCATCGTCGGCAAGGTGGGCGTGGGTCTGCTGGGCATGCTCGGCGGGCTGACCCTGGGGCGTGAAGGGCCGACGGTGCACCTGGGGGCGTCGATCATGTACGAAATGCGCCGCTTCTACCCGCGGGTGTCGCCGCGGCTGCAGCGCATGCTGCTGCTGGCCGGATCGGCTGCCGGGCTGTCGGGGGCGTTCAACACCCCGCTGGCCGGAATTTTGTTCGCCATCGAGGAGCTCAGCCGCAGCTTCGAGGTGCGGACCAACGGCGTGCTCATCACCAGCATCGTGTTTTCCGGGCTGGTGTCGCTGGCGCTGGCGGGCAATTACCTGTATTTCGGCCAGATTTCCGCACCCGACCTGTTTCCGCTGGCGTTCGCCCTGCCGGTGGTCATCGCCGCCGTGCTCTGCGGTCTGGCCGGCGCGGCGTTCAACCTTGCGCTGCTGCACCAGTCGCGCTGGATCGCGCCGTCGCTGCAGCGCTGGCGCGAGCGCGCGCCCCTGCTGTGGGGCGCGGCGCTGGGCCTGCTGGTGGCGCTGGTGGGCATCGGCAGCGGTGGACAGACCTGGGGCAGCGGTTACGAGCAGGCACGGCATCTGCTGATGAACCACGGCGCGCAGGTGAGCTGGGACTACCCGGTGCTGAAGTGGCTGAGCATGGTGCTGTCGTACATCACCGGGCTGCCCGGCGGGCTGTTTTCGCCGTCGCTGTCCATCGGTGCCGGCTTCGGCCAGTGGGTGAGCCAGTGGTTCGGGCAATACCCGCAGTCGGCGCTGGTGGCGATCTGCATGGTGGGGTATCTGGCGGCGGTGACACAGTCGCCGCTGACGGCGTTCGTCATCGTCATGGAAATGATCAACGGCGGCGGGCTGGTCATTCCGCTGATGGCCACCGCGCTCATCAGCAGCCGGGTGGCCCACGCCTTCACCCCGCCGCTGTACGAGGCGCTGGCGATGCAAAAATACTATGCGCCGCAGGCTGCGGGCGCAGACCCGCCGCGGCACTGAGCGCCACGGGGCGGCGCGCCCGGCCGGCTTGCCCGCCAGGGTGCCGCATCGCGGCGACCGACGACGACAACGAGGAGACACACCATGGCATCACTCTCGGCCCACGCGGCGGCGACGCCGCCAGAAGGCGCGTACCGCCGCATCGGCTGGCGCATCATTCCCTTTCTCATCGTCTGCTACTTCATCGCCTACCTCGACCGCGTCAACATCGGTTTTGCGCAGTTGCAGATGAAGGGCGATCTGGGGTTTTCCGATGCGGTGTATGGCCTGGGCGCAGGGATCTTTTTTCTCGGCTACTTCCTGTTCGAGGTGCCGAGCAACCTGATTCTGCACCGCGTCGGCGCGCGGGTGTGGATCGCCCGCATCATGATCACCTGGGGGCTGATTTCGGCGCTCACCCTGTTCGTCACCACGCCGATGCAGTTCTACGTCATGCGTTTCCTGCTCGGCGTGGCCGAGGCCGGGTTTTTCCCCGGCATCATCCTCTACCTGACGTACTGGTATCCGGCGGCGCGGCGCAGCCAGATGACCGCCTGGTTCATGAGCGCGGTGCCGCTGTCCGGGCTGGTGGGGGCGCCGGTGTCGGGATGGATCCTGCACCATTTCCACGGCCAGCACGGCTGGGCGGGGTGGCAGTGGCTGTTCTTGCTCGAAGGGCTGCCGGCGGTGCTGCTCGGCCTGATCACCCTGGTGGTTCTGGACAATGGCATTGCCCACGCCAAGTGGCTGAGCGCCGATGAAAAGGCCGCGCTGCAGCGCGCGCTCGACAGCGAGGCGCAAACCAAACCGGCACACTCGGCGCTGCAGGGCATGGCGCAGCCGCGGGTGTGGCTGATGGGGCTGATCTATTTTTCCGTGGTCATCGGGCTGTACGGGCTGAGCTTCTGGCTGCCGCTGCTCATCAAGTCCACCGGGGTGACCGATCCGCTGACCATCGGCTGGCTGGTGGCGCTGCCCTACGGCGTCTCGGTGGTGGCGATGATTCTGCTCGGCCGCAGCTCGGACAGGCATCACGAGCGCCGCTGGCACGTGGCCGTTCCGGCGCTGCTGGGTGCGGCCGGGCTGGTGCTGTCGACCTCCTGGACGACCGATACCGTGCTCGCCGTGGCCGCGCTGACGCTGGCTACCGCCGGCATCATGGCGGTGCTGCCGCTGTTCTGGGCGCTGCCCAACGCCTTCCTTGCCGGCAGCGCTGCGGCGGCAGGCATTGCGCTGATCAACGCGCTGGGCAATCTGGCCGGGTTTTTCGGCCCGTCGATCATCGGCTGGGTGAAGCAGGCCACGCACAGCACCAACGGCGGCATTTTGCTGCTCGCCGCCTTCATGGTGCTGTGCGCGGTGCTGGTGCTGCTCACACCCAGGCCGGCGAAGTGACCGCCGCTGCCGGCGGCGGCCAGGCCACCTCGGCGCTTCAGAGCTCGACTTGCAGCCGGGTGGTGTTTTTGACTTCGTCGATCACCGCGAACGAACGGGTCTCGCGCACACCCGGCAGCTTGGCGACGACGTTGGCGACGAAGGTTTTGTACGCCGCCATGTCGGCGACGCGCACCTTGAGCAGGTAGTCGAAATTGCCCGCCATCATGTGGCATTCCAGAATTTCCGGCCGGGCCTTGACCGCGGACTGAAACGTCTCGAACGTGTCGGGGGCCGAGCGTTCGAGCTGGACTTCGACGAACACCATCTGCGCCGCGCCGAGCAGCAGCGGGTTCAGCCGGCCTTCGTAGCCGAGGATGAAACCGTCCCGGGTCAGACGCTTGACGCGTTCGAGCACCGCGGTGGGCGAGAGGTTGACGAGTTGCGCCAGACGCAGGTTGGCGATCCGGCCGTCGTCCTGCAGCAGGCTGAGCAGGCGCCGGTCGATGCGGTCGATGCCGCCGATTTTTTCAGACATGACGGATCTCCGGCTGGCAGACCCGCGACAGGCGACACAGGAGAGAGTTCTGCATGATGTCGATGTGAACGGTTGAATGAATGAAAGGCGAAATTTAGCGCATCAGTGTCGGCAGGACGAAGCTTTCACGACAATTTCCGCGCGTCCGATCTGGAATGCGGAGGCATCGGCTTGCTACGATGCAACACGGGCATCGTCCGACCCGACGCTTTGTCTCCGACCATTCCACCCAATTTTATGCACTGTCGGCTACAGATCATCGCACGGTTGCGGGGGATGCCCCGGGTCTGCCTTGGATTGTGCAGCGCGTCGCGCGGCGGGAGGCGGCCGTGGCGTTGATTGCCGCGCTCGACCAGGGCACCTCCAGCTCGCGCACCTTGATCGTCGACGACCAGGGCCGCGTGCTCGCCAGCGCGCAGCGTGAATTCACCCAGCACTACCCGCAGCCCGGCTGGGTCGAGCACGACCCGCTGGACATCTGGGCGACGCAAAGCGCCACGCTGAGCGAGGCGCTGGCGCGCGCCGGAGCCGGGCTGCGCGATCTGGCGGCCATCGGCATCACCAACCAGCGCGAAACCGTGGTGCTGTGGGAACGCGCCAGCGGCAAACCCCTGGCGCGCGCCATCGTCTGGCAGGACCGGCGCACCGCGGCGCAGTGCGCCCGGCTGCTGGCCGACGGACACGCCACCGAACTGCAGCGCCGCACCGGGCTGCTGCCCGACGCCTACTTTTCCGCGACCAAAATCGCCTGGCTGCTCGACCACCTCCCCGGCGCGCGCCTGCGCGCCGAGCGCGGAGAACTCGCTGCCGGCACCATCGACTCCTGGCTGGTGTGGAACCTCACCGCCGGCGCCGCGCACCTCACCGATGTGAGCAACGCCAGCCGCACCCTGCTGTGCAACATCCACACCGCCGACTGGGACGACGACCTGCTGGCGCTGCTGCGCGTGCCGCGTGCCGTCCTTCCGGCCATCGTCCCCAGCTGTGGCGAGCTGGCGCTGGCGCGGCTGGGCGGGCTGAGCATCCCCATCACCGGGCTGGCCGGCGACCAGCAGGCGGCGCTGTTCGGCCAGGCGTGCATCGCCCCCGGCATGGCGAAAAACACCTACGGCACCGGCTGCTTTGCGCTGCAGCACACCGGCACTCAGCCCGTGGCCTCGCGCCAGCGGCTGCTCACCACCATCGCCTGGCAGCTCGGCGCCGGCCAGCCGGTACATTACGCCCTCGAAGGCAGCGTGTTCGTCGCCGGCGCCGCGGTGCAATGGCTGCGTGACGGCCTGGGGCTGGTGCCCAGTGCCGCCGAAGCCGCGCGGCTGGCCGCCAGCGTGCCCGACAGCGGCGGCGTGCTGCTCATTCCCGCGTTCACCGGGCTGGGAGCGCCGCACTGGGACGCGCAGGCGCGCGGTCTGCTCATCGGCATCACTCGCGGCACCACGGCCGCGCACATCGCCCGCGCCGCCATCGACAGCATGGCCTACCAGAGCGCCGAGCTGTTCGCCGCGATGCAGGCCGATATCGCCGCGCAGGGGGCGGCGCCGCTGAGCGAACTGCGCGTCGATGGCGGTGCCGCGGTGAACGACGCGCTCATGCAGTTCCAGGCCGACCTGCTCGGCGTGCCCGTGGTGCGGCCGCAGCAGGCCGAAAGCACCGCGCTGGGCGCCGCCTGGCTGGCCGGCCTGGGGGCGGGCCTGTGGGCCGATGCCGCCGCCGTGGCCGCGCTGTGGCAGCCGCAGCGGCGCTTCATTCCACGCATCGGCGCCGACGAACGCCAGCAGCGCCTGGCGCGCTGGGCGCAGGCGGTGCAGCGCGCCCGCGGCTGGGCCGACGAAACCGGCTGAGCCGCACGCACACCGGCGCGGCGATGCTGCGCCGTGGCACCACTGTTGCGTTTGTTTTCACCTGCCCGGTTGCGCCGAGGCGGACAATCGGAACTTCAGTTGCACCGCAGGCGCGCTTCACGCCGCCTGGATTGGAGTTTCGACATGGGTGAATTCAGCATCTGGCACTGGCTGATCGTGCTGCTCATCGTGATCATGATTTTTGGCACCAAAAAGCTGAAAAA
>JAJZAQ010000065.1 GCA_021799355.1 Pseudomonadota bacterium
CTCAGGCTCAGGCTCAGGCTCAGGCTCAGGCTCAGGCTCAGGCTCAGGCTCAGGCTGAGACGGCGTGGAGTCCTTCAGCGCTTCGTCGGCCAGCACGGGTTGCCGGCGCAGACCGTCGATGACCTGTTGCAGCACCTCCCAGCGCAGCGCCTGGCCGGCGGCGATATGCGGCAGCTGTTGCAGCAAATCCTGCTCGCCGGCGCGGCACAGCGCGCTGATGGCGTCCAAACGCAAAAACTCCGCGCCGATGCGAATGCCGCGCAGCGCCTCGGCGGCGTTGCCCAGCGCCTGCAAGGTGTCGGCGCGTTGCGCCTGCGGCTGCAAGCCCTGCTCGAACGCGCGCAAAAACTCGCGCGCATCGACGCCGAATGCCGCCATCAGTTCCTGCGCGCTGGCGTCGCGCAGTCGCGAAGGCGGCGCGGGCTGGGGGGGCGGCAGCGAAGACATCGGTCGATCCAGCGGCTGATGCGGATTCTGGCGCGGCAGGCAGCGACGGCGCTCTGCCGCCGCTCACGCGGCCACACACGGCCCGAGACGAACTTGGTCGCGGCCCCTGGCTTTGGCGTCGTACAGCGCGGCATCGGCGCAGCGCAGCGTTTGCGCAATGGCACGGTCCCCCAGCGCGGCGACGCCGGCAGAAAACTGAATGTGCAGCGCGCCGTCTGGAATCTGCACCGGGACTGCCGCCACGCGCTGGCGCAGGCGGTCGAGAATGCGCGCGGCCTGCGCCGCGGTGGCATCCGGCAGAACGAGGACGAATTCCTCGCCGCCGTAGCGGTACACCCCGTCGTAGGGCCGCAGCCCTGCGCGCAGCGTGGCGGCAAATACGGCGAGCACGCGGTCGCCGGTGTGGTGTCCGTGGCGGTCGTTGATCCGCTTGAAATGATCCAGGTCGAGCAGGGCCACGGCGCATTGCCGGCCCTGCCGCAGCACCCGCGACTGCTCGGCCTGCAGCCGTTGCTGCAAGGCCGCACGCCCCGGCAGACCGGTCAGCGCATCGTGTGCGGCGCGCTGCGCGGCAAAAACGATTTCCAGATCGGCAAAGCCCTGCAAAGTCTGCAGGCCGAGTTCGAGCAGCCGGTCCCAAACCGGCGCGGCAGCCGGATCGACGCCGTGCGCCATCGCCAGGGTTTGCGCTGCCGCCCCGAGTTCAGCCAGGCGCTGGCGCTGCGTGTCGCGCAAGGCTAGCAGCGCGGCGGCGTCCGCCCCTGCGACGTCGAGGGCACGGTCGAGCTGGTGATCGATGGCCACACGCGGCAGCGCCGGCATCGTCCCGGCGTTGCCATACGTCCCCAGTTGCAGCGCGCGTTGCAGCCATGTGGCGTAGATCTGCCGGGCCAGGCGCAGCGGTGCCGCGTCCAGCTGCAGTCCCTCCTCAGCCGGCGCATCATCCCATCGGTCAAGCGGATCGGGCAGGCGGGCGACGCTTGCGGTTTCTGGCGCAGGGCTGGGCGACAACAGGGCAATGGCAGACATGACCGGCTCCTCGACTCAAGGGACACGCCGGTTTCCAGCAAAAACGATGCCATCCAATAAACTAATATTTCGTCGCATCTTTCGCCAGAATGGCGCGACACTATGGCGTTATCATCCATACCCAGCGCGTGATTCTGTCACCGTGGCGGCAGAGTCGGTTTTTTGACGCCACGGCACTCCGGCTCAATTCAGCGGCACGACCACCTGTCCCTGCGCGTCGACCACGCCGCTGACCACCCGGCCGGACTGCGGGTTGCGCACCAGCACAGACTGCCCCTCGCGGCCATCGCCCATCGCCTGCCCCAGCGCAACCAGCCGGACCCCCATGCCCTGCGCGACCAGGCTGACCGGCTGGCCGTAGTGCACGAGGACCGGGCCTGTGAGCATGGCCTGGGTCAGCGTCTGCCCCGCGGCCACGCCGTAGCGCAGCACCTGTCCGACCAACGCCTGCGCCGGCCCGGCAGCGCCCGGCGGCAGTTGCGCCGCGTCACGCCGCAGCGTGGTCAGATCGGACGCAGTCAGCACATGTCCGGCAGGCAGCGCGCGCGCCGCGACCACCACCTCTTGCTGCTGATCCACCCGCACCGGCAGGTAAAGCGACCACGCCTTGGGAGCGTGACAGCGCACTTCCACGGTTTGCGCCCCGTACGGGTTGGGGCTGCCGAAGGCTTGTGCGCGCAGGTCGTCGCAGCGCGGGAAACGCAGCCCGGGCGCCGGGCCCTGTACGTCGATGCGCGCCTGCGCCAGCGCAGGCGGCAGCCCGGCGCGGACGAAGGCCTCGACCACTGCGCGGATCGTTTGCGGACTTTCCGTCGCCGGTACGGCCCACGACGCAGCAGCGTACACGGCAGACAGCACGACCGCGGCAAGACGCGACCCACGGCGGAGCGACAAAACTCGGCAAAAACGGCTCATGGTGAAACCAAATCCGGAAGAAGCGGCAAGCGCCGCGTCGCGCGCAATCCACAGCAAGCTTCGTACCACGCAGACGGCCGCATGCCTGAGCGCCCGCCGCGGCGCCCGCGGCATGGCGGCAGGGGCTGCAGCGGCAAACTTTTGCCGCCAGACGCTGGCGTTTTGCCGCTTTCGGCCCACGGAGTCTGGACGGCAGACGGCCCGGTCGCTGGCACGGAATCTGCAGTCGAAGGCGTACCGTTTATTTCATACCCTCACCATGCTGTCCGCCCTCGATCGTGAATTCGCCCCGCTGCAGACGGCGCTCGACCTACGCGCGCAGCGCCAGCAACTGCTGGCGGTCAACATCGCCAACGCCGACACCCCCGGCTACAAAGCCGTCGATCTGGACTTCGCCGCGGCGTACCGCGCCGCGCTGGCCGGGCAGTCGCCGGCGGCGCTGCCGCTGAAAACCGAGCAGCCGCGGCACCTGCCCGGCATCGCCGCGCAGCCGACCGACGGCTTCATCGGCTACCAGGCGGGCAATGCCGCGCGGCTGGACGGCAACACGGTGGACATGAACCGTGAGCAGGCGGCGTTCCAGAAAAACAGCATCCAGTACGAAGCCGACCTCACCTTCCTCACCGGCAAGATCAAAACCCTGACTTCGGCCATCACCGGCAACTGACCCCAGCGAGTCCCGCCATGTCCTTGTTCACCGCCCTCGACGTCGCCAACTCCGGCCTGAACGCGCAAAGCTACCGTCTAAACGTCGTCGCCAGCAATCTGGCCAACGCCAACTCCGCCGTCAGCTCCAACGGCCAGCCGTACCGCGCGCGCGAAGTGGTGTTCGCCGCGCAGCCGCTGAGCGGCGCGACCGCCGGGGTCGACGGCGTGACCGTCGCCGGCGTGGTGGAAAAACCCGGCCCGCTCAAACTGGTGTACGACCCCGGCAACCCCCTGGCGAACAAAGACGGCTACGTGGCCTACCCCAACGTCAACCCGGTGGACGAAATGGTCAACATGATCTCGGCGTCGCGCGCCTACCAGGCCGACGTCAACGTGATGAACACCACCAAAAACCTCCTGCTCAAAACCCTCACCCTCGGCCAGTGACCCTGAAGGACCACCGCCATGAGCACCTCACCGATCAGTTCCAACGCCTTCCTCTCCTCGCTGCAGTCGTCGAGCAGCAGCGGCACTTCGGGCAGCGCCAGCAGCGGCATGGCCGGGCTGGGCAACGTCAACACCTTTTATCAACTGCTGGTGACGCAGCTGACCAACCAGGACCCGATGAATCCGATGAGCAACACGGATTTGTCGGCGCAACTGGCGCAGTTCAGCACGGCCAGCGGCGTGCAGTCGATTCAGTCGTCGCTGGCCGCGCTCACCGCCCAGCTGGCGCAAACCCAGGGACTGCAGGCAGCCAATCTGGTGGGGCAGACGGTGGTGTTCAACAGCAACAGCGTGACACTGCCCGCCAGCGGCAGCGCCGCCGGTGGGTTCACCCTGGCCAGCGCGGCGCAGAACGTGCAGGTGCAGGTGATCAACGCCGCCGGGCAAGCCGTCGACACCCTGCAGCTCGGCGCCCTGCCCACCGGCGTGCAGACCTTTACCTGGAACGGCACCGACGCCAGCGGCAACGCGCTGCCGCCAGGCAACTACACCTTCAACGTCAGCGCCACCGATTCCAGCGGCCAGGCGGTTGCCGCCGTCCCGTTCGGCACCGGCAAGGTGCAGTCGGTCTATCTCAACGGTAGCAACGGCCCGGCGCTGCAACTGCAGGGTCAGAGCGGCACCGTGCCGCTGTCGAGCATCCAGGGCGTGATGTAAGCCACGCGCACCATCCAGACCAGCACACCGCCGCATTTTCCGGGAGATTTCCATGAGCACCTTCCAAACCGCGCTGTCCGGGCTGCAGGCCGCTTCCACCGACCTGCAAGTCATGGGCAACAACATCGCCAACGCCAACACCGTGGGTTTCAAAAGCTCCAACGCGCAGTTCGCCGACGCCTACGCCACGGCGATCGCCGGCACCGCACCGCAGACCGGGCAGGTGGGCATCGGCACCTCGGTCCAGACGATCGCGCAACAGTTCGCCCAGGGCAACATCACGGCGACCAACAACCCGCTGGACGTGGCAATCAACGGCAGCGGCTTTTTTCAGTTCAACTACAACGGCGCCACGGTGTACGGCCGCAACGGCCAGTTCCAGCTCGACCAGAACGGCTACCTCGTCGATGGCGGCGGCGGCCAGCTCATCGGTACCCCGGCGGTCAGCGGCAAACTCACCGGCGGCAGCGGCCCGCTGCAAATCACCGCCACCAGCCTGGCGCCCAAGGCGACGACCAGCGCCACCGTGTCGCTCAACCTCGACGCCGCGGCCACGCCGCCGGCCAGTGGTACACAGTTCAGTTTCAACGACCCATCGACGTACAACTACTCGACCACGGCGACGGTGTACGACAGCCTGGGCACACCGCACTTGCTGACGACTTACTACGTGTTGTCCAGCGGCACTGGTGGCTCCTCCGGCAGCGGGCAAACTTGGAATGTGTATTACTCCATCAATGGCACGACAGCGTCGGGTGGAACCTTCTATAGCGACGTCAATAACCCAGCAACAGTCCAATTCACCCAAGGGGGTGTCATTAGCGGTTCAGCGTCTATGGTCATTTCTGGCTTCACCTGGTCCGACGGCGCCTCCGGCTCGACCATCGCGCTGAATTTCGCCGGCTCGACGAATTACAACGCGCCCACGGCAGTGAACAACATCACCTCCGACGGTTACGGTGCCGGGCAGTTGAGCAATTTGTCGATCGACCCCAGCGGCATCATCTACGGCCGCTACAGCAACGGCCAGTCGGCCATCCTCGGGCAGATCACGCTGACCAATTTCAAGGCGCCGCAGGGCCTGCAGCGCATTGGCAACAACTATTTCGTGCCAACCTACGCATCAGGCCAGCCACTGACCGGTGCGCCGCAGTCAGGCGGTCTGGGCTCGCTGCAGTCCAGCGCGGTCGAGGAGTCGAACGTCGATTTGTCGACACAACTGGTCAACCTGATCGTCGCGCAGCAGGCCTATCAGGCCAACGCGCAGACGATCAAGACGCAAAACCAGGTGGTCCAGACTTTGCTTACGTTGTAAGCGCAAAGGAGTTTTGACCCATGGACACCCTCTGGATCGCCGCCACCGGCGCCCGCGCCATCCTGCAGCAGCAAACGGTGACGGCCAACAATCTGGCCAACGTCAACACCACCGGCTACCGCGGCGAGCAGGCGCAGTTTCGCGCCCTGCCGGTGTACGGCAACGCGCTGCCCAGCGCGGTCTACACCGCGGTGCAGGGCAACAGCACCGACTTCCAGCAGGGGCCGATCAACCACACCGGCCGCGCGCTGGACGTTGCCATCCAGGGGCCGGGGTGGATCGCGGTGCAGGCTGCCGGCGGCGGCACGGCGTACACGCGCAACGGCGATCTGCAGGTGTCGCCCGACGGCATTCTGACCACCAGCGACGGTCACCCCGTGCTCGGCCAGGGCGGCGCGCCGATTTCGCTGCCGCCGCTGCAGTCGGTGCAGATCGGCGCCGACGGCACGGTGTCCGGCGTGCCGCTGGGCGGCCAGCCCAACGCGCTGGTCGTGCTCAACCGCATCCAGCTCGTCAACCCGCCGGCGTCGCAACTGCAGCGCGGCGCCGACGGCCTGTTCCGCGACACCACCGGCACGGCGCAGCCCGACGGCACGGTGCAGCTGGCCATCGGCGCGCTCGAAGGCAGCAACGTCAGCCCGGTGCAGGCGATGATCCAGATGCTCGACAACACCCGCGCGTTCGAAATCCAGACCAAGCTGATGCAGACCGTCGATCAGAACCATCAGGCCGCCGCACAACTGCTCAACGTGAGCTGAGCCCCACAAGAAAGACCCTTGCCATGATCCGCTCGCTGTACGTCGCCAAAACCGGCCTGGAGGCCGAACAGACCCGCATGGACGTCATCGCCAACAACCTGGCCAACGTCAACACCAGCGGGTTCAAAAGCTCCCGCGCGGTCTTCCAGGATCTGCTCTACCAAAATCTCACCCAGCCCGGAGCGCAGTCGTCGCAGACCACGCAATACCCCAGCGGACTGCAGCTCGGCACCGGCGTGCGCCCGGTGGCCACCGAGCGGCTGATGACCCAGGGCAATCTGACGCAGACCGGCAACTCGCTCGATCTGGCGATCAACGGCGAGGGGTTTTTCCAGGTGCTCAAACCCGATGGCACCATCGCCTACACCCGCGACGGCACCTTCCAGCTCAACAACCAGGGGCAGATCGTCACCGCAAGCGGTTATCTGCTGCAGCCGACCGTGACGATTCCCGCCAGCGCGCAGACCATCACCATCGGCAACGACGGCACGGTGTCGGTGACGCTGCCCGGGCAGTCCGCGCCGCAGCAGGTCGGCTCGATCCAGCTGGCGAATTTCGTCAACCCCACCGGGCTGCAGAGCATCGGCGACAACCTGTACCTGCAGACCGGCTCCAGCGGCGCGCCCACCACCGGCCAGCCCACGCTCAACGGCCTGGGCTCGGTGCGGCAGGGCTATCTGGAGTCGTCCAACGTCAACGTCGTCGCCGAACTCGTGGACATGATTTCCACCCAGCGCGCCTACGAAGTCAACAGCAAGGCGGTGCAGGCCTCCGACCAGATGCTGCAATACGTCAACAACAATCTGTGAGCCCCGTCATGACTGTCTCGCGTCTGTGCCGCCTGCTGAGCGCTGCCGGCTGCGCGCTGCTGCTGGCGGCGTGCGCCGCGCAGAGCACGCATTTGAGCGACGGCGCGCTCAAACCGCTGCCCATCCCCGCCGAGCCCGCGGCGATGGACGCGCACACGCCCAACGGCGCCATCTGGCAGCCCGGCACCAATGTCTCGCTGTTCGAGGACAGCCGCGCGCACCGCGTCGGCGACCTCATCACCGTGCTCATCCAGGAAAACGCCAACGCGACCAAATCGACCAATACCGCGCTGAACAAATCCGACACCGTCAGCGCCGGCCTGTCGAGCTTTTTCGGCAAACCCGCCTCGCTGTTCGGCTACACCCCGAGCATGGGCGCGTCGAGCGCGACCAAATTCGCCGGCAACGGCTCGACGGCGCAAAGCAACACCTTCAACACCACGCTCGAAGCCACGGTCACGCGGGTGATGAGCAACGGCAACCTCGAAATCTCCGGGCAGAAAGAAGTCATGCTCAACGGCGGGCACGAATACATCCGCGTCGCCGGCGTGGTGCGCGCCGCCGACGTCAGCCCGCAAAACACCGTGCTGAGCACGCAAATCGCCAACGCGCGGGTGGAATACAGCGGCAACGGCGACGTCTACGCCGCGGCGAAAATGCCCTGGCTGGCGAGTTTTTTCCTCTCTCTCTGGCCGTTCTGACAGGCACAGCGATGATGCCCATCCGTCTGCCGTCCATCCTGCGCCGCGTTCTCGCCGGCCTCGCCGCGCTCGCCGCCGTCGCCATAGCGGCGGCGCCGGCGCAGGCCGCGGCCATCCGCGACCTCACCAGCGTGCAGGGCGTGCGCGTCAACCAGCTCGTCGGCTACGGCCTGGTCGTCGGCCTGTCGGGCACCGGCGATCAGGCCACGCAAGTGCCCTACACCACGCAATCGCTGCTGTCGATGTTCCAGCGGCTGGGCATCAACCTGCCGCCTGGCGTGGCAAGCAATCTGCAACCCAAAGACGTCGCCGCGGTGATGGTCACCGCCAACCTGCCGCCGTTTGCCCAGCCGGGACAGCAGATCAACGTCACCGTGTCCGCGGTCGGCAACGCCTCCAGCCTGGCCGGCGGCACGCTGCTGATGACCCCGCTCAAAGGCGCGGACGGCCAGACCTATGCCGTGGCGCAAGGCAATGTGGTCGTCAGCGGATTCGGCGCCTCCTCCGGCGGCAACACCACCCAAGTCAATTTTTTGACAGCCGGACTGATCGCCAACGGTGCCACCGTCGAACGCGCGGTGGCCGGCAATTTCGACCAGCCCGGCCCGCTGCTCCTGGCGCTGAACACCCCCAGCTTTGGCACCGCCAGCCGCATTGCCGACAGCATCAACCAGCAGTTCGGTGCCGGCACGGCCACGGCGCTCAACGCCGGCGTGGTGCAGGTGCAGGCGCCGCCGACGGCCGGAGCGCGCACGGCGTTTCTCGGTCAGGTCGAAGCGCTCGACGTGACGCCGCAGTCGCCGCCGGCCAAGGTGGTGATCGATGCGCGCAGCGGTACCGTGGTGTTGGGGCAGAACGTGACCATCGGCGCCTGCGCCGTGGCGCACGGCAATCTGTCGGTGACCATCAGCACGCAATACGAAGTCAGCCAGCCCAACCCGCTGGGCGCGGGGCAGACCGCAGTCGTGCCGCAAACCACGGCCAAAGCCAAGCAGGATCAGGCCAAGCTGCTGATGTTCAACCCCGGAGTGACGCTCGAAGCCGTGGTGCGCGCGCTCAACGCCGTGGGCGCCGCACCCAGCGACCTGATCGCCATTTTGCAGGCGATGAAAGCCGCCGGCGCGCTGCACGCGCAGCTCGATGTGATTTGACGGATCGCCCTATGGACGCCACCGCTGCCGCGCTGTCCCCGCCCGCCCCGCCCGCCGGTGCGGTCGCCGCCAACAGCCTGTCGTTCCAGGGGCTGGCCCAGCTCAAGGCCGCTGCACAGGCCGATCCTCGCAGCCCACAGGCGATCCGGGCCGTGGCGCAGCAGTTCGAGGCGCTGCTGCTGCAGCAAATGCTCGGCGCGATGGACGCCACCCAGCTCGGCCCGGACCTGCTGGGCGACAGCTCCGGGCCGATGTTCAAGTCGCTGTTCAACCAGCAACTCGCCTCCAGCATCAGTCAGGGACAGGGCATCGGTCTGGCGAGCTTCATCGCCCGCGAACTGTCCAGCCGCTACGGCCAGTCCGCGCCGGCGACGGTGGCCTCGTCGGGCGCTGCCTCCGGCGCCACCGCGGCGCAATCGCTGGCGGCGTACCGCAGCCACGCCGTCCCTACACCGGCGGTTGCGGCACCAGCCGCCCCGGCGCCGGCACAGACGACTGCGGCGGCACCCTCCCCGCCTGCGGCAGCAGAGGATGCCGGCGGCACGCTGGCACAGGCGCGGCGATTCATCGCCGGCATCCTGCCCAGCGTGCAGGCGGCGGCCAGGCAGCTCGGCGTCACCCCGGTGGCGATTCTGGCGCAGGCGGCGCTCGAAACCGGCTGGGGCCGGCACACGCCGGGGAACAATCTGTTTGGCGTCAAGAGCGGCGCGGGCTGGAGCGGCGACAGCGTGCAGGCGGTCACGCAGGAGGTGCGCAACGGCGTCACCACCCTGGGCGCTGCGGCGTTCCGCGCCTATCAGTCGGCAGCGCAGAGCGTGCAAAACTACGCTGCACTGCTCTCCGGCCCGCGTTACGCGAGCGCGCGCGGCCAGGGAAACGACGTCTGGGCGTTCGCCGGCGCGCTGCAGCGCAGCGGCTACGCCACCGACCCCGATTACGCCGCCAAGCTCGTTGCCGTCGCCCACAGTCCGCGCATGCGGCAGGTGCTGGCCGAGCTGGGTGTCGATTCAAGTTTTCCATCACGGTGACGTTATGCACCCTGATCTCTCCTGCTGACCATGCCCGGCCATGAACCCCGCCCAGATTCCGGCTGACGAACGCCAGCTCGTCGCCGCGCTCACCGAAGTGCTGCGGCAGCAGCGGCATGCGCTGGTCAACAGCGGCAGCGAAGGCGCGCCGCCCGTCACCCCCATCTGGCAGCCGCTGATCGACGCGCTCGGCGCCTATACTGCGCGGCGCCAGGCCGGCGATCCGACGCTGCAGCGCAGCCCCGAGCTGGTTGCCGAGGTCAGCGCGCTACGCGACGAAACCGTGGCGCTGCAGCACACCCTGGAGGTATGGAGCGCGGCGCTGCAGCAGGCCATCTCCCAGTCGCGCCAGCAGGCTGCCGAGCCGACCTACGGCCCGGCAGGCGGCGCAGCCAGGGGGTACGGCAGCAGCGCGCGACAGGTTCTCGGAAAGGGCTGACATGTCGGGCATCAGCGGTCTGGTCAGCAGTGCACTCACCGGCTTGCAGGCGGCGCAGGCCGCGCTGCAGGTCACCGGCAACAACATCGCCAACGTCAACACCCCCGGCTACAGCACCGAAAACGTGGTGCAGTCGGCGCTGGCTCCCAGCCTGTACGGCGGCCAATACCTGGGCAACGGCACGCAGATCGACGCCGTCAGCCGCGCGTACAACGGCTACCTGACGCAACAGGTGTGGAGCACCACGGCTGCAGCCAGCGGCGCCAATACGCTCAACACCCAGTTGCAAGGCATCGTCAACCTGCTGGCCGGCAGCAGCAACGGCCTGAGCACGTCGATCCAGCAGTTTTTCGCCAGCGGCGTGGCGCAGGTGGCGGCCAACCCGGCGGACATGCCGTCGCGGCAAAACCTCATCAGCCAGGCACAAAGCCTGGCGCAGACCATCCAGAGCACAGCGCAGCAGCTGCAGCAGGCCAGCACCGGGGTGAACCAGCAGATCGGCCAGAGCGTGGCCAGCATCAACACCCTGACACAACAGATCGCGCAGCTCAACGTGCAGATCAACAACCTGTCGGGCAGCGGCAGCACGCCCAACACCCTGCTCGACCAGCGCGACCAGCTCATCACCCAACTGTCGGCGCTGGTGGGCGTGAGCGTGCTGCCGCAGGCGGGTAACCAGGTCAGCGTGTTCACCGGCAACGGCCAGGTGCTCGTCGCCGGCAACCAGTCGTTCGATCTGCAGGCCGTGCCCAACGCCTACGATCCGACGCAGACCGAAGTCGCCTACGCCGCCAACGGCGCGGTGTTGTCGGCGGGCCTGCAAGGCGGCACCCTCGGCGGGCTGCTGCAGTTTCGCAGCCAGGTGCTGCAACCGGCGCAAAACGCGCTGGGGCAGATGGCCGTCGGGCTGGCGGCGCAGGTCAACGCGCAGCAGGCGCAGGGTCTGGACCTGAACGGCCAGTTCGGCGCGGCGATGTTCCAGGCCGGACCGCTGCAGGTGCTGGCCAGCTCGGCCAACACCGGCAGCGCCGTCATCAGCGGCAGCGTGACCAACGCCAGCGCGCTGACCACGGCCGACTACACCCTGCGTTACGACGGCAGCACGTGGAGCGCCGTCAACCTTTCCACCGGGCAGCCGGCGGCGCTGACGACCAGCACGTCGGCAGGAGTGACCACGCTGAGTTTCGACGGCGTGCAGATCAACGTCAGCGGCGCGCAGGCGGGCAACAGTTTTCTGGTCGAACCCACGCGCTACGCCGCGCTGGGCTTTCAAAGCCTGCTCACCAATCCGGCGCAGGTCGCTGCCGCTTCGCCTTACGTTTCCAGCGCCGGGCAGATGGTGTCGGGCAGTCTGGTCAACACCAATCTGGGCAACCTCACCCTGTCCGCCGGGCAATACACCGCCAGCAGCGGCGCCGGCAGCCTGGTGCCCGGCGGCGTCACCCTCGGCGCCACCAGCCCGCCACCCTCGCTGCAGATCACCCTGACCAGCGGCGGCAGCAGCGGCGCGGCCGTGGGGTTTCAGATCAGTTCCGGCACGAGCGTGCTGGCCAGCGGCAGCGTCACGCTGGGCAGCAGCGGACAGGTCATCGCCATTCCCTACACCACCCCGCCGGGCGGCTATTGGAGCGTCACCCTCGCCGGCAGCGTCGCCGCATCGGGCGACGCCTTCACCCTGAGCGCTAGATCGGAA
>JAJZAQ010000066.1 GCA_021799355.1 Pseudomonadota bacterium
GCAGCGCCAGTTGCTGCGCCACAGCGGTGGTGACAGGGTGATGGCGCAGGTGCTCATGGGCGTGAGCCTGCACGGCTTGGAGGCCGTGTTGGTGGCGGTGGAGCTGGCGCTGCAGTCCGGGCGGGGGAGTGCCGAGCATGTGCTCAACGTGCTATCGCGCTTGCAGGAGCAGCGCATGCCCGAGCCACCTGTGGCCACGAGGCTCACGCTCAACACGCCGCCACTGGCCAACCTGCAGCGTTACGACGCACTGCGCAGCCTCCCGCTTCACGAGGCTTCACCGGAGTCCGACCATGCATGACGTCATGGATGCCTTCAAGGCGCTGGGCTTGCATGGCATGGCCAGTGCATGGCCGGAGGTGCTGGGAACCGCCCGCATGAAGTCGCTTGATCACGAGGCCGTGCTGCACCAGCTCATCAAGGCCGAGACCGCGCAGCGCGAGGTGCGCTCCATGGCTTACCAGATGCGCGTGGCGCGGTTCCCATCGCACCGCGATCTCGCTGGCTTTGACTTTGCTCACACGCCAATCGATGAGGCGTTGGTGCGCCAGCTGCACACCCTTGGCTTCGTGGACTCGGCGCACAACGTGGTGCTGGTCGGCGGCCCCGGAACGGGCAAAACCCACCTGGCCACGAGCCTGGGAATCGAGGCCATCCGCATGCATGGCAAGCGGGTGCGCTTCTTCTCCACGGTGGAGCTGGTCAATGCCCTGGAGCTGGAGAAGGCGCAGAACAAGTCTGGGCAAATGGCACACCGGCTGATGTACGTCGATCTGGTGATCCTGGATGAACTGGGCTACCTGCCGTTCACGCAATCAGGCGGCGCGATGCTGTTCCACCTGCTCTCCAAACTGTACGAGCGAACGAGCGTGGTGATCACCACCAACCTCACCTTCTCGGAATGGAGCAGCGTCTTCGGCGACGCCAAGATGACCACGGCTTTGCTCGACCGCCTCACGCACCACTGCCACATCGTGGAGACGGGCAATGAGAGCTGGCGATTCAAGCATTCCAGTGCCGCTGGCGCGGCACCACCAAAGCCACGCGGCAAAGCGCAGAAAGGAGATCGAAAAACAGCAGACCCGATAGACTTATCCACAACCGAGTAGCCAAAACATCCATCAACCCAGTGGCTCAGCATTCGACGTGATCACTGGCTCAGTTGTGCCGATGAATCAACACCGCGGCCTCCCGAGATAAATAGAGGCTTGGGCCGCGGCGGGTGCGACGAAAACTCCCCCATAATGGGCTGGTTTTTGCGTCGACGTGCGCCGCAGGCGTACCTAACCTGACTGCTTCCTCGGGAGGCAGCCATGGCGACAGCCGTGGTCGCGTCCCGCGACCCAAACTTGCCCTCGTTCAACCGGATGATGATCGATGTCAGGATACAAAAGTCAGCAGGACGAACAGCCTAGATCGATTGCCCACGCAGCAAAGGACGCATTCGGCAATTGGCGTGCTCCCCATGAGTTGGCGGATCATTTGACTGCAGTAGCGGCACTGGCTGCGTGTTTTGCCAAGACCTTTGGCGCTGACTGGGCTCAACTCGCAGGACGCTGGCATGATCTCGGCAAATATCGACCTCGTTTCCAACGCTATATCCGTCAGGCTAGCGGCTTCGAGACCGATGCCCATATCAAGGGCGAAGCCGGCAAGGCTCCCCATTCGACTGCAGGCGCGGTGCTCGCTTGCGATCATTTCAAACAAGCTGGGTTTGGCAATGCAGGCCGTGTGCTGGCCTACCTCGTCGCCGGGCATCATGCCGGTCTGGCGGATTGGTTCGGTGGCTTGGAGGAGCGTCTCGCAAGTGCCGACAGCCGCGCGGAGCTGTTGGAGTCTTTGGCTGCACGCCCGCCGGCCGAATTGCTCGACGCCAGCGATTTCAAGCCTGATTTGCGCGCGGTTCCTGGCGGCAAGAACGGTTTTGCGCTGTGGGTGCGCATGCTTTTCTCGGCGCTGGTCGATGCGGATTTTCTTGATACCGAGCGCTACATGGACCCGGACAATTTCGCGCGGCGCAATCAGTGGCCCGCGCTGTCCGAACTCATACCCCTGTTCGATGCCCACATGGCCAAGCTGGCTGCCACCGCGCCCGCCACTCCCGTCAACGCCCTGCGCGCCGACATTCTGCGTCAGTGCCGGGAAAAGGCTGCTGCCGTCCCCGGGCTGTTTTCACTCACGGTGCCCACCGGCGGTGGCAAGACGCTCTCAGGCATGGCCTTCGCGCTGGAACACGCCCGCGCGCACGGCAAGCGCCGGGTGATCCATGTCATCCCCTACACCAGCATCATCGAGCAAACCGCCGACATTTTTCGCGGCATTTTTGGCGAAGCGGTGATCGAGCACCACAGCAACGCCGAATCCGACCCTGAGCGGGAAAACCACGCCTCGCGCTTGGCCTGCGAAAATTGGGATGCACCCGTCGTCGTCACCACCAATGTGCAGTTCTTCGAGTCCTTATTTGCCGCGCGTACCTCGCGCTGCCGCAAATTGCACAATCTGGTGGACAGCGTCGTCATGCTCGACGAAGCGCAATTGCTGCCGCCGGAATTCCTGCAGCCCATGCTCGATGTACTCAATCTGCTGACGCGGCACTACGGCGTGAGCGTGGTGCTGTCTACCGCCACCCAGCCCGCTTTGAGCACGCGTGCCTATTTCGACGCGCACCAGAACCTGCGCGGCCTGGACAACGTGCGCGAAATCATCGATGACCCCGATGCGTTCTACCGTGCGCTGGAACGCGTGCATGTGCGCCTGCCTGTGGATTGGCAAGCGTCCACCGATTGGCCACAACTGGCGCAGGAACTTGCCCGGCACGACTCGGTACTCGCCATCGTCAACCGCCGCCAAGACGCGCGCGAACTCTGGAAGAAAATGCCCGAGGGCACGCTGCATCTTTCTGCGTTGATGTGCGGCGCGCACCGCTCGCAGGTCATCGGGGACATCAAAGAGCGGCTGAAAGCCGGCGTGCCCACGCGTGTGGTCAGTACTCAACTGGTCGAAGCCGGCGTAGACGTTGATTTCCCTGTGGTGTTTCGAGCGCTTGCCGGACTCGACTCCATCGCCCAGGCGGCAGGGCGCTGCAACCGCGAAGGCAGGCTGACTAACAAAGGCGAAGTCGTTGTCTTCGTGCCTCCCACACCCGCTCCGCCTGGACTTCTGCGTCGCGGCGAGGACGCTTGTCGCAACGTCCTGTACGGCGTCACCGAGCAGCCGCTCGCGCGCGAACGCTTCGCCAGCTATTTCGAACGCCTATACCACGCCTGCGAACTCGACAAAAAGGGCATCTGCGGCGACTTGTGCATGGCCGGCAACACCATCGACGGTTTTGAGCTGGCCGTCAACTTCCGTACCGCTGCCGAGAATTTCAGGCTGATCGAGGACGAGGACAGTGCTCCTATCATCGTGCGTTATCTTGGCAAAGATGGCCTGGACGACAACATTGGCAAGTGGCTCAATACGCTGCGCAAAGAGGGTCCTGAACGCTGGCTGATGCGCAAGCTGCAGCGCTACACCGTCAACCTGCATCGGATCCAGGCACTGCAATTACTCCGGCAAGGCGACATCGAGGAAATCATGCCAGGATTGTTTGTGCAGGTGGGCGACTGGCTCTACGACCCTACACTTGGCCTCAACCCCGAGGGAATCCCAGTCAACCCCGGTTGCATCGCATGAGGGAGCCCATGAAGACCCACTGCCTGGAACTTTTCGGCCCCTGGGCCTGCTTCACACGCCCGGAAATGAAGGTCGAACGGGTGAGCTATGACGTGATGACTCCATCCGCCGCGCGTGCCTGTTTCGAGGCGATTCTTTGGAAACCGGCGATCCGGTGGCATGTACGCCGCATCGAGATCCTCAAGCCTATCCGCTGGATCAATCTGCGGCGCAATGAGGTGGCGAGCGTGGTCTCTGCACGCAATGTCGAGACCGCGATGAAGAATGGCCAGGGGGATCTCGCCCTTTACATCGAGGACGACCGGCAGCAACGCGCTGGGCTGTTCCTGCGCGACGTGGCCTACCGCGTGCACGCCGATCTGGAATTCCTGCCCGCGCGCGATCCCGAGGCCCGCGCTGCGAAATATCACGAGATGTTCGAGCGCCGTGCGTCCAAAGGTCAATGCGTCAACCAGCCTTACCTCGGCACGCGCGAGTTCGCGGCGGGTTTTCGGCTTGTCGTCGATCTCGACGCTGAACCCCGGCCCATCGATGAAACCCGCGACCTGGGTTTCATGCTCCACGATCTGGACTTCTCCAATGCGGCCGATCCGCAACCGCGCTTTTTCCGTGCGCGCATGGAGCAAGGCATGGTGCAGATTCCCGCCTGGAACAGCGCGGAGGTGCGGGGGTGATTTTGCAAGCGCTCGATGCCTACTACCGGCGCAAGCAGGCCGACCCTGATCCGGCCAAGCGTCTGCCCGCATTCGGGCTGGAAGACAAGGAGATCCCTTTCGTTCTGGAAATCGACATTGACGGCAAGCTGCTGAACCTTGCCGACACGCGCAACGCGGTGGGCAAGAAGAAAATCGGCCAACGCTTTCTGGTGCCGCAAGGCGTGAAGAAAACTTCCGGCGTAGCGGCGAACCTTCTGTGGGACACGGCGGAATATGTGCTGGGCATTGACACGCGCGGCAATCCCGAGCGCGTCGCCGAACAGCACGCGGCATTTCGCGCCCGCATTGAGGCGCTGCCGGAAGACGTGCGCCAAGATGATGGCATTCTGGCCGTGCTGGCGTTTCTCGACACGTTTCGCCTGGAATGGCTTGCCACTTTTCCGGCACTGGCCGATATTCAAGCCAGCAACCCGGTCATCAGTTTTCGTCTGCACGGGGACGTGGAACTGGTTTGCCAACGCCCCGTCGTGGTCGCGGCAACCGCCCATCAGGCCGAAGACGCGTCAGATGGCGTGTGTCTGGTCAGCGGTGCGCCCGCTGCCATCGAGCGGCTGCATCCTGCGATCAAGGGCGTCTGGGGCGCCCAGACTTCGGGCGCCAACATCGTGTCGTTCAACCTCGACGCCTTCAACTCCTATGGCAAGGCGCAAGGCGCCAACGCGCCGCTGGGCAAAGCCGCCGTGTTCGCCTACACCACGGCCTTGAATCATCTGTTGGCGCGTGATTCGCGTCAGCGCATCCAGGTCGGCGATACCTCCACCGTGTTCTGGGCCGAGGAGTCGCACACGCTGGAAACCGCCATGCCCGACCTGTTCGGCGAACCGCCCAAGGACAGCCCGGACAGGAACACCGATGCGATCAAGGCGCTGTACGCGTCCGTGGCGTCGGGGCAGTTCAGCGTCGGCGGACCGAACACTCGTTTTCATGTGCTGGGCCTGGCACCCAATGCCGCGCGCATCAGCATTCGCTTCTGGGAAACCTCGACGGCGGCGGAACTGGCGAAACGCATCGCTCAGCACTTCGACGATATCGCTGTTGCCCGTGCGCCGCATGATCCTGAGCATCTCTCGCTGTTCCGGTTGCTCACTGGGTTGGCCCTGCTGAACAAGGCCGACAACATCCCGCCCAACCTGGGCGGCGAAGTCATGCGCGCCATTCTCGAAGGGCTGCCTTATCCGGCCACGCTGCTCAATTTGGCCGTGGCGCGCTGCCGCGCCGAGCAAAAACCCACCTATGCCCGCGCCGCTGCCATCAAGGCCAGCCTCAACCGCTTCATTCGCTTTCGCAACAGCGCAGAGAAGGAGTTCACGCCCATGCTCGACCCGACCAACACCAACCCGGCTTATCGGCTCGGGCGGCTGTTCGCCGCACTGGAAAAAATCCAGGAGGACGCCAGCCCTGGACTCAACGCCACCATCCGCGACCGCTATTACGGTGCGGCGTCTAGTACGCCGGCTGCGGTGTTTCCGACCCTGCTGCGTCTGAGCAAGCACCACCTCGGCAAGCTGAACGCGGGCCTCGCCGTCAACCGCGAAAGATTGATCGGCGAGATCATGAATGGCTTCGATGCCGCAACCTTCCCGCCGCGTCACCTTGCCTTGCCCGATCAGGCGCGCTTCGCGCTCGGTTACTACCAGCAACGGCAAAGCTTCTTCACCAAATCCACCCCGGAGGAATAACAATGAGTCTGAGCAATCGCTATGACTTCGTGTTGCTGTTCGACGTGAAGGACGGCAATCCCAACGGCGACCCGGACGCCGGCAACCTGCCGCGCCTGGATGCCGAAACCGGGCATGGGCTGGTGACCGACGTGGCCTTGAAGCGCAAGGTGCGCAACTTCGTCGCGATGACCAAAGAGCAAGATGTACGCGACCCCCAGCCGGGTGAGAAACGCTTCGAGATTTACGTGCGCGAAAAATCCATCCTCAACCAGCAGAACCAGCGCGCCTACTCCGCGCTCAAGCTGGACGCTGAAAGCCTCGAGCCTGTTCCAGACGAGGCTTCCGAGAAAAAAGCCACCAAGGAGAAAAAGCGCAAAGGCAGTGGCGATGACGTGAACAAGGCCCGCGACTGGATGTGCCAGAACTTCTTCGACGTGCGCACCTTTGGCGCGGTCATGTCCACTGGGGTCAACTGCGGCCAAGTGCGCGGCCCGGTGCAACTCACCTTCGCGCGGTCTGTCGACCCCATCGTTGCGCAAGAGCACTCGATCACCCGCATGGCGGTGGCGACCGAGGCCGAGGCGGAAAAGCAGAGTGGCGACAATCGCACCATGGGCCGCAAGCACACTGTCCCTTACGGTCTTTACATGGCACATGGTTTTGTGTCGAGTTTCCTCGCCAAGCAAACCGGCTTCGGCGAAGACGATCTGGCATTGCTTTGGCAAGCACTCGCGCAGATGTTCGAGCACGACCGCTCCGCTGCGCGCGGTGAAATGTCTACTCGCGGACTGTATGTGTTCAGGCACGATTCGGAGCTGGGCAACGCTCCCGCGCACGCACTGTTCGAACGCATCAAGATTATGCGTGCCGAAAGCGTGGACGTGCCGCGCAGTTTCGACGATTACGCGGTACTCTTCGACGGAAATTCCATCGGTGCGGGAAGCGAACAGTCGCTCGGCAACGGCGTCGCGCTGCAGCGCCTGGCCTGACGTTCAGCGGGAGCCCCACATGTCTGAAATCCATTTCATCGTCGAGCAAGCGCCTGAGGGCGGCTATGTCGCGCGTGCCGTCGGCGTGGACATCTTGACCGAGGCCGACGGCCTCGAATCCCTGCACGCGCAAGTGCGCGACGCGGTGCATTGCCATTTCGACGATGACAAGCGTCCCAGCATCATCCGCCTGCACATCACGCGTGAAGAGATGCTGGCCGTATGAGGCTGCCGCGTGATCTGTCCGGATCGGATCTGGTCAAGCGCCTGGACCGGCTTGGCTACCACGTCACACGGCAGACCGGTAGTCACATGCGGCTGACCAGCACCGCGCACGGAGAGCATCACATCACCGTGCCCCGGCATGATCCGTTGCGCATCGGCACGCTGGCCGCTGTGCTCGATGCCGTGGCAGTGCATCACGGCCTCAGCCGCGATGCCTTGCTCGAGCGCCTGTTCGACTGAATGCGCCGGGATGTGAACGCCACCGACGACCCCGTCCCCCTGTCCGCCCTGCAGCACTGGGTGTACTGCCCGCGGCAATGCGGGCTGATCCACCTGGAGCAGGCGTTCGAGGACAACATCCACACCGCGCGCGGGCAGGCCGTGCATCGTCTCGTGGACGCGCCGGGCTACGAGATCAAGGCCGGCGCGAAGGTCGAGCGCAGCCTGCCCTTGTGGTCGGATCGTCTGGGACTGATCGGCAAGGCCGACCTCGTCGAGTTCCACCCCGACGGCACGGTGTTCCCCGTGGAGTTCAAGCACGGCCGCAAGCGCCAGAAAACCCATGACGACATCCAACTCGCCGCCCAGGCCATGTGCCTGGAAGACATGCTGGGCCGCCCCGTGCCGTTCGGCGCCATCTACCACGCCAGCAGCCACCGGCGGCGCGAAGTCGCCATCACGCCCGCGCTGCGCGAACTGGTGATTGAAACGGCCGAGGCCATCCGCGCCATGCTGACGGCAGGGGTCCTGCCGCCTCCCGTGTTCGATGCGCGCTGCCGGGAGTGCTCGCTCAAGGACATCTGCCAGCCCGAGGCGCTGACCGCCATGCGAATCCAGTACGAACTGCGCGCGCATCTGTTCGATCCGGAGGGCTGATGCTGACGCTGCAAAACACCCTGTACGTGATGACCCCGCAGGCCTATGTCCACATCGACAACGCCACCCTGCGCGTGGACGTAGAGCACGAGAAAAGACTCCAGGTGCCGCTGCACCATGTCGGCAGCCTGGTGTGCTTTGGCAACGTCATGGTGTCGCCTGCGCTGATGCACCGCCTGGCCGATGAGGGCAAGTCCCTCGTTTTGCTGGATGATTCCGGCCGTTTCAAGGCGCGTCTCGAGGGCGCCGTATCGGGCAATATCCTGCTCCGCCAGGCCCAGCACCATGCCGCAGGCGACGCAGCCATCACCTTCGAATTGGCGCGCGAGTGCGTCGCCGGAAAGATCAAGAACAGCCGCAGCGTCGTGCAACGCGGGTCGCGCGTTGCGCCAGGCGCCGGCACCCGCGCACGCCGGCCGCGGCGTCGCTCCAGAACAGGGCCAGGGTCAAGTCGCGCAGGCCAGCAGCCAGGCCTGCATGCGGCAGAGAAGCAGCGTCGGCATCGAGGGGAGTTTGCATGGTGATCTCCAGAAAAGGTTGGTGATCACCATCACAGCATGCGATCTGCGCGATGCAAGTCGCGCCCGCGCGGCTCAGGTTTGTGGCGGGCGAGCTGGCCCCGGGCGGTGCTGCGCACGGGACAAGCGTGCGCGGCGTTCTGCACGTCGCAACTCGCGTTCTTCGAGCCAGTCGAGGGTGACGGCGACCAGCAGGCCAAGAGGGACTGCGGCGAAGACGATGAGCACCGGAATCAGTCGGGATGGCATGGTTGAATCTCCCCTGCAGGCCGTGCAGGATAAATGATCGGCGTGCGATTTGCGGCCGGCTGTTCGAACCGCGCGTGGGGGCTCGATCTCGTCAAACGGGATCGGCGCCTGGCATGGTAAGCACAGCCCAGTGGCAGCGTCCACAGCAACATGAGGGAGGCTCCGGGTGGTGAGCGTGCGGGCTCACGCATGGCTTTGCTACCCTTGGTTTCCGACCCAACTTGGAGAATCCAGCCATGCCCGCCGCCCCTGCCAAGAAGCCTGCCAATTCAGCTTTCCTCAAACCTCTGATCCCCAGCGCAGAGCTGGCGGCGATCGTCGGCGCAGCACCCTTGCCCCGTACCGAAGTCATCAAAAAGGTTTGGGAGCACATCAAGGCTGACGGGCTGCAAGACCCCAGCAACAAACGCATGATCAATGCCGACGCCAAGCTCAAGCCTATCTTCGGCAAGTCCCAGGTCAGCATGTTCGAGATGACCAAGCTGCTCAACGCGCACCTGAAATAACCTGACGGCGCCGTTCCGCGCTGGGCCTGCGCTCATTGCAGCGTGGTTTTGCGCTTGAAGCATGGCCCTGGCAACCTCATCTTTTCCGTGCGACCTCCCGCAACTGCACCCCCCAAGACCACCACCATGCGTGTCCTGTCCCGCACCCTTGTCCTGATCGCCTTGTTCGCGTCCTTCGCCCTCGCCACGGCCTGGGCCGCACGACCCACGCCACACGACATTCAAACCGCCGTCCAGGCAGGCAACTTCGCCCTGGCCAATCAGGAGATGGCGCAAGTCCTGGCCGCCGACCCCAATTCAGGCAAGGCGCATTACATTGATGCACGCTTGCTGGCCAAAGAAGGGCAGTGGTCCCGCGCCCAGGCCGAACTCGCCCGCGCCCAGCAACTCGACCCCGCCATGGGTTTTGTCCATCCGCAGACCTTGGCCACGTTCACGCAGCAACTGCAATCGCACACAACAGCCCCACAGTCCGCGAGCCACGGTTTCATCCTGTGGGCCATCCTTGGTTCCCTGGCTTTCATCGTCATGCTGGCAGCGATCTACCGTGCGCAGACCCGCCGCCCCATGGTTTACGCACCAGGGACCGCAACCTCTGGGCAGTTTCAGGTGCCCGGCTACCTCACAGGTGCCAACCCTGGGAGCTACCCCCTGGCCCAACCACCCGGCACGGGCGCAGGACCGAGTCTGATGGGTGCCTTGGGCACGGGGCTGGCCGCAGGGGCAGGATTCGCGGTGGGTGAGGCCCTGGTGGACAAGCTGTTCGATCACGGCACGTCTGGAGCCGGGCAGGGCGCCATCCTGCCCGGCAACAACACCTTGGATGCACCGATCCCCGACGATCAGAACTTTGGGTTGACCGATGCGTCGAGCTGGTCGGACGACAGCGGTGCTGACCCCGGCGTTGCGGACGATGCGTGATCGGACCGTTGAGGTCGGAGTCGGCTTGCCGTCAAGCAGCCTGGGCAGCCTTGTGGACGCACCGCGGGTGCGCCCGGATCAATCGTTTCCCCGTGGACGCTGCGGAATTGCAGATAGGCGCAGACTCGGCCTGCATGGCGCAGGCCATTCACCAAGCCACAGCAGGAAGCCGCGTCATCACCTATGCCCAACTCCACGCCCTCAAAGCGCGATGCGGGGACTAGCGTTCGCCTTGCTGCTCCTGGCTAACCTGGCACAGGCCCGGCCGGTTCAAGCCGAACCCCTTGGCGGTGAGTGTTTTAGCCACGCCGCGCAGACCTACGGGGTCAATGCCAAGGTGCTGATGGCCATCGCCTGGCATGAATCCCATTTTTTGCCTTGGCGCGTGCACCGCAACAGCGACAGCAGCACGGACTATGGTGTCATGCAAATCAATAGCAGGAATCTTCCAGCCCTGGGTCTGACAACGCAGACGGTCATGCAGCCCTGCACCAATATCCTGGCCGCCGCCCGACTGTATGGTCGGGCTGTGCGGCGTTATGGCAATACCTGGGCGGCGGTGGGGGCCTATCACTCCACCACTCCCGCCTTGCAACAGCGCTACGCCCAGGACATCCAGCAAAACTTCAACGTCATCACCAGGATCAATGCCTGGTGGGGCAAGCTGTGTGACTGGTTTGCTGGCCTACCCGCGTGGTGGCTGGGACGCCCGTTTCCGCAGACAGAGTTCAGTCCCCGAATCCAGCAAAAACCCGATTTGCGAACCATGTTGGCGACTTCCGTCGTTCTGCCCAAGCATTGTTGCTGACGCAAATCCCTGCACGACTTTTGAAGTCCTACCGTGGCGGGCTTTCTTAGCGCAGGGCGCAAGACTTGGGTTCCTGCGAGTCCAATGCTCCGCGACCGCCAGCCTACGCTCACTGCTGATGGCGGGTTGCCTTCGATTACTGAGGATCGCTGCTAAGTCGATCCGCTTCTTGGTTTGTCCTCCCCACCAGGTTGGGATCTAAACACCTAGCCCATCAGCCGCACACACTCAACGTGTCATCCACCCCCCTTGCGCGGACTGTCAGGGCCGCATACGGCAGGATCCAGGCCAGCGCGAACGCCGCGTAGTACGCGTAAGCAATTCCGTAAAAGCAGTGCAACGAGCGCTCGCAACGAGCGCTCCACACGCAGGAAATAGCGTATTCATAACACCGCCGAGCCCAATGCCGAGCAGCAGATACTCTCCCACCCGAAGGTCGTGCGCAGCGACGCCCAAGACAAGCAACAGCGTGGCATAGCCGAATGCATATCCCGTATTCGACGCAACCAAGTCGAGCCCTGCAAAAAGACGCGAAACAAGTGGCCGGCTTGGAAACTGACGTGCCAGATGGAATTCTTCGCGGATATAGCTGCGGTCCCAGCGCAGGAACATCTTGGACAACCCCCAATACGTCGTCGGGGCCAGAGTGTGCACGACGGCCGTGCGTTGGTAGACCGCGTCGTACCGTTCGGCCAAGATGAATTATGGCGTGTTAACACTAATTGCGATGGAAGTCACCGGATGTGAAACTGCAGGCATGGAGATCACACCCGAGCAATTCAAACGCATCGAACACTGCTTGCCCGTGCAGCGCGGCAACG
>JAJZAQ010000019.1 GCA_021799355.1 Pseudomonadota bacterium
TCTTGGCCAACATTCTCACGGTCAAACAGGTATGGACGCAGCGGCTGGCCGACATTCCCGCCTGGTTCCAGACCGCCACCCTGCCCGATGCCGTGGTCGTGGCCTCTGCCGATGGCCAGGTCGTGCGTCTTGACGCGGCCACCGGGCAGGTGCAATGGGCGACGCGCGTGCCCTCTGGCATCAGCGCCGCGGTGGGCAGCGACGGCACGTTCACCGCCGTGGTCGACAAGAACAACGGGTTGGTGTCCATCGGGCCGAAAGGCCAGCTGCTGTGGCGCTACCAGCTGCCGACGACCGTGCTCACGCCGCCCAAGGTCGCCGACGGTCGCATCATCGTCCAGGGTGCCGATCAGCGCGTCGTCGCCTTCGATGCGGCGAACGGCAAACGGCTGTGGCAGGCCGACAGTCGCGCCGCGTCATTGCTCGTGCAGCAGGCCGGCGGCATGGTGGTGCGCGACGGCGTGGTGATGATCGGCACCGCGCTGGGACGCATCGACGCCTACTCGCTCACCGACGGCCTGCCACGCTGGCAGGCGACGCTGGCGCGGCCGCGCGGTGTCACCGAAGTCGAGCGTGTGGTCGGCATCACCGGCCAGCCCGCGCTGCTCGGCTCCACGGTCTGCGCCCGAGCCTATCAGTCCGCCGTCGGCTGTGTCGATGCCGACACCGGCCGCATCCTCTGGACACGCCCTGCAGACGGCTACACCGCGCTGAGCATGAACGACCAGGAAGTCGTCGGCACGCAGGCCGACGGCGAGGTGCAGGCCTACGCCACCGCCGACGGTGTGCCCAGCTGGAGCAACGCGCAGATGAAGTGGCGCAACCTGAGCGCACCGCTGCTGGTCGGCAAGACCGTGGCCGTGGGTGACTACCAGGGCTACGTGAGTTTTCTTTCGGCCAAGGATGGCAGCATCGTCGGCCGCGTGGCCACGGACGGCAGCGCCATCCAGGTGGCGCCCGTGGTCGTCGGCAAGACCATGGTGGTGGTGACGGCAAAAGGCGGGGTCTATGCCTTCGTTCCCGACTGATCGCCGCGCATGACCCCGATCGTCTCGCTGGTGGGAAGGCCCAACGTCGGCAAATCCACCCTGTTCAACCGCCTGACCCGGTCGCGCGACGCCATCGTCGCCGATCTGCCCGGTCTGACCCGCGATCGGCATTACGGCATGCTGCGCATGGCCGAACGCCCGGTGATCGTGGTCGATACCGGCGGCTTCGAGCCGGTGGTCGATACCGGCATCGTCCACGAAATGGCGCGGCAGACGCGCCAGGCGATCGCCGAATCCGATCTGGTGGTGTTTCTGGTCGATCTGCGCACCGGGCTGAGCCCGCAGGATCTGCACATCGCCGCCGAGCTGCGCAAAACCGGCAAGCCGATCCTGCTGGCGGTGAACAAGGCCGAAGGGCGTGCAGCGCATCCGGCGCTGGCCGAATTCCACGAGCTGGGTCTGGGACAGCCGCTGGCGATCAGCGCAGCGCATGGCGACGGCGTACCCGAACTGCTCGACCACATTCTCGCCGCGCTGCCGCAGCAGGTGCGGGGCGAACCCGACGCGGCCGCAGCGCCTGCAGCCGCACCGCGGGTGCACAGCCTGCGGCTGGCGATCGCCGGGCGCCCCAACGTCGGTAAATCCACCCTGGTCAACGCCCTGGTCGGCGAAGAGCGGGTGATCGCCTTCGACCTGCCGGGGACGACGCGCGATGCCATCGAAGTGCCCTTCGAGCGCGACGGCCGTCAGTTCGTCCTCATCGACACGGCCGGGCTGCGGCGCAAGGGCAAGGTCTTCGAGGCGGTGGAAAAATTTTCCGTCATCAAAACCCTGCAGGCCATCGAGCAGGCCAATGTGGTGGTGTTGCTTCTCGATGCCACCGAAGGCGTCTCTGACCAGGATGCGCACATCGCCAGTTTCGCCGTCGAGGCGGGCAGGGCGATGGTGCTGGCGGCGAACAAATGGGACGCCGTCGACGCCTATGCGCGCGAGCGGCTGCGGGTGGCCATCCGCCAGCGTCTGCCCTTCGTGGCGTTCGCGCGCTTTCATGCCATTTCGGCAAAGACCGGCGCCGGGCTGGGCGGGCTGATGAAATCCGTGCTCGCCGCGCACGCCGCGGCGTATCGCAAATTGCCCACTCCCAAGCTCACCCGCGCCATCCTCGATGCCGTGGCGCAGCAGCAGCCGCCGCGTGCTGGCGCGGTGCGGCCCAAGCTGCGGTATGCGCACCAGGGGGGGAGCAATCCGCCGGTCGTGGTGATCCACGGCAACGCCCTCGATCGCATTCCAGCCAGCTATACCCGCTACCTCGAAGGCCGTTTGCGTGAAAAATTCGACCTTGGCGGTACGCCTTTGCGCATCGAGTACCGCACCTCGGCCAATCCCTATGCGCGCAACGACTGAAAGACGTCAGCGGCACGGGGCAGGAACGCAATATGTTATTTTGCGTGCTCTTGCATTCCAGACCAAGAATGCCATTTAAGTTTTCCTCACACCTACGGAGAATCAGATGAGTAATAAAGGGCAGTTGCTACAAGACCCCTTTTTGAACCTGCTGCGCAAGGAGCATGTGCAGGTGTCGATTTACCTGGTCAACGGCATCAAGTTGCAGGGCCACATCGAATCGTTCGATCAATACGTCGTGCTGTTGCGCAACACCGTGACGCAAATGGTCTACAAGCACGCGATTTCCACCGTGGTTCCGGCGCGGCCCGTCTCGTTTCAAGTAGGTGAGCAAGAAACCTCTGCGGCCTGACGGCCCCGAGCGCGCCGCGCTGGTCAGCGTGCAGTCCCGGCGCCCGGTGCCGGGCGACGCGCTGGCCGAACTCGAACAACTCAGCGCGTCGGCCGGCTACGCCCTGGCCGCGGAACTGACCTGTGTGCGCCCCCGGCCCGACGCCGCCACCTACATCGGCTCGGGCAAGCTGGAAGAACTCGGCGAACTCGTCAGCGCGTCTGCGGCCGACGCCATCATTTTCGACAACACCCTGACCCCGATCCAGCAACGCAACCTGGAAAAGGCGCTGGGCAAACCGGTGATCGACCGCACCGGCCTGATTCTGGAAATTTTCGCCCGCCGCGCGCAAAGCGCCGAGGGCAAGATGCAGGTCGAACTCGCCCGCCTGGAACACCTCGCCACCCGGCTGGTGCGCGGCTGGACCCACCTGGAGCGGCAGACCGGGGGCATCGGCGTGCGTGGCGGTCCCGGCGAGAAGCAGATCGAGCTCGACCGCCGTATGCTCGACGACAAAATCAAAATGCTGCGTCTGCGCCTGGGCAAGCTCGCCCGCCAGCGCTCGACGCAGCGCCGCGCCCGCGGCCGCTCCGGGGTGTTTCGCGTCGCGCTGGTCGGTTACACCAATGCGGGAAAAAGCACGCTGTTCAACGCGCTGACCAAATCCAGGACTTACGCCGCCGACCAGCTTTTCGCCACCCTCGACACCACCACGCGCAAGCTGTATCTGGCGCCGCAGGTCAACGTCACGCTGTCGGACACCGTGGGTTTCATCCGTGATCTGCCGCACACCCTGATCGAGGCGTTCAAGGCGACGCTGGAAGACACGCTGCAGGCCGACCTGCTGCTGCACGTGGTCGATGCCAGTTCGCCGATGCTGCGCGAGCAGATGGATGAAGTCGACGCCGTGCTGCGCGAAATCGGCGCCGACGACATCCCGCAGTTTTTGATCTTGAACAAGTCCGATTTGCTGCCGTTGGACCTGCAGGTTACAAACGATCACATCCCGTCCGGCGACGCCGAACCGCATGCTACGATTGCCCGGTTTGCCGTGAGCGCCCTGACGGGCGCGGGCATTGCCGCGCTCAAAGCCGCCTTGCTTCAAGCCGTGCTCGCCGACCCCCGCTTTCAGTCCACGGCGTCTGCCGAGTCCGACTCAACCCCTTTCTGCGCATGACACCCTCCCGTTTCTGGCGTGCCCGCCCTGCCGCTCACAACGCTTCGCCTGCGCCAGCTGCGCGGCGTGCATGGCCCTGGCGGCTGTTCAACCTCAACGACCCGCGCTGGGGAAAAGACAGCGGCGGCAACCCGCAAAACAGCCAGCAAAACGGCCAAGACCCCAATCGCCGTCCCGGCGGCAACAACGGTGGGCCGCCCGATCTGGACGAGCTGTGGCGCGACTTCAACCGCAAACTCAACGGCCTGTTTGGCAAGAAGCGCGGCAACGGCGGCCTGGGCACACCGCCGCAACGCCCCGACCTCTATCCCTCGGCCAAGGGCATGGGCGTCGGTTTTGTCATTCTCATCGTCATCGGCGTTCTGGGCTGGCTGGCCTCGGGGTTTTTCATCGTGCAGGAAGGGCAGCAGGCGGCGGTCACGCGCTTCGGCAAGCTGGCCTACATCACCGACGCCGGCTTCCACTGGCGGCTGCCGTACCCCTTCGAGGCGGATGAAATCGTCAACGTGTCGCAGGTCCGCTCGGTCGAGATCGGCCGCGGCGGCGAGGTCCGCGCCACCGGCCTGCCCGAGTCGGCCATGCTGACCGAAGACGAAAACATCGTCGATGTGCGCTTTGCCGTGCAGTACCGCATCGACAACGTCGTCGACTATCTCTACAACAACCGTAGCCCGGACGATGCCGTGTCGCAGGCGGCGGAAACCGCGGTACGCGAAGTCGTCGGCAACAAATCGCTCGATTACGTGTTGTACGAAGGCCGCGAGCAGGTCGCCAGCGACGTGCAGTCGCTGACGCAAAAAATCCTCGACCGCTACAAAACCGGCATCATCATCACCACGGTCACGCTGCAAAACGTCCAGCCCCCCGAGCAGGTACAGGCCGCTTTCGACGATGCGATCAAGGCCGGGCAGGATCGCGAGCGCCTGAAAAACGAGGCGCAGGCTTACGCCAACAACGTCATCCCCCGGGCGCAGGGGACGGCGTCGCGGCTGATTCAGGACGCCGAGGCGTACAAGGCGCAAGTGGTGGCGCAGGCACAGGGCGATACCTCGCGTTTTGACCAGATCCTGCAGCAGTACGACAAGGCGCCGCAGGTCACGCGCGAGCGCATGTATCTGCAGACCATGCAGGACATTCTTTCCAGTGTTTCCAAGGTGATGGTCGAGTCACGCAACAATAACAACCTGCTCTACCTGCCGCTGGACAAGTTGTTGCAACAGTCCGCCGGCAAGACCGGCTCGGCAGCGGCACCTGCCGCGCCGGCGGCACCAGCGGTGCCCAGTCTGCCCGCGCCGGCGGCAGCGGCGTCTGCGGCGGCAACCGGCAGCAGCGCGGCGCCTGCTGCGGATTCGGCGGCGACCTCGTCCAGAGGGTCGCGCGACACCTTGCGCGAGCGCAATTTCCAGTGAGGGCCGGACGATGAACAAAATCATTTTGGCGCTCGTCGCCGTCATCGTCGCCATCCTGGTGTTGTCGTCGAGCCTGTTCGTCGTCGATCAGCGGCAGTTCGCCGCGGTGTTCGGCCTGGGGCAGATCAAACGCGTCATCAGCACGCCGGGGCTGTATGTCAAATTGCCAGCGCCGTTCGAGAACGTGGTGTTTCTCGACAAGCGCATCCTCACGCTGCAAAGCCCCGATACCGACCGTTTCATCACCGCGGAAAAGAAGAACGTGGTGGTCGACTGGTATCTGAAATGGCGGATCACCAATCCGACCGAGTTCATCCGCAGCTATGGCGGCGATCAGCGCCGCGCCGGCGATCGCCTGTCGCAAATCGTCAAAGCCGCGCTCAACGAGCAGATCACCAAGCGCACGGTGCGCCAAGTGCTGGCGTCGCAACGCGATCAAGTCATGCGCGACGTGCAGGCGGGTATCGCCAAGGACATCAAGGGCACGGGCATCCAGATCGTCGACATGCGCCTGACGCGGGTGGACTTCGTCGCCTCGATCACGCAGTCGGTGTACCGCCGCATGGAAGCCGAGCGTCAGCGCGTGGCCAATGAACTGCGCTCCACCGGGTACGCCGAGGCGGAAAAAATCCGCGCCGAGGCCGACAAGCAGCGCGAAATCGTGATTTCGCAGGCGTACAGCAAGGCGCAGACGATCAAAGGGCAGGGCGATGCCGAGGCGTCGGCGATCTACGCCAAATCCTTCGGCCAGAATCCGCAGTTCGCCGAGTTCTACCGCACCCTGGAGGCCTACCGCGCCAGTTTCAACAACAAGTCGGATGTGTTGGTGCTCGACCCCAACAGCCAGTTTTTCCAGTATTTCCGCGGTCCCGGAGGTGGCGCTGGCAAAGCCGCGAAATAAGCCGCCTGCCGGCGAAGCGACCGTCAGGTTCGGGGGCTGGACATGCTCGACTCACTGCTTCTTGCCATCGGCCTGTTGCTGATCCTCGAAGGGCTGATGCCGCTGCTGGCGCCCGGTCAGTGGCGCGCCCTGTTCCGGCAGATCCTCACCCTCACCGATGGACAGTTGCGTTTCATCGGGCTGATCGCCGTCGCCGGCGGACTGCTGTTGATCACCGTCGTGCAGTGAGCGAATCCCTGGCACGCCTGCCGTGTCGCCCAGAGCTGCGTATTCCATGAGTCATTGGCGTCTTCCCGAATACTTTTCCGATGTGCTGCCGCGAGAAGCGGCGGTGATCGAGCAGTTGCGCCGCGCCTGCCTGGATGCGGCGCGCGGCTATGGCTATGCACTGGTCATGCCGCCGCTGCTCGAATTCGTCGATTCGCTGCTCTCCGGCACGGGTCAGGATCTGGACTTGCAGACCTTCAAGCTGGTCGATCAGCTGTCGGGCAGGGCGTTGGGGCTGCGCGCCGACATCACGCCGCAGGCGGCGCGCATCGACGCGCATCTGCTCAACCAGCCGGGAGTGACGCGGCTGTGCTATTGCGGCAGTGTGGTGCGCACGCATCCCGAGGGCGTGCACGCCAGCAGGGAAATCGTGCAGTTCGGCGCCGAACTCTACGGCCACGCCGGGCTGGAGGCGGATCTGGAGGTGCAGCAGCTGGCGCTGGCGTGTCTGCGGCTCGCCGGCGTCGACCGGCCGACGCTGGATCTGGCCGATCACCGTATCGTGCGCGGCGTCCTGTCCGGGCTGCTGCTCGGGCCGCAGGAACTGGAGGCGATTCTCGACGCCCTGGCGAGCAAAGACAGCGGCGAACTGCGCCGGCTGACGCGCGACTGCAGCGCCGCGCAGCGGCAGGCCATCCTTGCCCTGCCGGAGCTGTACGGTGACGCTAGCATTCTGCAGCAGGCGCAGCAGGTGCTGCCGCAGCACGCGCTGATCGCGCAGTCGCTTGCCGAACTCGCCCTGCTGGCGCAGCATCACCACAGCCAGGGCGTGCCCGTGCAGCTCGATCTGGCCGATATGCGCGGCTACCGCTATCACAGCGGCGTGCTGTTCAGCATGTACGCGCCCGGATACGCCAATGCCGTGGCGCGTGGCGGGCGTTACGACGAAATCGGCGCCAGCTTCGGCCGGCCGCGGCCGGCGACCGGGTTTTCCATGGATTTGCGTGAAGTCAGCCGGTTTGCTTCCCCGCCGCATACCGCCGAACCGGTTTTTGCTCCCTGGGGCGATGCGCCGGGCTTGCAGCAGGCCGTGGCGGCGTTGCGGCAGGCCGGACAAACCGTGGTGCAATTACCCTCCGGGCAGCTGCACAGCCACCATGCGCCGGCCGGGCGCCGTCTGGTCCTGCGCGACGGTGCCTGGCAGGTGGAACCCGCCGCGTGAGACGCGGCGGCTGCTTTTTTCGACGTTTTCTTGAAAGAACATCCGCGTGAATACTGGTCGTCATGTCGTGGTCGTGGGCACCCAATGGGGGGATGAGGGCAAGGGCAAGGTGGTCGATTGGCTGACCGATCATGCCCAGGGGGTGGTGCGTTTTCAGGGGGGGCACAATGCCGGTCACACCCTGGTGATCAACGGCCAGAAAACCGCGTTGCAACTGATTCCCTCGGGCATCATGCGCGCTGCCGTGGCGTGCTTTGTGGGCAACGGCGTGGTCGTCGATCCGCAGCATCTCCTGCAGGAAATCGCCCGGCTGGAAGCCGCCGGGGTCGAAGTCCGGTCGCGGCTGCACATCAGCGAGTCGTGCCCGGTGGTGCTGCCGTCGCACGTGGCGCTGGACAAGGCGCGCGAGGCGCGGCGCGAGAGCGATGGCAGCGGCAAGATCGGCACCACCGGCAAGGGCATCGGCCCGGCGTATGAGGACAAGGTCGCGCGCCGCGCGGTGCGGCTGCAGGATCTGAAGCATCCGCAGCGGCTGCAAGCCAAGCTCGACGAGGTGCTCGATCTGCACAACTTCGTGCTCAAGCAGTATCTGCAGGCGCCGACGCTCGACCCGGTGCGGGTGCGCGACGAGCTGCTGGCCGCGGCCGAGTCCATCCGCCCGCTGCTGGCCGACGTCGGCTATCTGCTCCACCAGGCGCATCATCGCGGCGACCGCCTGTTGTTCGAGGGCGCGCAGGGTTCGCTGCTGGACATCGACCACGGTACCTATCCGTTCGTCACGTCGAGCAACTGCGTGGCCGGCACCGCGGCGGCGGGATCGGGCATCGGCCCGGGGCTGCTGCACTACGTGCTGGGCATTACCAAGGCGTACACGACGCGCGTGGGCAGCGGGCCGTTCCCGACCGAGCTGCCCACCGACCAGCCGGGCACGGTGGGCGAGCATCTGTCGCGCGTCGGCCAGGAGTTCGGCACCGTCACCGGCCGGGCGCGGCGTTGCGGCTGGCTGGACGTGGCCGCGCTCAAGCGCGCGGTGATCATCAACGGCGTGTCCGGGCTGTGCATCACCAAGCTCGACGTGCTCGACGGGCTGACGACCATCCGCGCCTGCGTCGGCTACCGGCTCGACGGCCGCGAGCTCGACGTGCTGCCGCTCGACGCCGATGAAATCGCCCGCTGCGAGCCGATCTACGAAGACTTTCCCGGCTGGAGCGAAAGCACCTACGGCCTCACCGCGTGGGAGCAGCTTCCGGCCAACGCGCGCAGCTATCTGCAGCGCGTGGGCGAACTGATCGGCGCGCCGATCGACATGGTGTCCACCGGCCCGGACCGCGAGCACACCATCGTGCTGCGGCATCCATTCCAGGGTTGAATCGGAACCACGTCGCCAATCCATCCGGTTTTTTTACACGTTCACAAAGGTTCGGCCATGCTCAGCGAGGACGGCAAGCATCTGTATGTTTCCTGGGACGAATACCACGCGCTGATCGAAAAACTCGCGCTCAAGGTGTACGCCTCGGGCTGGGAATTCGACCAGATTCTGTGTCTGGCGCGTGGCGGAGTGCGGCCAGGCGACATTTTGTCGCGCATTTTCGACAAACCGCTGGCCATCATGTCCACCAGCTCGTACCGCGACAACGCCGGCACGGTGCAGGGGCGGCTGGACATCGCGCGCTACATCACCCTGCCGCGTGGCGAGCTCGAAGGCCGGGTGCTGCTGGTCGACGATCTGGCCGACTCGGGCGAAACGCTCAAGGCCGTGGAAAACCACTTGCGCGGCAGCGGCAAGATTACCGAGCTGCGCAGCGCGGTCATCTGGGTCAAGGGGATTTCCACGTATCTGCCCGAGTACTACGTCGAGATGCTGCCCACCAGCCCGTGGATCCACCAGCCGTTCGAGGAATACGACACGCTGCGCCCGGCCAAGCTGGCCGAGCGCTGGAAAATCTGAGCGTTTGCCGCTGCCAGCAGCGCGGCGCGCGCTAGCTGTGAAGCGGCAAGGCGCTAGTGGCAGTACTGCGCGATCAGCGCGGAGACGCGGGCGCGCTCGGCGGCCCGCTGCGCATCATCGAGAAACACCCTCTGCCCCTGCGCGTCGATCTGCGTCAGGCGCTGGCCGCTGTCGATCACGCGCAGCTGCTGCTGCGCCTGCAGACAGTTCTGCTGGTCGACCAGGGCCTGTGCCTGTTGTTGCTGCCGCTTGGCCTGTTCCTGCGCGGCCTGCTCGGCCTTGTTCTTTTCGGCGATCTTTTTTTCCAGCTCGGTGGGGCCGGCTGGATGCGAAGCCGCCGGCGCGCCCGGCGCCGCAGCCGCGGCGGTTTGCGCCGGGCGCTGCAAAATATCGCGCGCCGGGATCGAAGCCGGCGGCGGCTGGTCGCTGTAATGCGTCACGCCCTGCGCGTCGCGCCATTTCCACTGCGCGGCAACTGCCCACTGCGGCAGCAGCAGCGCGCTGGCCAGCACGGCGGCGGACAGGCAAACACGGCAAAGCGCGGCAACGGGTGCAAAGTCTGGCATGGTGGACGAACGGCTCGATGATTTGGCAAAAGCTTACCGCGTTTGGCGGAAAAATCCCACGCCGGGCCGTGCCGGCGGGTGAGCTGTTGCGGGCGCCTTTATAATTTCCTTTTGCCCGGAGGCATCTATGCGTCTTGTTGGAAAAGCGCTGACTTTCGACGATGTGTTGTTGGTCCCCGCGTATTCCCAGGTGTTGCCCAAAGACACCAACCTGTCCACCCGCCTGACCCGCAGGATTTCGCTCAACATCCCTCTGGTGTCCGCCGCGATGGACACGGTCACCGAGTCCCGTCTGGCGATCGCCATCGCGCAAGAAGGCGGCATCGGCATCATCCATAAAAATCTCAGCCCCAAAGCGCAGGCCACCGAGGTGGCGCGGGTCAAGCGCTTCGAGTCCGGCGTGCTGCGTGACCCGATCACCATTTCGCCCATCGTCAAGGTGCGCGATGTGCTCGCTCTGGCGCAGCAGCACGGCATCTCCGGTTTTCCGGTGATCGAACACGGCAAGGTCGTGGGCATCGTCACCAACCGCGATCTGCGCTTCGAAACCCGGCTGGACATGCCGGTGCGTGACATCATGACCCCGCGCGAGCGCCTGGTCACCGTGCCCGAGGGCGCGAGTCTGGACGAGGCCAAGGCGCTGATGCACCAGCATCGCCTGGAGCGCGTGCTGGTGGTCAACGACGCGTTCGAACTGCGCGGGCTGATGACGGTCAAGGACATTCTCAAAGCCACCGAGCGCCCCAATGCGGCACGGGACCCGCAGGGCAAGCTGCGCGTCGGCGCCGCAGTCGGGGTGGGTGAGGGCACGGAAGAGCGCGTCGAGGCCCTGGCCAACGCTGGGGTGGATGTCATCGTGGTCGACACCGCGCATGGTCACAGCCAGGGAGTGCTCGACCGCGTGCGTTGGGTCAAACGCAACTATCCGCACATCGACGTCGTCGGCGGCAACATCGCCACGGCGGCAGCGGCGCGGGCGCTGGTGGAGGCCGGGGCCGATGGCGTGAAGGTCGGCATCGGCCCGGGGTCGATCTGCACCACGCGCATCGTCGCCGGCGTGGGCGTGCCGCAAATCACCGCCATTGCCGATGTGGCCCAGGCGCTGCAGGGCACCGATGTGCCGCTGATCGCCGACGGTGGCATCCGCTATTCCGGCGACATCGCCAAAGCCATCGCCGCCGGCGCCTCGACGGTGATGATGGGCAGCATGTTCGCCGGCACCGAGGAGGCGCCCGGCGAGGCGATTCTCTACCAGGGTCGCGCGTACAAGGCGTATCGCGGCATGGGCTCGATCGGGGCGATGAAAGCCGGCTCGGCCGACCGTTACTTCCAGGACGGCGCCGAGGCGTCTTCGGCTGCAGGGAACGAAAAATTCGTCCCCGAAGGCATCGAGGGCCGGGTGCCGCACAAGGGGCCGCTGGTGGCCATCATCTACCAGCTCGTCGGTGGGGTCCGCTCGTCGATGGGGTATTGCGGCTGCGCCACCATCGAAGACATGCGGCAGCGGGCGCAATTCGTCCAGATCACCGCTGCGGGGATGCGCGAAAGTCACGTCCACGACGTGCAAATCACGCAGGAAGCGCCCAACTACCACATCGACTGATCGATCCGCACCGCACGCCGACTCGAAGTCGGCGTCTGTTTTTTCATGCACGACAAAATTCTCATTCTCGACTTCGGCTCGCAGGTCACGCAGCTCATCGCCCGCCGCGTGCGTGAGGCGCATGTGTATTGCGAAATCCACCCCTGCGACGTCAGTGACGCTTTTGTGCGCGATTTCGCTCCCAAAGGCATCATCCTCTCGGGCAGCCACGGCAGCACCTACGAAGACCACGAGCTGCGCGCGCCGCAGGCGGTGTGGGAACTGGGCGTGCCGGTGCTGGGCATTTGCTACGGCATGCAGACCATGGCGGTGCAGCTCGGCGGCAAGGTGCAGTGGAGCGACCAGCGCGAGTTCGGCTATGCCGAAGTGCGCGCACGCGGCCACACCCGCCTATTCGACGGCATCGAGGATTTCACCACGGCCGAGGGTCACGGCATGCTCAAAGTGTGGATGAGCCACGGCGACTCGGTCACCGAGCTGCCGCCGGGGTTCAAGGTCATGGCGTCCACGCCGAGCTGCCCGATCGCCGGCATGGCCGACGAAGCCCGCGGTTACTACGCCGTGCAGTTCCACCCCGAGGTCACGCATACGGCCAAAGGCAGGGACATCCTGGAGCGCTTCGTGCTGCAGATCTGCGGCGCCAGACCCGACTGGGTCATGCGCGACCACGTCGCCGAGGCCGTCGAGTCGATCCGCCGCCAGGTCGGCAACGACGAGGTCGTGCTCGGGCTGTCCGGCGGGGTCGATTCCAGCGTGGCTGCCGCGCTCATCCACCGCGCCATCGGCGATCAGCTCACCTGCGTGTTCGTCGACCACGGCCTGCTGCGCCTGGGCGAGGCCGAGCAGGTGATGGACATGTTCGCCGGGCGTTTGCATGCCCGCGTGGTCCACGTGGACGCCAGCGCGCGCTTTCTCGCCGCGCTGGCCGGAGTCAGCGACCCGGAAGCCAAGCGCAAAATCATCGGCCGCGAGTTCGTCGACGTGTTCCAGGCCGAAGCCGCCAAACTGAACAATGCCAAATGGCTGGCGCAGGGCACGATCTACCCCGACGTCATCGAGTCAGGCGGGGCGAAAAGCAAAAAGGCCACCACCATCAAAAGCCACCACAACGTCGGCGGTCTGCCGCAGACGCTGGGGCTGAAGCTGCTCGAACCGCTGCGCGATCTGTTCAAGGACGAAGTGCGCGAACTTGGCGTGGCGCTGGGTTTGCCGCACGACATGGTCTACCGTCATCCCTTCCCGGGGCCGGGACTCGGGGTGCGCATTCTCGGTGAGGTCAAAGCCGAATACGCCGACCTGCTGCGCCGCGCCGACGCGATTTTCATCGACGAACTGCGCAACTGGCGCGACCCCGCCAGCGGCAAGACCTGGTACGACCTGACCAGCCAGGCGTTTGCCGTGTTCCTGCCGGTCAAGAGCGTGGGCGTGATGGGCGACGGCCGCACCTACGATTACGTGGTGGCACTGCGCGCGGTGCAGACCAGCGATTTCATGACGGCCGACTGGGCCGAGCTGCCTTATGCCTTGCTGAAAAAAGTCAGCAGTCGCATCATTAACGAAGTGCGCGGCATCAACCGCGTGACTTATGACATATCGAGCAAACCACCGGCGACGATCGAGTGGGAGTAAGGCTGCACGGAGGTTGCATGCGCATGCTGCTGGGGCTCATCGGGTTGTTGCTCGCGCTGCTCGTCGTCGCCTGGCTGGTGCGCAGTCAACTGAATGCGCAGATGGGGGTGGGGTCGCCGCCGTCTTCCGGACAGCAGGGCGATCGCTCGCAGTCGGCCTCGGCGGCGCTGAAGCAGTTCAAACAGTCGCTGGACAAGGCGCTCAAGGCGCGTCCTGCCAGCGCAGCCGAGTAGGCGCATGGCCGATACTGCGGCAGACGACTTTCTGGCTGACCAGGCCTTCATGCGCCTGGCGCTCGACCAGGCGCACAACGCCTGGCTGCTCGGCGAGGTGCCGGTCGGCGCCGTCATCGTGCGCGGCGGGCAGGTGATTGCCACGGGGTACAACCGTCCCATCGGGGAGAACGATCCGACGGCGCATGCCGAAATCGTCGCCCTGCGTCAGGCGGCGGCGCTGCTGGGCAATTACCGCCTGCCCGACTGCACCCTCTACGTCACGCTCGAACCGTGTGCGATGTGCGCCATGGCGCTGCTGCACGCGCGTTTCGCCCGCGTGGTGTTCGGCGCCTTCGATCCCAAAACCGGCGCGGCTGGCAGTGTGATCGACCTGTTTGCCGATCCGCGGCTCAACCACCATTGTGCCGTGACCGGCGGCGTCGAGCAGGCCGCCTGCGCCGCCTTGCTGCAAGACTTTTTCCGCCAGCGGCGGCGCGAGCAGAAAAGCGCGCTGGCTGCAGCTGCCGGCGCGGGCCTGGTGGGTATCGAAGTCATCGAGCTCGACGCCATGCCTCCGTGCGAGCCCAGGCCATGAACCACCCCGTCAGCCCAGTGGCCGACCGGGCCGCACTGCCGCCGGTGCCACGTCGCGGGCTGTTGCGGCTGGTGTCTCCGTCTGGCGCGGTGCAGGAACCGCAGCGGCTGGAACTGGCCAAAACCCAGTTGCAGGCGCTGGGATTTCGTGTGCAGGCGCCGGCGCAGGTGCTTGCCCGCACACAGCGCTTTGCCGGCACCGACGCGCAGCGTCTGCGCGCGCTGCACGCCGCAGCGCGCAGCAAAGCCGGGGTGGTGATGATGACACGCGGCGGGTACGGCCTGAGCCGCCTGCTGGCGCAAATCGACTATGCCCTGCTGGGCGAAGCGATCCACACCCGGGGTCAGCTCTGGGTGGGGCACAGCGACTTCACTGCGCTGCAGCTCGCGCTGCTCGCCAAGACCGGTGCGGTCACCTACAGCGGGCCGATGGCGGCTTTCGATTTCGGCCACGCCCCGGCCGACGACACCACCGTCGGCAGTTTTCTCGATGCCGTGGACGGTACGCTCGAAGCCGTCGGCTTTGCCTGCGCCGATGCGCCGCGGGGTCTGGACGTCAAGGGCGTTTTGTGGGGTGGCAACCTCAGCCTCGTCGCCAGCCTAGTGGGCACGCCGTTTCTACCCCGGGTGCGCGGTGTGCTGTTTCTCGAAGACGTCAACGAGCATCCGTACAGCATCGAGCGCATGCTCAGCCAGCTGCTTCACGCCGGCATCTTGCCGCGGCAAAAAGCGGTGCTGCTCGGCCATTTCACCGCCTACAAACTGAGCGCGCACGACGCCGGCTACGACCTGCTGGCGGTGGTGGACTGGTTGCGCGGGCAGCTCAAACCGCACGGCGTGCCCGTGCTCACCGGCCTGCCGTTCGGCCATGTCCGCACCAAACTCACCCTGCCGCATGGCGCACGCGCGCATGTGGTGCGCGACGGCGGCGAGGTGTTCGTGTTTTTCCCTCACGCCAGCGCCCACTGACGGCGTCGGCCGGCCAGACCGCCTCTGCCACCGAGGCTGTGGCAGACCGCCACCGCCTCACTGCCGCCGGCGCTGCTCGTACTCGCGGCGCAAACGTTCCTGTTCACTCGGCGGCAAACGTTTGAACCGTTGCTGTTCCTGCAGGATGCGCTCGCGCTGCTCGGCAGGCATCTGTTCCCACTGCTGGTAAGCGCCTTGCCTGTCGTGCGGGTTGGCCAGGGCGGCAGGGATCAGGCCGGGGGTAAAGAGCAGCACAACGAGCAGCACAACGAGCGGGACGACAGCAGAAAAAACCGCTGATGCGGCCCGCCGCAGCCTGGGCGGACGGTGGGTGGGGTCACGCTGGATTGGCATGTTGCATCCCCTGTTGCAGCATTTGCGGATGCTCGGACAGCCACTGGTAAAAATCGATGTTCTGCACGGCATCGGCGATCTGCGGGCTGAGGTTGCCGGGAACGCCGCCATTGCCCGCAGTCCAATGCGGCAGGCTGATGACCACTGCCAGCGCGAGCGACACGGTGGCCATCCCGGCGGCGAACACCCGCGGCCAGCGCACGCTGCGCGCAGCACGGCGGGGCAGGTGGGCGGCCAGCTGCGGCAGCGGAGCCAGCAGATCGCTCAGCCGTCTGCCAAACTGCAGCTCGGCCTGGCATTGCGGGCAGGTCTGCAAGTGGCGCTCGATTTGCGCGGCGAGTTCAGCCGACGCCAGACCGCTGCGGTAGCGGTCGATCTGAGCCGGGGTGAAATGGGTCTGAGTGGTCATGATGTTCGCCTGCAACAGACAGTTCAAACTTTAGCCGGATGGTCCGCTTCGAGCAATTCCCTCAGCCGGGTCAGCGCGCGCATATGGTGGGTTTTGACGCTGCCTTCGCTGACTTTCATCGCTGCGGCGGTGTCGACGATCGACAGACCCTCCATTTCACGCAGCAAAAACGCTTCGCGTTGCCGCGGGCTGAGTGCCGACAGCGCGTCGGCGATGCGCCCGGCGAGCTGGGCATTGGCCAGTTCGGCTTCGGGGCCGAGCGCCGTGTCGGCGATCGACTCCCAGCTCGGCGGCGCTTCGTCGTCTTCTTCGCTGGAAAAGAAAAAATCGAAAATCTTTTCCATCTTGCGCCGCCGGTGCACGTCGGTGATGCGGTTGCGCAAAATGCTGTAGAACAGCGGCGGCCACTCGTGCTCGGGGCGGTCGTGGTAATGGCTGACGAGCTTGAGCAGGCTGTCCTGGACGACGTCGGCCGCTGCCGCGGCGTCGCGCAGTTCGATCAATGCCATGCGCGTGGCGCGCACCCGCACCTGGGCGCAGAACCGGTTGAGCGCGCTCGATGCGGGGGCAGCCGCTTTGCTCACGAGAGCCGAGGGGAGTGCGTTGACATGTTCCATAGCATAGTGGGCCGGTTCGATTCGGGCGGCAAAACGCTCACTCTGGTTGGATTAACGCACGCTGCGGCGTGGTGATGACAGCGGCGGCACGGCGGTTGGCGATTTTTGCCTGCCGCTGCGGCGCCGGGGCTGTCCGTAGAATCGGGGGTTTGCCGCTTCCGCCTGCATTCCGCCTGCAACCCCGCGCCGCTGTCCGTGAATCCCCGCCTCGATCTGCTCCAGCCCTATCCGTTCGAAAAACTCCGGGCCTTGTTTGCCGGCGTGACGCCTGCGGCGCAGTGGCCGGCGATCAGCCTGGGCATCGGCGAGCCCAAGCATCCGACGCCGCAGTTCATCCGTGACGCGCTAGTCGCCCACCTCGACGGGCTGGCGGTTTACCCGACGACGACGGGATCGGCGGCGTTGCGCCAGGCGTGCGTGCAGTGGGCGCAGCGGCGTTACGGCGTGACGCTGGACGTGCAGACGCAGGTGCTGCCGGTCAATGGGTCGCGCGAGGCGCTGTTTGCCATTGCGCAGACCGTGATCGACGCCTCGCGCGAAGCCGCCACCGTGGTTTGCCCCAATCCCTTCTACCAGATTTATGAAGGGGCCGCCCTGCTCGCCGGCGCACGGCCCTACTTTGCCGCAGTCGATGCCGGGCGCAATTTCGCCGTCGATTGGGCCGCCGTGCCGGAGACGGTGTGGCAGCGCACGCAGCTGGTCTATGTCTGTTCGCCCGGCAATCCGACCGGCGCGGTCATGCCGCTGCAGGAATGGGAGCAGCTGTTCGCGCTGTCGGACCGGCACGGTTTCGTCATCGCCAGCGATGAGTGTTATTCGGAAATCTGGTTTGGCGACGAGCCGCCGCTGGGCGGTCTGCAGGCGGCCTGGGCGCTGGGGCGGCGCGACTTCCGTCGCCTGCTGCTGTTCACCTCGCTGTCCAAGCGTTCGAACGTGCCGGGGTTGCGCTCGGGTTTCGTCGCCGGGGATGCGGCGCTGATCGCCGCGTTCACCCGTTACCGCACCTACCACGGCAGCGCCATGGGCCCGGCGGTGCAGGCGGCCAGCGTCGCCGCCTGGGGTGACGAACGGCATGTGCACGACAACCGCGCGCTGTACCGCGAAAAATTCGCCGCGGTGCTGCCGATCCTGCAGCCGGTGATGGACGTGCGCCTGCCCGACGCCGGGTTTTACCTCTGGGCGGCCACGCCGGGAGACGACGCCGCGTTCGCCCGCGGTCTGTACGAAAAATACAATGTCACCGTTTTGCCCGGGAGTTATCTGGCACGCGAGCAGGACGGTGTCAATCCGGGCCGCGGGCGGGTGCGCCTTGCGCTGGTCGCCCCGCTGGCCGAATGCGTCGAGGCGGCGCGGCGGATTGCCGCGTACTGCGCCGAACTCCGTTGACGACTCCTTGTCCCTTCTTACACGAGCCACGACATGACCCAACAATTGCAGACCCTCATCGACCAGGCCTGGGAACAACGCGCCAGCTACAACCCGGGCAACGCTCCGGCTGAACTGCGCGAAGCGGTCGATCACGTCATCGACCAGCTCAACAGCGGCAAGCTGCGCGTGGCCGAACGCATCGATGGCGAATGGGTGACGCACCAATGGCTGAAAAAAGCGGTGCTGCTGAGCTTCCGCCTGCACGACAACCAGCCGATGCAGGCCGGCGATCTGCACTTTTTCGACAAGGTGCAGACCAAGTTCCATCATCTCAGCGCCGAGCAGATGCGCGCCACCGGCGTGCGCGTGGTGCCGCCGGCAGTGGCGCGGCACGGTTGCTACATCGCCCCCAACGTGGTGCTGATGCCGTCTTACGTCAACATCGGCGCGTATGTCGATGAAGGCACCATGGTCGATACTTGGGCCACCGTCGGCTCGTGCGCGCAAATCGGCAAGAACGTGCATTTATCGGGCGGGGTGGGCATCGGCGGGGTGCTCGAACCCATCCAGGCCAACCCGACCATCATCGGCGACAACTGCTTCATCGGCGCGCGCTCCGAAGTCGTCGAAGGGGTGATCGTCGAGGACAACTGCGTGATCTCGATGGGGGTCTACATCGGCAAATCGACCAAGATCTACGACCGCGCCACCGGCGAGATCAGCTACGGGCGCATTCCTGCCGGCTCGGTCGTGGTCAGCGGCAGCCTGCCCAGCAGCGACGGCAAGTACAGCCTGTACTGCGCGGTGATCGTGAAAAAAGTCGATGCGCAAACGCGCGCCAAAACCAGCATCAACGAACTGCTGCGCACCTGAGCGCAGTCTGTCGGCACGACGCGGTACAGGGAGGGGGACATCATGTCGGCAATGGAACGGCTATTCAAGCTGATGGCGGAAAAAAAGGCGTCCGATCTGTACATCAGTCCGCACGCCCCGATCCTCATCCGCATCAACGGCCACGCGGTGGCGGTCAACCGCCAGGTGCTCACCACCGAGGAGCCGTTTCGCCTGCTGGCCGAGGCGGTGGGGCCGGAAAAGGCCGCCGAAGTCACGCGCACCGGCGAGCTCAACATGGGTCTGCCCCGCCCCGGGCTGGGAAGTTTTCGCATCAGCGCGTTCCGCCAGCGCGGCAGCGTGGCGATGGTGGTGCGTTTCATTCCGGGCGAGGTGCCGCCTCTGGAATCGCTCAACCTGCCGGGAATTCTCGCCGATCTGGTGATGGAAAAACACGGCCTGCTGCTCATGGTCGGCGCCACCGGCGCGGGCAAGAGCACGACGCTGGCGGCGATGATCGACTACCGCAACGCCAACCGCACCGGCCACATTCTCACGCTGGAGGAGCCGATCGAGTATCTGTTCGTCAACCGCAAATCGATCGTCAACCAGCGCGAAGTCGGTATCGACACCGAATCGCTGGCCGTCGGGCTGAAAAACGCGCTGCGTCAGGCGCCCGACTGCATCATGATCGGCGAGATCCGCGACCAGGCGACGATGACCGCCGCCCTGCAGTACGCCCTGTCCGGCCACCTCTGCCTGGCGACGCTGCACGCCAACAACAGCTATCAGGCGCTCAACCGCATCGTCGGCTTCTACCCGATGGATCAACGCCCGGCGCTGTACAACGACATGGCGTCGGGGCTGCGCGGCATCGTGTCGCAACGTCTGCTGCGCGCCACGGCGGGCGGCCTCACCCCGGCGGTGGAAATCATGCTCAACACCCAGTTGGTGCGCGAGCTGATCGAAAAGGGCGATTTTTCCGGCGTCAAGGAGGCCATGGAAAAGTCGATGGCCGAAGGCTCGCAAACCTTCGAACAGGCGCTGGCGGCCATGGTCATCGACGGCGTCGTCAGCCGGGAAGAGGCGCTGGCTTACGCCGATTCACCGACCAACCTGCTGTGGCGGCTGGAAAACGATGCCAGCCTGCGCCGGCAGGCCGCACCCGCCGAAGCGGTGGAGGACGACACGCCGTCTTTCACCGAAATCACCCTCGATGTCGATTCGCCGCGCTGACCGCGCGCTGCCGCCGCATGTCCCCGACGCAAGCCCTGGCGCAAGAGCTGATTTCCCGCCGTTCGATCACCCCGCAGGATGCCGGCTGCCAGACCCTGCTTGCCGCGCGGCTGCAGGCCCTGGGGTTCGCCTGCGAGGCGCTGCCCAGCGGGCCGGACGATTTTCGCGTCAGCAACCTGTGGGCGCTGCGCCCGGGGGCGACGGCCGACGCGCCGGTGCTGCTGTTTGCCGGGCACACCGACGTGGTTCCGCCGGGGCCGCCCGAGCAGTGGCACAGCGACCCGTTCGTGCCCACGGTGCGTGACGGCAGGCTCTACGGCCGCGGCGCCGCCGACATGAAAACCTCGCTGGCGGCGATGGTGGTGGCGGTCGAGGAATTCATCGCCGCGCATCCGCACCCGGCTGCGGGTCTGGCTTTTCTGCTCACCAGCGACGAGGAAGGCCCGGCGCGCGACGGCACGGTCAAAGTCTGCGAACTGCTGGCAGCGCGCGGCCAGCGGCTGGACTGGTGCATCGTCGGTGAGCCGACATCCACGGCACAGCTCGGCGATGTGATCAAGAATGGCCGCCGCGGCTCGCTTTCAGGGCGGCTGACGGTGCGCGGTGTGCAGGGACACATCGCCTATCCGCATCTGGCGAAAAACCCCATCCACTTGGCCGCGCCGGCGCTGGCCGAGCTCGCCGCGACGCGCTGGGACGACGGCAATGCACACTTCCCGCCGACGTCGTGGCAAATGTCCAACATCCACGCCGGCACCGGCGCCACCAACGTCATTCCCGGTGAACTGGTGGTCGATTTCAACTTCCGCTTTTCCACCGAATCCACCCCCGGGCAACTGCGGCAACGGGTGCACGCCGTGCTCGACCGCCACGCGCTCGATTACACCATCGACTGGTCGCTCGGCGGCGAGCCCTTTCTCACCCCGCCGGGGCCGCTGTCCGCGGCGTTGCAGGCGGCCATCCACGCCGAAACCGGGTTGAGCGCCGAACTGTCCACCAGCGGTGGCACGTCCGATGGCCGCTTCATCGCCAAAATCTGTCCGCAGGTCGTCGAATTCGGCCCGGTCAACGCCAGCATCCACAAAATCGACGAATGCGTCGATCTGCAGTCCATCGAGGCGCTGAAAAACATCTACCGCCGCACCCTCGAGGCGCTGGCGGCATGAAGCCGCGCACAAACGCCGCCACGCCGACGCTGGGGCAGGCGTGGGCGAAGACCGCACGCGCGCTCGATGCCGCCGGCCTGACCTTCGGCCACGGCTGTGCGAACGCGCAGGAAGAGGCGGCGTGGCTGGTGCTGCACGCCGCCGGGCTGCCTGCCACCGAGGCGGCGCGTTTGCAGCAGCACGCGCAGCACAGGCTGAGCGCGGCGCAGTGGCAACGGATCAAGCAGGTCACCGCCGAGCGCATCGCATCGCGCCAGCCGCTGGCGTATCTGCTGGGCGAGGCGTGGCTGGCGGGGCTGCGTTTCACCGTGGACCGCCGGGTGATCGTGCCGCGGTCGTTCATCGCCGAACTGCTCGTGCAGGGGGCGTTCGACCCCTGGCTGCCGCAGCCGCCGCGCCGCGTGCTCGATCTGTGCACCGGGTCGGGCTGCCTGGCGGTTCTGGCAGCGCTGCAATGGGAGCAGGCGCAGGTCGACGCCAGCGATATTTCCGCCGACGCGCTGGACGTGGCGCAGATCAACCGTGCGGCGTATGCCCTGCAGGATCGGCTCCGGCTGTTCGCCTCCGATTTGTGGGACGCGCTGCCGCCGCAGACGGGTACTGGCTACGATCTCGTGCTGTGCAACCCGCCCTACGTGCCGGCGGCGAGCATGCAGGCGCTGCCGCAGGAATACCGCCACGAGCCGGCGCTGGCGCTGGCCGGGGGCGACGATGGCATGGATCTGGTGCGCCGTCTGCTGCTGCAGGCACCGGCGCATCTGGCGCCGCAGGGCGTGCTGGTGCTCGAAGTCGGCAACGAGCGCGCCGCGTTCGAAGCCGCCTTCCCCCGTCTGCCCGCGGTGTGGCTCGATACCGAGCTGCACCCCGAAGCGGTGTGTCTGCTGCTCGCTGCGGACCTGCGCGCGGCGACCGACGCGCCACGGCCATGATCCGTCTCACCGACGTCGTGTTGCGTCGCGGCACGCAACGCGTGCTCGACCGTGCCAGCCTGACGCTGCACGCGACCGACAAAGTCGGTCTGGTCGGCGTCAACGGCGCGGGCAAGACGTCGTTGTTCAAACTGCTGCTGGGCGAGCTGCACGAAGACGCGGGCAGCGTCGAGCGCCCGGCGGGATGGCGGGTGGCCACCGTCGCCCAGGACGTGCCCGACACCGATGCCAGCGCCACCGAGTTCGTGCTGCAGGGTGACGTCGCGCTGCAGGCCGCGCAGCGGGCGCTGCACGCGGCGCTGCAGTCGCCGGCGCACGACGCCGTCGCGGCGCATGCGCTGGCCGAAGCGCAGCATGCGTTCGAGCTGGCCGGCGGCTACACCGCGCGGGCGCGTGCCGAGGCGCTGCTGCTCGGGCTGGGGTTCAGTGTCGCCGAGCTGGAGCAGGCGGTGCGGCAGTTTTCTGGCGGGTGGCGGATGCGGCTGGCGCTGGCGCAGGCGCTGTTTGCGCCCGGCGACTGCCTGCTGCTCGACGAGCCGACCAACCACCTCGACCTCGACGCGCTGGTCTGGCTGGAACAGTGGCTGTCGCGCTATACCGGTCTGCTGCTGGTGATTTCACACGACCGCGAGTTTCTCGACGCCGTCTGCCGCATCACCGTGCACCTCGACGGCGGCAAACTCACCCGGTACGGCGGCAACTACACCGCGTTCGAGGAGCAGCGGGCGCAACAGCTGCTGCAGCAGCAGGCGGCGTTCGCGCGACAGCAGCAGGACATCGCCCGGCTGACCCGCTTCGTCGAACGGTTCCGTGCCAAGGCGACCAAAGCACGGCAGGCACAAAGCCGGATGAAGGCGCTCGAACGCATGCAGCGCCTGGCCCCCGTGGTGCTCAGCAGCCCGCTGCGCATCGAACTGCTGCCGCCGCACAGCCTGCCGCAACAGCTCTTGACGCTGCACGACGCCAGCTGCGGCTACGCGGGGCAGCCGGTCCTGCAGCGCGTCAGCCGCAGCATCACCGGCGGTCTGCGCATCGGCATCCTCGGTGCCAACGGCCAGGGCAAGTCCACCCTGGTCAAAACCCTGGCCGGTGTGCTGCCGCTGCTGGCAGGACAGCGTGTCGAAGGCAGTGGTCTGGTGATCGGCTACTTCGCACAGCAGGAAGTGGACGTGCTGCGGCTGGACGAATCGCCGCTGCAGCACATGCAACGGCTCTCGCGCGAGGCCGCAGCGCAGTCCACCGAGCAGGACTGGCGCAACTGGCTGGGGCGTTACCAGTTCGACGGCGACATGATGCTGCGCCCCTGCGGCAGCTTTTCCGGCGGCGAGAAAGCGCGGCTGGCGCTGGCTCTGGTCATCTGGCGACGGCCCAACCTGTTGCTGCTCGACGAGCCGACCAACCACCTCGACCTGCCCACACGCGAGGCCTTGGCGCTGGCGCTGCAGGATTTCGCCGGCACCATGCTGCTGGTGTCGCACGACCGCGCTTTGCTGCGGGCCACCTGCGATGCCTTCTGGCTGGTCGCGCAGGGCGAGGTGCGAGACTTCGACGGCAGCCTCGACGACTACCAGCAATGGGCGCTGTCGCGCACGGCGCAGCGGCAAACCGCGGCGCAGCAGGCGCAGCCGGGCACGGCGGCCCCGCCGGCGGCAGGTAGCGACCGCAAACAGCTTCGCCGCCAGCAGGCCGAACAACGGCAGCAGCGCGCGCAGCAGCTCAAGCCGCTGAAAGCCGAATTCGCCAGGGTCGATGCCGAGTTGCGACAGCTCGAAGCCGAACGCACCGCGCTGGAAACCGAGCTGGCGCGCCCGCACGGGAGCGCCGCGCAGCGTGCCGAGCAGGGCAGGCGGCACCATGCGGTCAGCGCCCGCATCGCCGCACTCGAAGAGCGCTGGCTGGAACTCGGCGAGCAGATCGAAGCGCTGGAGGCCGCCTGAAGCAAAAATTGACCGATGTGGACATCTGAATGTGTTGATCCGAGTAAATTGCTCAACTTCTCGTCGCCCCTGCCGTGACGCGGCAGGCAGCGGCCCGATCAACCCGCAGGAGTCCTCATGAAACAAACCCTGTTGCAGGAAAAATACCCGGTTTACGTTGCCGAATTCGCCAAATCCGAAACCCCGTACACCACGGTGGCTGAAGTGGTCGAGTATTACAAGGCCAAGATCGCCGCCAATCCGCAAGTCAAATTCATCGCCGTGTTCGATCATTACGAACACACCACGCGCATCGGCGGCACGATCGCCCCGGACATCAAGGCCGCCGCGGAGGTGATTTTCTGCTTCGGCATCGCTTTGCCCAACCCGATGGTGCTGGCCGTGCGCCCGCGCTCGATCGGCATTGCCGACATGGGCGACAAATTCGTCATCTCCTTCCTCGAAGCCCCGATGGCTCCGGCCAACGAGGCGATGGAAGCCTGGACCAAGGGGCTGCGCACGGCGCAGGGCTGAGCCAGCCGTTCCACCGGTCGGGCGGGCAGCGCCGCTGCTGCTCCCGGTGCGCGGCTACGGCGCGCGCGCAGCGCGCCGCAGCAGCAGGGCGAAACAACACGCCGCCAGGGCCAGCCCGGTGGTGTTGCCCATCCAGAACCCGGCGGCGCCGCGCAAGACCTGCGGCGTCGTGCCCAGGACGTCGAAACCCAGGATGTAACCGCCACCCAGGCCGATGCCCCACAGCGACAGGGCGTAGAGCGCGCTGGGCAGCGCCACCACGTGGTAGGCGCGCAGGACGAACGCACTGCTGGCCTGGACGGCGTCGAACACCTGGTACAAGGCAATGAAAACAAACAGGTGCATGGCCACGGCCTGCACCGAGGCTTCGTCCGTGTACCAAGCAATGATCTGCCGGCGGGCGACCAACACCAGCAGCCCCACGGCAACCGAGAGCAGCGCTGCTGCGCCCACCCCGCTGAAGGCCATGCGCCGCGCCGCCTGCCTTTGCCCGGCGCCCAGATGCTGCGCGACCACCGAGCTGGTGGCGATGGACAGCGACAGCGGCAACATATAGAGCACCGTGGCGAAATTGGCGGTGATTTGATGCGCGGCGAGCACGGTGTGACCCAGCCGGGCGATAAACAGCGCCATGAAGGTGAACGCCGAGACTTCCACCAGCAGGCTCAAACCGATCGGCAGACCCAGGCGCAGCAAATGCGCTTGGTCGCTCCACTGCGGGCGGCTCCAGCGCGACAGCGCGGCATACGGCCGCAGCACGCCGTTGTGACGGTGCTGCCATAGCGCCGTGCCGAGCAGCCCGTACTGCGTGAGCACCGTGGCCGCGGCGCAAGCCGTCGCGCCCTCGACCGGCAGGACCCGGCCGAGCCAGCTGCCCGGAAGGAGAAACGCCGCGTTGAGCAGCAGTTTCGCCAGCAGGCCGCCGAGCTGCAACGCGGTGGTGAGCATCGGCTTGGAAATCGCCTGGCTGAACGCGGCGTGGACGCGGAACGCCAGCGCCGCCGGCAGGCCGAGGGCGAGAACGGCCAGGTAGGCATCGACGGCCGGGTCATGCCGTTGCCCGGTCAGCGCCAGCAAAGGTTGCGGCCAGAGCAAGACCCCCATACCGGCCACGCTCAGCCCTGCGCTCAGCCACAGTCCCTGGCGGAACCAGGCGCCGGCTTCGAGCGGCGCACCGGCGCCGTAGCTGCGCCCGATCACCGGCAGCAGCGCCTGTGTCACGCCGGACAGCGCGATGTACAGGGTGATGAAAATCGCCTGCCCGATCGCCAGCGTCGCCAGACTGCTGACACTGGCGTAATGCCCGAGCATGGCGGTGTCGGCGACTCCGAAGCCGATGGTGGCGAGCTGGCCGATGAGCACGCTCAGCGCCAACCGCATCAGCGCCCGCAACGGATGCACCTCACACGCCGACTCATGGCGCCGGCGGAACCAGTCGCTGGCAGAGGAACAGCGGTTCGTCGCGCTCACCCGGGCGGCCACCGTGCCACAGCAGGCGCCAGTGTGCGGCGGGCTGCGGGGGCCGCGCCCCCAGCGCATACCCGCAGCGCGCTGCAGGTGCGGCGGCAAAATCCAGCCGGCTCCAGTAGCCGATGAGCGCCTGCGTGGTCAGGTCGATTCCCGACGGCTGCAGGCAGGCGGGCGCGGCGTGCATCGACAGGGCGTCGGTGCTGCGTACCACACGCGCCACATCCTCGCCGACCTGGCGGTAGGTGCTGGCGTAGTTCAACACCGGCATCCACAACGTGCCCACCAGCACCCAGACCAGGGTCACACCGCCGGCAGACAGCACCATGCCTTTCCACAGCGGATGGCGGTGCCGGCCGGTGCGCCACAGCACGATCGCCGTCCACGCCGCGGTGGCCAGCAGCGCCACGGCAACGGCCAGCGGGTCCAGATGCAGGGTGAAGCCCGGTGCCAGACGGGCGATGTTCGCCGCCGGTCTCGGCGGCCAGCCCACGAGCATCGACAGCCACATCACCCACACCCCGAGCGCGAGTAGGCTGAAAAACAGCACGGCAAACCAGTCGATCGCCGCCAGACCGGCGCGCCGCATCACGGGCAGGGCGAAGCCGGCAAGGATGGACAGCGGCGGCAGCGCCAGCAGGAACACCTTGTCGTTGTTGCCCAGCGTCAGCGCGCTGAGCAACGCCAGCAAGGCCAGCGCCGCCGAAGGCAGCAGGTGCCAGGCGCGCAGCGACTCGCGCCAGCGCCACAACCCCCACGCTGCCAGCGGCCAGCTCGGCCAGGTGAACCACAGGCCGAGGCGGAAAAAATCCCCCAGGGTGTGCAGCCCCGGCCATTGGCCGCGCAGCGGCCAGCCCATCACCGCTTCGGCGGCCAGCCCGCTGCACCAGCCGGCGGCCACGGCCAGTAGCGCCGCCCCCCGGGCGCGGCGCACGTCGGGCCACAGCAGCGCGGCCAACACCGCGCCGAGCAGCACGACAAACCAGCCCGCAGCTGTCAGCGCCAGGCCGGTTTGCGCCGCCGCCAGCACGGCAGCAGACTTCCACGGCCGGCGTGGATAGAGCGACAGCCCGTACAACACCGCACTGACGGCCACCAGCTGCAGGACCTGCGTCGAAGCCTCATGACCGCGGCCGAGTAGGCCGAGGGTGGCCAGCAGGGTGAGGAGCACGCCATCGGCGATGGCGCGGGCATAGTCGGTTGCGGCGATGGGCGGACCGAACGCCGGCGGCACCGGCTGGGCCGCATCCTGACGGGCGAAATGGAAGGCGGCAGACCAGGTCAGCCACATACTTGCCGCCAGCGCCGCCATGAAGGGCAGGCGGGACGCCAGCACCGGGCCGATCCAGCCGCCCAGCAGCTGAATCGATCCGGCGCCGAGCCAGTGCGTCAGCCAGCTGCCATGCAGGGCGACGCCGTAGAGCACCGGGTCGAACCAGTCCGCCCGACCCTGCGCCATCTGCCACATCAGCACGAAACCCAGCCCGTCGGAACGCCAGGGATCGCGGCCGACGAAGCCCGGCAGGATGTAAGCCAGGCACAGCAGCAACAGCAGCACGCGCGGCAGCTTACCGACGGCACCCGGGCGCAACGCCGGACGCGCCGGGGGTCTGCGGGTTTGGCCGTGGGAAAACGCCGAACTCATGGAAGGGGCACACCGGGGCAGTGGCTGCAAACGACAACGGGCAGCCGCGCTGCCCGTTGGGTCGATGTCCGACGGGTCGAAAACGAACCCGCGAGGTGGGGAATGAGAGACGGAATGAAAAAATGCGGAAAAAGACGCAAGAAACGGTAGAAAGCGGGTCGATGACGCCGCCCTCAGGCCTTGCCGGTTGCCTTGGCAAACTTCTGACGGAATTTTTCCACCCGTCCGCCCAGCGTGTCGACGCTTTTTTGCGTACCGGTGTAAAACGGATGCGACTCGGCGCTGGTTTCGACCTTGTACAGCGGCAGTTCGCGTCCGTCGTCGAGTTTGATGGTTTCGCGCGTCTGCACGGTCGAGCCGATGATGATTTTCGATCCGGTGGACAGGTCGAGAAAGCAGACGTCGCGGTATTCGGGGTGGATTCCAGGTTTCATGTCGGTTCCTTGAAAAGGGAGCTAGCCGCCGGGCAGGCGCGCCGCTTCGCGCGTGGTGCTGCGCTGCCGGTACTTGGCAAACGCGCAATTATGACAGATTTCCCGCGGCCTGCTGCCTCAGCCGCCGCGGCGCATGAGGTCGAAGAACTCGGCGTTGTTTTTCGTCTGTTTCATTTTGTCGAGCAGGAATTCCATTGCCTGGATTTCGTCCATCGGATAGAGCAATTTGCGCAAAATCCACGCTTTTTGCAGCACTTCAGGCTTGAGCAGCAGTTCCTCGCGCCGCGTGCCCGAGCGGTTGATGAGGATGGCGGGATAGACGCGCTTTTCCGACAGCCGGCGGTCGAGGTGGATTTCCATATTGCCGGTGCCCTTGAACTCCTCGTAAATCACTTCGTCCATGCGGCTGCCGGTATCGACCAGCGCGGTGCCGATGATGGTCAGCGAGCCGCCTTCCTCGATGTTGCGCGCGGCGCCGAAAAAGCGTTTGGGCCGCTGCAGGGCGTTGGCGTCGACCCCGCCGGTGAGAATCTTGCCCGACGTCGGCACCACGGTGTTGTAGGCCCGGGCCAGGCGGGTGATGGAGTCCAGCAGGATGACCACGTCCTTTTTCAGCTCGACCAGGCGCTTGGCCTTTTCGATCACCATCTCGGCGACCTGCACGTGGCGCACCGCCGGTTCGTCGAAGGTGGAGCTGACGACTTCACCGCGCACCGAGCGCTGCATTTCGGTCACTTCCTCCGGGCGTTCGTCGATCAGCAGCACGATGAGCACGACCTCGGGGTGGTTGGCGGTGATGGCGTGCGCCAGCGCCTGCAGCATCACCGTCTTGCCGCTCTTGGGCGGGGCGACGAGCAGACCGCGCTGGCCCTTGCCGATGGGGGCGATGATGTCGATCACCCGGCCGATGATGTTTTCCTCGCCCTTGATGTCGCGTTCCAGACGCAGATGTTCCGTGGGGAACAGCGGCGTGAGGTTCTCGAACATGATCTTGTTCTTGTTTTCCTCGGGCGTGACGCCGTTGACGCGGTCCACCTTGACCAGCGCGAAGTAGCGCTCGCCATCCTTGGGCACGCGCACCTCGCCTTCGATCGAGTCGCCGGTGTGCAGGTTGAAGCGGCGGATCTGGCTGGGCGAGATGTAGATGTCGTCGGGCGACGCCATATAGCTCGATTCCGGCGCGCGCAAGAAGCCGAAGCCGTCGGGCAGCACTTCCAGACAGCCGTCGCCGAACACCTGCTCGCCGTTGCGCGCCACGCGCTTGAGGATGGCGAACATCAATTCCTGTTTGCGCAGGCGGCTGGCGTTCTCGATCTCCAACGACTGCGCCATTTCGAGCAGCTTGGAGACGTGCGTCGCTTTGAGTTCAGACAGATGCATGGTGAAACACTCGGGAGGACAGGCTGCGGGAGCTGGCGCCGGGGTTGGACAGGGACGGGGCGCGCGCCAGCGCAGGGCGCAATCGCGGCAGCGGACTGATGGAGCAGAGGGAACCGGGACGCCGCGGCGTTTTCACCCGCCGCGGCAGACGGCCAGCCAGAACGGCTGCCCGCCGTGCCATTCAGTGCTGCGCACACGCGCGCGCAGCACAGAGGACAAAGGGTCGAACCGACCGATGAACCGAAGACAGATTATAGATGGGCGTCGACGAACGCGGTCAGCTGCGATTTGGACGCGGCGCCGACCTTGTTGCCGGCGAGTTCACCGTTTTTGAACAGCAGCAGGGTCGGGATCCCGCGGATGCCGAATTTCGCCGGAATGGTGCGGTTTTCATCGACGTTGACCTTCATGATGGCGAGCTTGCCCTGGTACTCGCTGGCCATTTCATCCAGCGTCGGGGCGATCATCCGGCACGGCCCGCACCACTCGGCCCAGAAGTCCACCAGCACGGGGATGTTGGACTTGAGCACGTCCTGCTCGAAATCTGCATCGTTGGTGTGTTTGATCAGTTCGCTAGCCATGGTCACCTCGGTAAAACGATTGTTGGGAAATTTTGACACAAGTTGCCGCGCTGGCGCTGATCGCAAGAGCGAGGTTGCTTCAGAGTCTGGGCAAACCGGTCGTCACAGCTCCGGCTGCGCAGCCCAAAGGCCTGACGCAGCGGTTGAAAACGGGTGACGAGCCGTTCCCCCGGCACTCGCGGTAAACGGCTGTGGCTGCTTCGTTCCCGACCTGACCAGGTTCACCGCGCCGCGATGCGGGGCGGCCCGTCAACTCACATTCTAAGGCGAGAGGGGGCCGGCCTGCTGCCGGATCCACGCACCAATCTGCGGCCAGACCTCCTTGAGGTTGCGCGCGCCCATGAACAGCCCGACGTGGCCACCAGGGACGATGCGTTTTTCGATGTGCGCGGCCGGGGTGCCGCACAGCTTTTGCGCGGCGAACACCTGCTCGTGCGGGGTGATGTCGTCGCTGTGGCCGGCGAGCAGGTACAGCGGGCAGGTGATGTCTTTGAGCGCCAGCGGCCGGCCCAGGCCGACGAACTCGCCTTTGGCGAACCGATTGCGCCGGAACAACTGGTCGATGACCTGCAAATACCAGCGCCCGGGCAGATCGAGCGGGTTTTCGTACCAGCGTTCGAAGGCTTCGGTCTTGGCCAGCCAGACCGGGTCGTCGATGTGTTCGTACAGGTCGATGTGGTCCTGCACATAGTGCTGCGTCGGGTGCATGTTTTTCCACCCGGCGAGCATGTATTTGCCCAGCATCAGCCCGTCGCCGCTGGCCACCAGGTCGGCGTAAAACGCCAGCGGCGTGTGCGCGACCATTTTTTTCAGCGGCCCATGGCCGGCGTGGGTGTCGATCGGCGAGCCGGCCAGCACCAGGCTGACGACCTTGCGCGGGAAACGCGCGGCAAGCATCGCCGCCGTCCAGCCGCCCTGGCACAGGCCGACGAGGTGCACGCGGTCGCCGAGGTCGTCGATGCACGCCAGCAGATGGGCGAGGTAATCGTCGATTTCCAGGTCTTTCATGTCGGCGGTGGCGCTGTGCCAGTCGGTGAGGAACAGCGGGCCGACGCCGGCCGCGCGCAGCGTCTGCATCAGGCTCTGGCCTTCGTGGTAATCGGCGATCATCGACGTATGCCCGGCGTACGGCGCGATCACCAGCGTCGGGATGCCTTGCGCGTCGGGCGCGGAGTAATCGCACAGATCGAGGGTGCGCAGCTTCAGCCGCACGCTGTGCGCCGTCGCCAGCCGCGGCTTGATGCCGCCGTGCAGCCGCAATTCCTCGTCGAGGAATTTGACGTTGCGCGCGTACAGTTCCAGCCCCTGCTCGGCCAGGCTCGCGGCGAGCTGCACCGGCCAGAAAAACGGCACGTTGACGTTGGGCGCGGGGGCGGCGTTTTGCGTTTCGGACATGCGGAATCCCTCAGGCAATGGCGAAATGGCGCAGCAGCGGGCGCTTGACCAGCACGTCGAGCAGCAGCGTGAACACGACGGTCGCCAGCAGGATCGCGCCGATCACGCCCCAGGGCAGCGCGGCCATGAGCACGCCCGCTCCGGCCAGCGCGCACACCACGATCACGTCGCCCACGCTGGCGGCGGCCATCCAGCGCGACGGTGCCAGCGTCCACAGCGGGCCGTCGGTGCGCAGCAGGTACAGCCCGGCCTGGTTGCCGAACACCAGGATCAGAAACACCACGGTCTGCAACTGCGCCAGGCTCAGCCCTTGCGCCTGTGCCCAGACATAGACCCCGGCGGCAAACAGCAGGCTCAGCCCCGCCAGCACCGCCGATGCGCCCATCAACCGGTCGATCTGCCAGCGCTGCGGGCGCGCGGCCGGACGCACATGATCGGTGGCGATGCTCATCGTCGCGAAGTCGTTGGCGAACAGCATCAGCACGATGAGCAGGGGTGAGATGATGAAATGCCCGGTCAGCAGCAGACCTGCGGCGAGGAAAATGACGATTTCTAGCGTGCGCAGCACCTTGTTCAGGGTGTAGGTGAGCATGCGCCGGTGAACCTGCCGCCCGGCACGCACCACGGTGAGCACCCCGCCCAGCCCGGGGTCGGTGAGCACCACGCCGGCAGCGGCCTTGGCCACATCGGTGGCGCTGGCCACGGCGATGCCCATTTCCGCTTGCCGCAGCGCCGGGGCGTCGTTGACGCCGTCTCCGGTCATGCCGGTGACGTGCCCGGCCTGCTGCAGCGCGGCGACGATGTGGTGCTTGTCCTGCGGCAGCACGCGGGCGTAGAGGTCGCATTGCGCCGGGTCCAGCGGTGCGCCGGGCTGGATGTGGCACACGCGGCTGCCCAGCCCGAGCTGCGCGCCGATGGCGCGCGCGGTGTCCTCGGCGTCGCCGGTGGCCATGCACACCCGCACGCCCAGCTGTTTGATCTGCGCGATCAGGTCGGCGGCGTCGGGCCGCGGCGGGTCCGCCAGGCCGACGACGCCGAGCAATTGCAGCGCCTCACCATGCCCGGCGGCCACGGCCAGCACGCGCGCGCCGCTGACCGCCAGTTTTTGCTCGGCAGCGTCGAGCGCCGCCTGCTGTGCGGCGTCCAGATGGCACAACGGCCCGATGACATTGGCCGCGCCCTTGACCGCGCGCCACGGCTGACCGTCGACGGTGTAGGTGCCTTCGCTGCGGCGGGTGGACGGATCGAACGGCGCGAACGCGGTGCGCGGCGGCGCGGCGTCGAGCAGTTTGCGCTCGCGAGCCGGCGCCAGGATCGCCAGATCGAGCGGGTCCTGCGTGGCGTCGTCGCTGGCCAAGGCGGCGGCGCGCAGCACGGCGTTTTCGTCCGCGCCGGCGGCCAGCGGCACGGCGCCGGCGTAGCGCAGGCGGTTTTGCGTCAGCGTGCCGGTTTTGTCCGACACCAGGGTGTCCATCGCCGCGGCTTCTTCCACCGCGGGCAGCCGGGTGACGAGCACGCCCTGGTGCGCCAGCCGCTGGCCGCTGACGGCCGTGGCCAGGGTGTAGGTGGCCGGCAGCGCCACCGGCACCGAGGCGACCAGCAGCATCAGCGCAAACACCGCGGTGTCGAGCAGCGGCAGGTGGTGCCACAGCGCAAAGGCCACGACCAGCGCGACCAGCACGGCGTCGAACACCACCAGACGCTTGACGATGGCGAAAATGGTGCGCTGCATGTGGCTCGGGGCGCTGGAGGTGCGCACCAGCTCGGCGGTGTGGCCGAAATAGGTATGCGCCCCGGTGGCGGTGACGCTGCCGGTGGCTTCGCCCTGGCGCACGATGGTGCCGGTGTACGCCGGCTTGCCCGGCCCGGCGTCGACCGGCAGCGATTCGCCGGTCAGCGCCGACTGGTCGAGCGACACCGCGCCGTCGAGCAGCTGCAGGTCAGCCGGGACGATGTCGCCGGCGCGGATGTGGATGATGTCGCCGGGCACCACGGCTTCTGCGGCGACCTGCTGCCATAGGCCGTCGCGCCGCACCCGAGCGTTGACGCGCAACTGCCGCCGCAGCAGCGCCAGCGCGTCCTTGGCGCGCTGCTCCTGCACGAAAGCGACGACGGCGTTGAACACCAGCAGTGCGGCAATGATCAGCGCCTCCATGCCGCGGCCGAGCAGCAGCTGCAGCACGATCACGGCTTCGAGCATCCATGGCACCGGCGCCCAGAAGCGCGCGGCAAACTGCCGCCAGGCCGGCACGCTGCGCTCGGCGATGGCGTTGGCGCCGAACCGCGCCAGCCGTGCCGCGGCCTCCGCCGCCGACAGTCCGGTGGCCGGGTCGGTGGGCGGCAGGCCGGCGGTCTGCGTCGGGGCGTTTGCCGGGCGGGCGGCGGGGGATGTAGAGGTCATGGCGGCGGAGGCGGTGTGGTGGACGTGCCGGATTCAGGGGCGGAACGCGCGTGCCGCCTTGCCGATGCCCTCGCTGAGCAGGGGGTGTGGGAACGCGGTATGCGCCAGCGCCGCGGCGGTGAGGTCGCGCTGCAGCGCCAGCGCCAGCGGGGCGATGAGTTGCGCCGCGTCCATCCCGGCGATCTGCGCGCCGAGCAGCCGCGCGTTGCGCGCATCGAACACCAACTGGATGAAGCCCTGCGTGTCGGCGTAGATCTGCGCGCGGGAATCGGTGGCGTAGTCGTAGCGCGTCACCGCCACTGCCGCGGTGCCGAACTGCTGCGCTGCCTGCTCTGGCGTCAAGCCGACGTGCGCCAGCTCGGGCTCGGTGAACACGGTCATCGGCACGGTATCGAAGCGCATGCGGTCCACCGCCTGCCCGCCGGCGGCGATGCAGTGCGCCGCCACCAGGCTTTGCCGCACCGCCGAGTGAAACAGCATGCTGCGGCCGTTGACGTCCCCCGGCGCCCACACCCGCGGGTTGGATGTGCGCAGGGTTTCGTCGACCACCACATGGCCGTGCTCCAGCGCCAGCCCGAGGTGCTCGACGCCGGCGGGCAGCACCGCGCGGCGGCCGGTGGCCATGAGCACGGCGTCGCCGTGCACGCCGTGTTCGCCGCCGTTTTGCTTGTAGCGCACATAGAAGCCGTCGCCCTCGCGGGCGATGCTCAGCACCTGCGCAGCGAGTTCGACGCGCACGCGCTGCGCCAGCTGGTCGTGCAAAAACGCCGCCAGCGCGGCATCGAATCCGGGCAGCAGCTGCGGCGCGTATTCGATCACCGTGCACTGCGCGCCCAGCGCCTGCAGCATCGACGCGGTTTCCACACCGATGTAGCCGCCGCCGATCACCACCAGGTGCTGCGGCAGTGGCAAGTCGGCGCCGAGGCGAAACAGGTCGTGCGAGGTCAGCGCCAGCTCGGCGCCGAGGATCGGCAGCCGCGCCGGCGCCGAGCCGGTGGCGAGGATGAGGTGGCCGAAGCGCACGTTGCGCGCGCCGCCATCGGCACCGACCAGGCGCACGGTGTCGGCGGCAACGATTTCGCCGCGGGCGCAGGCGAAAATCACGCCGCTTTGCGCGATCTCCTGCGCATGCTGCGCATAGCGGGTGTTTTGCACCCGGTCCTTGTGCGCCAGCACCGCGGCCCAGTCCACCGCCGGCTTGGCGCCGCGCAGGCCGAAGCCGGCGAACCGGTCGGCCAGATGGCGCACCAGCGCGGCTTCGCGCACCGCCTTGGACGGCACGCAGCCTTCGGCCAGGCAATCGCCGCCCAAGTTGCCGATGGGGTCGGCCAACAGCACCGAGCGCCCGGCACGGGCGAGAAAAAACGCCCCGGGGTAGCCGGCACCGCCAGCGCCGAGCACGAGCACATCCACCGCCGCGGGCAGGGCGGCAACCGGGGTTTGAAACGAGGTGTCCATCGCGTTCCTCCTCAACTCCGCCATCATCCATCGAGCACGGCAGCAGCCTGCAGCGCCATCACCCCCTCCTCGTCGGTCGGCAGGGCGAACGCCGGAACGCGGCTGTCGCCGTGGGTGATGCATGCCTGGCCGGCGGCGTTGGCCAGCGGGTCCAGCGACACGCCCAGCCACGCCATCGCCTGGCAGACCGCGGCGCGCACCGTGGCGCTGTGCGTGCCGATGCCGCCGGTGAACACCAGGGCGTCGAGGCCGCCGAGATCGGCGGCGAGCGCGCCGATGTGGTGCACCACGCTGGCGGTAAACAGCGCGATGGCCTCGGCCGCGCGGGGGTCGCTGCTGGTTTCGAGGGTGCGCAAATCGCCGCTCAGCGCGGACACGCCTTTGAGCCCGCTGTCGTGGTAGAGCATCGACGTCAGCTGCACCGCATCGAGCCCTTCCTCGGTGATCCAGTGCAGCACCAGTCCGGGGTCGAGCGTGCCGCAGCGCGTGCCCATGACCAGGCCGTCGAGCGCGGTGAACCCCATGGTCGTGCATTGGCTGCGCAGCGCGCGCAGGCCACACAGGCTGGCGCCGCCGCCCAGATGCGCCACGATTACCGCACCCTGCGCGCGCGCGCCGAGCAGGCCGGGGAGCTGGCGGGAAATGGCGTCGTAAGACAGGCCGTGAAAGCCGTAGCGCCTGAAGCCTTTGTCGTGCCAATGGCGCGGGATGGCGTAACGCCGCGCCAGGTCGGGTTGCGTGGCGTGGAAGGCGGTGTCGAAGCAGGCGATCTGCGGCACGCCGGGCAGTCGGGCGCTGGCGGCGTCCACGCCGTCGAGACCCGGCCCCTGGTGTAGCGGCGCCAGGCTGCGCAGCGCATCGAGCGCCACGCGCACCTCGGGCGTGATGCGCTGCGCCGCGGTGAAGCGCGTGCCGCCGTGGACGATGCGGTGCGCCACCGCGGTGATCGGGCCGATGCCCGCGGGACGCAGCAGACGGTCCAACAACGCGCCGACTTCGGCGGCGATGTCGCCGCGCGGCTCGTCAGACGCGCTGCGATGGGTCTGCCCCTGCGCGTCGGTCCAGCGCAGCGTGGCCTGGCCGCCGTGGCTGTCGATTTCGCCGCGCAGCAGCGCGCGCGGCAGCGGCGCCGCGGCAGTGGCGGTGCAGTCGGCGCGGGCGAAGACGGCGAACTTCAGGCTGGCCGAACCGGCGTTCAGGCAGAGCAGGGCGGGGGTGGACATGGCGGTGCGAGCGCTCAGGCGGCAGCCGGGACAGGGGCGCCGGTGGAGGCGGGGACGGGCGGCGCGCCGTCGATCTGGCCGGTGGCGCGCAGCCGCGCCTGGCGCTGCAGCACCGCCAGCGCGCACGACGCCAGCCGCGCCTGCACGCCGTCGGCACGGCTGGTGAGGATGATGGGCACGCGGGTGCCGACCACCAGCCCGGCGATGACCGCGCCGCCGAGATATTCGAGCTGCTTGGCCAGCATATTGCCCGACTCCAGGTCGGGGGTGAGCAAAATATCGGCCTGCCCGGCCACCGGCGAGTGGATGCCCTTGGTCCTGGCCGCGGCCAGCGACAGCGCGTTGTCGAACGCCAGCGGGCCGTCGAGGATGGCGCCGGTGATCTGCCCGCGGTCGGCCATTTTGCACAGCGCCGCGGCGTGCAGCGTCGCCGGCATGCTGGCGTTGACCGTTTCCACCGCGGCGAGGATGGCCAGGCGCGGCGTGGCCACGCCCAGCGCTTGCGCCAGATCTATGGCGTTTTGCGCGATGTCGCGCTTGGTGTCGAGGTCGGGGGCGATGTTGATCGCCGCATCGGTGATGAACAGCAGGCGCTCGGCCGCCGGCGCGTCGATGACGAACACGTGGCTGGCGCGCCGCCCGGTGCGCAGGCCGCCCTGCGGGTCGAACGCGGCGTGCATCAGCTCGTCGGTGTGCAGCGCGCCTTTCATCAGCGCGCCGACCTTGCCGGCGCGCGCCAGCTCCACCGCCTGCGCCGCCGCGGCATGGCTGTGCTCGGTGGGAATCAGCTCCCACGGCGACAGGTCGATCCCCGCCTCCTGCGCCGCGGCGCGGATGCGCTCCTGCGGGCCGATCCACACCGGCTCGATCAGCCCGGCACGCGCGGCGTCGATCGCCCCCTGGATCGACACCGCGTTGACCGGATGCACCACGGCCACGCGCATCGGCTTGAGGCCCTTGCAGCCCTCGTACGCCTTGTCCACCAGCGCCATCAGCCGCTGCCCCGGGTCGAACAGGTGCAGTTGCGGCAGCCGCGTGCGCGGCCGGCACACGGCTTCGGTCGGGGCCTGCACCAGCGCATGCCCGCTGGCCACCGTCTGGCCGTGCTGGTTCACCGCCAGGCAGTCGAAGCGGACGCGGTGACCTTCGGCAAATTTTTCCCGCGCCGTCACACTCACCGTCACCGTGTCGCCCAGCGCCACCGGCGTCTGAAAGTCCAGCGTCTGTTCGAGGTAGACGGTGCCGGCCCCGGGCAGCTCGGTGCCCAGCAGGTTCGACAGCAGCGCGCCCAGCCACATGCCGTGGCCGACGACGTGATGAAACGGCGTGCTGCGGGCGAACTCGTCGTCGATGTGCGCAGGGTTGGCATCGCCGGACATCACGGCGAAGGTGGCGATGTCGGCGCGGCTCAGGGTGCGCTGCAGCCGGGCGCTGTCGCCGATGGCGATCTGGTCGAAGGGGCGGTTGCACAACACGTCGGTCATCGCGGGTTTCCAGGTTAGGGGATCAACGTTGCAGCACGTAGTCGCCGGGAGCGGGAGCCAGTGGCGGGTAGGCCACGCTGCCGCAGGGGGGAGGGGGCAGCTGTTCGCCGCTGCCCTTGGCCAGCAGCCACTGGTGCCAGCGCGGCCACCACGAGCCGTCTTCCGCCTGCGCCAGTTGCACCCAGTGGTCGGGGTCGACGTAGGGCCGCCCGCCGGGATGCGTGGCCCAGCGGTAGTGGCGGCGCGGATGGCCGGGCTCGCTGACGATGCCGGCGTTGTGCCCGCCGCTGGTGAGCACGAAGGTCACTTCCGATTCGGCCAGCAGGTGGATTTTGAACACCGATTTCCACGGCGCGACGTGGTCGCTCTCGGTGCCGACGACGAACCACGGCACGGCGACGTTCTCCACCGCCACCGGCCGTCCGTCCACCTTGTAATGCCCTTCGGCCAGGGCGTTGCGCAGGTAGAGGTTGCGCAGGTACTCGCTGTGCATGCGGTAGGGCATGCGCGTGGCGTCGGCGTTCCACGCCATCAGGTCGTTCATCGGCAGGCGCTCGCCCATGAGGTAGTCGCGCATCATGCGCGACCAGATCAGGTCGGAGGAGCGCAGCATCTGGAAGGTGCCGGCCATTTGCGTGGTGTCCAGATAGCCCTGCGACCACATCAGGTCTTCGAGAAAGCTGATCTGGCTTTCGTCGGTGAACAGCGTGAGCTCGCCGGCCTCGGTGAAGTCGGTCTGCGCGGCAAACAGGCTGACGCTGGCCAGCCGCTCGTCACCGCGCCCAGCCAGCGCGGCGGCGGCAATCGCCAGCAGCGTGCCGCCCAGGCAGTATCCCACGGCGTGGATCTTGCGCTGCGGCACGATCGAGCCGACGGCGTCGAGCGCGGCCAGCGGCCCCAGACGCAAATAGTCGTCCATGCCCAGGTCGCGGTCGTCGGCCGTGGGGTTTTTCCACGACACCATGAACACCGTGTGGCCCTGATCGACCAGGAATTTCACCAGCGAGTTGTGCGGTGACAGGTCGAGGATGTAGTACTTCATGATCCACGCCGGGATGATGAGCACCGGCTCGGCGTGCACCGTGGGCGTGGCCGGGCTGTACTGGATCAGCTCCATCAGACGGTTGCGCAGCACTACCTTGCCGGGAGTCACCGCCACCTCGTGGCCGGGGCGGAACTGCTCGCTGCCCGCAGGCGGCCGTCTGTCGAGCAGGCGCTGCAGATCGTCCTGCCAGTTGCGCAGGCCCTGCAGCAGATTCATCCCGCCGGTGGCGGCGGTGCGTTCGAGCACTTCCGGGTTGGTCCAGAAAAAATTGCCCGGCGACAGCATGTCCATCCACTGCCGTGCCATGAAGGCGACGACCTGCTCGTGGTGCGGCGAAACCCCGCGCACGCCGTGCGTCGCGGCATCCACCCATTGCTCGCGCAGCAAAAACCGCTGCGCCATCAGGCTGAACGGCAGTTGCTGCCACTGCGGTGCGGCAAAGCGCCGGTCGCTGGCCGGCGGGGTGACGCAGGCGTGCAGCGGCGTCCTGCTGCCGCGCAGCGCGTGTGCGCCGGCTTCGGCGGCGTAGCGCAGCCATTGTCCCTGCAGATCCAGCGCCAGCGCCGCCAGGCTGGCCTGCTTGCCCGGGGAGGATGCCAGATGCATCGCCCAGTCGGCAAACGCCAGGCCGAGGGAGGCTGGCGACAGCCCGAGCGTGGCTTTGGCCGCCAGCGCGTGCACTGCGCGGTCGATCAGCTCGCGCAGGCCCTGGTCACGGTCGGGCGGGCGCTGCGCGGTGGCGGCTGACGGCGCTGCCGGCTGTGGCGCTGCCGGCTGCGGTGCGGCAGGTTGCGGTGCGGCAGGTTGCGGTGCGGCAGGTTGCGGTGCGGCAGGTTGCGGGGGCGCGGCCGCGTGGTCTGGCGCCGCCGCAGCGGCGAGCCTGAGCGCCGGGCGCGGCGCCGTCTTGGCGGCCAAAGCCGTGCCGGATGAGGCGCGGCGGCGGGACTGACGCTCGGTCATGGGAGCACTCCAGCAAAGTTCGGATCATTGGAATGTGGCACTGCAGCATCCTCCTTGATGTGTGTCAAGCCCGGCAGGTCACCGCATATTGCCCGCGATGCAGTGTGCAACACGGCGACCCGCGCGGAGGACTGCGGCTGCTGGGGCAAAATAGCACCCCTGGATGAAACTACGAGAAAGTCGGTCATGCGCGTCACGGTCATTGGTGCGGGGTACGTCGGTCTGGTCACGGCCGCTTGTTTTGCCGACGTCGGCAACCGGGTGACGTGCATCGAGCGCGATCCGGTGCGGCTGGCGGCGCTGCGCGAACGCGCCGAAGTGCCGTTTTACGAGCCGGGCCTGAGCGATCTGGTGCGGCGCAACATCGAGCAGGGGCGGCTGCGTCTGGCGCCCAGTATCTCCGAGGGGCTGCCGGGGTCGCAGGTGTGTTTCATCGCCGTGGGCACACCGTCGCTGCCCGACGGTCAGGCAGACTTGTCGCAGGTCGAAGGCGCGGCGGTGGAAATCGGCCAGGCGATGGACGGCCCGCTGGTGGTGGTGCAGAAATCCACCGCGCCGGTGGGCACGATCGCCAGGGTGCGCGCGCTGGTGCAGGCCGAGCTCGACCGCCGCGGCGTGAATCACCGCCTGGGGCTGGTGAGCAACCCCGAGTTCCTCAAGGAGGGCACGGCGATCGAGGACTTCACCCGCGGCGACCGCATCGTGCTCGGCAGCGACGACCCGCAGGCCATCGCCACCATGCGCGAGCTGTACCGGCCGTTCAACCGCAACCACGAAAAAATCATGGTGATGGACGCCGCCAGCGCCGAGCTGACCAAATACGCCGCCAACGCCATGCTGGCCACGCGCATTTCGTTCATGAACGAGCTGGCGCGCATCGCCGAGGCGGTGGGCGCGGACATCGAACAGATCCGCAAGGGCATCGGCGTCGATCACCGCATCGGCAGCCACTTTCTCTACGCCGGCGCCGGCTACGGCGGCTCGTGCTTTCCCAAGGACGTTAAGGCGCTGGCGCACACCGCGCGCGAACTCGGCGTGCCCGCCGAGCTGGTGCAGGCGGTCGATGCCGTCAACCAGCGGCAGAAACAGCGGCTGTTCGAAAAAATCGCCAGCCACTACGCAGGCGCCCTGCAGGGCAAGACCATCGCCGTCTGGGGGCTGGCGTTCAAACCCAACACCGACGACATGCGCGATGCGCCCAGTCTGGATCTGATCACGGCCCTGCTGCATGCCGGCGCGCGGGTGCAGGCCTGGGACCCGGTGGCCGTGGACACCGCCCGCCGCCTGCTGCCGGCGCAACCTGCTCTGGTGTTCGCCCGCGACGCCGGCGCCGCGGTGCAGGGCGCCGACGCCCTGGCGGTGATCACCGAGTGGCACGCCTTCCGCTCCCCCGATTTCGACCAGCTCGCCGCCACCCTGCGCGACCGCGTGGTGTTCGACGGCCGCAACATCTGGGAACCCGACGTGGTGCGCGCTGCGGGCATGCAGTATTACGGCATCGGCCGCGGCTGAAGCGCACAGCGTTTGCCTGCGCAGGGCAGCGCGTTCACGGCGCCGGCACGATCTGCTTGCCGTAGGGGAAAAACGCCAGCGCGGCGAGCTTGACGTGCTGCAGCGCGAACGGAATGCCGATGATGGTCAGCGCGCACAGCACGGCCGAGGCCAGGTGGCCCAGCGCCAGCCACCAGCCGAACAGCAGGGCCCAGATCAGGTTGCCCAGCGCGCTCAGCCCGCTGCCCAGGGCGCCCGACGGCTTGTCCACCACCATGCGGCCGAACGGCCAGAAACTGAACGCACCGAGGCGAAACGCCGCGATCGCCCACGGAATGCCGACGACGGTCAGGGCGCACAGCAGCGCGGTGAGCCACCACGCCAGTCCCATGACCAGGCCGCCGAGGAGGAACCAGAGGATGTTGCCGATGAGTCGCATGCACGCTCCGCGTCGCTGAACTGCCGCTATTTTGCGGCAGCGCGTGGCTGGCCCGCGGTTTGCAACGACAGGGGCAGGAACCCCGCCCGGCGGCGCACAGCGGCGAGCCACGCGACTGTGGTCCCGCGGAGTGCGTCAAACCTTCGGCGGCGGGGAGAAAAAAACGTCAGGAAACCGTCGCCATCATGTCGTCCTCTGCCTTGCCCGATCCGCTGAGCTTGAGCGAACTGCTGCGCGTGGCCGGCGGCCTGATCGCCGTCGTCGCGCTGTTCCTTGCCGCGATCTGGCTGCTCAAGCGGCTGCAGCCGGGGCAGCGCGCTGCTGCCGGCCCGATCCGCGTGCTGTCCACGCTGCACCTGTCGCCGCGTGACAGGCTGCTGCTGGTGCAGGTGGGGACGCAACAACTGCTGCTCGGGTCGAGCGCGCAGGGTTTGCATTGCCTGCACGTACTGCCCGAGCCGGTGACCGCGCCGCCTGCGGCGGGCACGGGCGGCGGTTTGATGCTGCCGGCAGGCTTTGCCCAGTGGTTGCAGCGCGCCGTCGAACAACGCAACAGGAGCACGCCGTGAGCGCCGCAACTTCCGCTATGCGTGGTCGGCGCCCGTGGCCGCTGCTGCCGGCGGCGCTGGCCGCGGTGCTGTGGCTGGTGCCGCTGCATGCCGGGGCGCAGGCGTTGCCGGCGTTCACCGCCACCCCGGCGGCGGGCGGAGGCACGCAGTACGCGCTGAGCGTGCAGACGCTGCTGTTCATGACCGCGCTGGTCTTCCTGCCGGCGATGCTGCTGATGATGACGGCGTTCACCCGCATCGTCATCGTGCTGTCGCTGCTCAAGCAGGCGCTGGGCACGACCACCGTGCCGCCCAGCCAGGTCATCGTCGGCCTGTCGCTGTTCCTTACCTTTTTCGTCATGAGCCCGGTGCTCAACCAGGTCAACGACGTGGCGGTCAAGCCGCTGATGGACAACCAGATCTCCATGCAGCAGGCTTTGCAGGCCGGCAGCGCGCCGCTGCGCACCTTCATGCTGGCGCAGACGCGGCAGGACGATCTGGCGCTGTTCGTCAGGTTCTCCGGCCACAAGGCGCTGGACAAACCCGCGGACACGCCGATGACGCTGCTGATCCCGGCGTTCGTCACCTCCGAGCTGAAAACCGCGTTCCAGATCGGTTTCGTCATTTTCATTCCGTTTCTCATCATCGACATGGTCGTCGCCGCGGTGCTGATGTCCATGGGGATGATGATGCTGTCGCCGGTGACCGTGTCGTTTCCGCTCAAGCTGATGCTGTTCGTCCTCGTCGGCGGCTGGGATCTGGTCATCGGCTCGCTGGTGCAGAGCTTCATTCACTGATCGCGAGGCTGCCATGACCGCAGAAACCATCACCACCCTGGCGCAGCAGGCGCTGTGGGTGACTTTTCTCGTCGCCCTGCCGCTGCTGGGCGTGGCGCTGGTCGTCGGCCTGCTCGTCAGCCTGATCCAGGCCGCCACCCAGCTCAACGAAATGACGCTGAGCTTCGTGCCCAAGGTCATCGCCATCGGTCTGGCCGGGGTGTTCGCCGGGCCGTGGATGCTGCACGTGATGATGGACTTCACCATCCGCCTGTTCCAGAGCATCCCGCAACTGGTCAACGGCGGCTGAGATACCGGGGTTTGCCTCATGCTGCACTTCACCAGCACCCAGGTCGAGGCGTGGATCGGCGCGTTTTTCTGGCCGTTCGTGCGCATTCTGGCCATGCTCAGCACGGCGCCGGTGTTCGGCATGGGCAGCCTGCCGGTGCTGCTGCGCGTCGGGCTGGCGGTGCTGGTGGCCGTGGCCATCGCGCCGATGCTGCCGGCCATGCCGCCGGTGCAGTTCGGCACGGCAGCGGCGTGGATGCTGCTGTTGCAGCAACTGCTCGTCGGCGGCGCCATCGGGCTGTCGATGACGCTGATCCTCAGCGCGGTGCAGCTCGCCGGCGGCGCCATCGGGCTGCAGATGGGCATGGGGTTTGCCACGCTGTTCGACCCGGTGCAGGGCGTGCAGGTCACCAGCCTGGCGAGCTTTCTCAACATCCTGACGCTGCTGCTGTTCCTCTCGGTCAACGGTCATCTCGTGCTGCTGGCGGTCATCGCCCGCAGCTTCAGCCTGCTGCCGGTGGCGCCCAACCCCGGTGTGGCGGCGCAGACCTGGCAGATGCTGGCGCAGGCCGGCGGGGCGATTTTCAGCCTGGGGCTGGCGCTGGCCGCGCCGGTGCTGGGGGTGCTGCTCATTGCCAACCTCGGGCTGGGCGTGCTCAGCAAGCTGGCGCCGCAGCTCAACCTGTTCGCCGTGGGTTTTCCGCTGTTTTTCCTCCTCGGGTTTCTGGGGTTGTATCTGATGATGCCGGTGATGCACACCGTGGTGCAGCATCTGGTCGAGACGGGGCTGGAGCTGTCGGCGCAGGTGCTGCAGCAGCCCGCGGTGCGCTAGGAGCAGGGGCATGGCCGACGACAGCGCACAAGACAAGGACCTGCCAGCCTCGCAGCGACGCCGCCAGCAGGCGCGGGAAAAAGGGCAGGTGGCGCGCTCGCGCGACCTCACGTCCAGCCTGCTGCTGCTGGGCGTGGCCGCGCTGGCCAGCGGGCTGGGTGGCTGGTTCTACGCCAGCGCGCAGTCGCTGCTGCACGCCGGGCTGACGGTGCCGGCGCAGGCGGCGCACGATCCGCAGGCGATGCTGCACGCCGCAGCCCATTTACTGCGCAGCGGTGCACTGCTGCTGGCGCCGGTGCTGGCGCTGACCTTCGTCCTCGCTGCCGCCGGCGGCGTGGCGATGGGCGGCTGGGTGTTCAGCACCACGGCGCTGGCGCCGGATTTCAGCCGCCTCGACCCGGTCAAGGGCCTGCAGCGCATGCTCTCGCTCACCGGGCTGGGCGAGTTGGTCAAGGCTGTGCTCAAGGCGCTGGTGGTCGGCGCCGTGGTCGTGCTGGTGCTGTGGCAGCAACGCGGCAGCCTGCTCGGGCTGCTGCAGGTCGAGCCCGCCCTGGCGCAGACCCAGCTCGGCCTGCTCGCGGCCAGGGCGTTTTTGTGGATGGCCGCGGGCACGCTGCTGGTTGCCGCGATCGACGTGCCGTGGCAGTTGTTCCAGATGAACCGGCAGCTCCGGATGAGCCGCCAGGAACTGCAGGACGAGCTGCGTGAAAGCGAAGGCAACCCGCAGATCAAGCAAAAGCTGCGTGCGCTGCAGCGCGAACGCGCGCGCAAGCGCATGATGGCCGCAGTACCCAAGGCCGACGTGGTCGTCACCAACCCGACGCACTACGCCGTGGCGCTGGCCTACGAGGAGGGCAAAAACCGCGCCCCCGTCGTGCTGGCGATGGGCGCGGACCGCGTTGCCGCGCGCATCCGCGACATTGCCGCCGAGCACGGCGTGGCGGTGGTCGAGGCTGCGCCGCTGGCGCGCGCGCTCTACCACCACGCCGAGCTGGAGCAGGAAATTCCGGTGCAGCTGTACAACGCCGTGGCGCTGCTGCTGGCGTATGTGTTCCAGTTGCGCGTCTCGCCGCAGGCGGCGCAGGCGCCGCACGACTGGGCGATTCCGGCCGATTTCGTCGTCGACGAGTAAACCACGATGGCTACGCTTCCGACTCCCCCTGCCGCCGCCATGCCGGCGTGGCGCACGCTATGGCGCAAACTGGACTGGCGGCTGCTGACCGCGCCGATCCTGGTCGTGCTCATCCTGATGATGCTGGTGCTGCCGCTGCCGACCTTCGTGCTCGACATGCTGTTCACCTTCAACATCGTGATGTCGCTGATCATCATGCTGGTGACGCTGTACCTCACGCGGCCGCTGGACTTTGCCGCCTTCCCCACGGCGCTGCTGTTCACCACGCTGCTGCGGCTGTCGCTCAACGTCGCCGCCGCGCGCATCATCCTGCTGCACGGGCAGAACGGCGAGGGCGCCGCCGGCGCGGTGATCGAGTCGTTCGGCAAGTTCGTCGTCGGCGGTAATTACGCCGTGGGCATCATCGTGTTCGCCATTCTGGTGGTGATCAACTTCGTCGTCATCACCAAGGGGGCAGGGCGCATCGCCGAGGTCAGCGCGCGCTTCACCCTGGACGCCATGCCGGGCAAGCAGATGGCCATCGATGCCGACCTCAACGCCGGGCTGATCGACCAGGAGGAGGCGCGCAAGCGCCGCGCCGAAGTCGCGCAGGAGGCCGATTTCTATGGCGCGATGGACGGTGCGAGCAAATTCGTCCGCGGCGACGCCGTGGCCGCCATTCTCATCCTGTTCATCAACCTCATCGGCGGCCTGACCATCGGCGTGTTCATGCACGGCCTGAGCCTGGGCGAGGCGGCGCAGAACTACACCCTGCTGTCGATCGGCGACGCGCTGGTGTCGCAGATTCCGGCGCTGGTCATTTCGATGGCCGCAGGCATCGTCATCAGCAATGTCTCGACCGGCCAGGACATCGGCCGGCAGCTGCTCACCCAGCTGTTCACCCAGCCGCGGGTGCTGGCGATCACCGCGGCCATCGTCGGCCTGATCGGTCTGGTGCCGGGCATGCCGCATCTGGCGTTTCTCGGCGCGGCAGCCGCGCTCGGCGGCGTGCTGTGGTGGCAGGCCCGGCGCCAACGTGCCGCGGCGGCGCAGGCGCAGGCTGCGCCGCAGGCGGCGGCGCCAGCCGAGCCGGAGGACGTGAGCTGGGAGCAGATCGAACCGGTGGATACGCTGGCGCTCGACGTCGGCTACCGTCTCATCCCGCTGGTCGATCGCAACCAGGGCGGGGAACTGCTCGGCCGCATCCGCGGCGTGCGCAAAAAGTTCGCGCAGGAAATGGGGTTTCTCGTCGCCTCGGTGCACATCCGCGACAACCTGGAGCTGCGCCCCGGGGGCTACCGCATCGCCCTCAAGGGGGTGGACATCGGCAGCGGCGACATCTTTCCCGACCTGCTGCTGGCCATCAACCCTGGGCAGGTCAGCGGCGAGCTGCCGGGCACCCCGACCAAAGACCCGGCCTTCGGCTTGCCGGCGGTGTGGATCGACAAGGCACAGCGCGACCGCGCGCAGGCACTGGGCTACACCGTGGTCGATCCCAGCACCGTGCTGGCGACGCATTTGCACCACCTGCTGCAGACGCACGCCGCCGAGCTGCTCGGCCGCGAGGAGGTCGAGGCGCTGCTGGCGCATCTGTCCAAGCGCTCGCCCAAACTGGTCGAAGACCTCGTGCCCAAGCTGATTTCCGCCGACCGGCTGCGCAAGGTGCTGCAGAACCTGCTGGCCGAGGGCGTGCCCATCCGCGACATGCGCACCATCGCCGAAGTGCTGGCGGAAAACGCCGGACAGGTCTCCGACCCCGACGAGCTCACCGCCCGCGTGCGTCTGGCGCTGGGGGCGTACATCGTGCAGAGCCTGTCGCCGGCCGGGCAGGAGCTGTCGGCGGCGGTGCTCGACGGGCAACTGGAACAAATCCTGCTTTCGAGTCTGCGTGCCGACCCGCAGCAGGCGACGATCGAGCCCGGTCTGGCACAGCGGTTGATGGACCGGGCACGCGACCTGATGCAGCGCATGGAAGCGCAGGGCGCCACGGCGGTGCTGGTGGTCAGCGCACCGCTGCGGCAGTTCCTCGCCCGGCTGCTCGCGCGCAGTGCGCCACGGTTGCGCGTGTTGTCGTATGCCGAAATCCCCGACCAGAAGCAGGTCAAGATCACGGCGACGCTCGGCGCCTGAATCCAGGAGTGTGAATCGTGAAAATCAAACGTTACACCGGAACGACCACGCGCGAGGTGCTCACCCGCATCCGCAACGATCTCGGGCCCGACGCCGTCATTTTGTCGAATCGGGAAATCGTCGGCGGCGTCGAATTGATGGCGGCGGTGGACTTCGACGCCAGCCGTTTCCCCGTCGACGAAGCGGGCGATGCCGCCGCGCCTGCCACCGTGCCCAACCCGGCGCCGGCGCCCGCCGCGGTCTCTGCCCCGGCTCAGGCCGCACCGGCGACGCCGCCGGCTGCGACGCCAGCGCGCAGCGCCCAACCCGCCACACCCGCCACACCCGCGGCTGCACCGGCTGCCGGCGCGGCGGCCGCGGTGGCCAGTGGCGGCGCGGCGCCGCCGGCTGCCGGGCTGCCGCTGCCCGCCGTGGCGCGGGTGGTGCCGCCGCGCCCCGCGCCGCAGCCGGCGACCATCCCGCTGGAACAGAAGGATGCCGCGGCGCTGGCCGCAGCCGCCG
>JAJZAQ010000067.1 GCA_021799355.1 Pseudomonadota bacterium
AAGGCGATGAGGTGCTGCACCAGGTGGCGACGCTGCTGCGCCAGGCCATCCGGCCCTGCGATTATGTCTTCCGCTCCGGCGGCGAGGAGTTCATCCTGGTCTTTCACCAGGCTGGTCTGGAGACGGCGCAGGCGCTTGCCGCGGACATCCACTGCGCGCTGCAGGCCAAGGACTGGGAGGCCGATCTGGGCATCGATGCCGTCACCGTGAGCATCGGTCTGGCCAGCCTGACGCACGATCTGGCCCCGGCGCACAAACTGCTCGACGCCGCCGATCTGGCGCTGTACCGCGCCAAGGAGCAGGGCCGCAACCGCACCTGCAGCACGCTGGACGTCTGAGCGGGTGCGAACGCATCCGCCATCGTCCGCTCGGCTGCGTTGGAAGCCTTCACACCGTCTGACCGGCTTCAGCCCAGGCGCAGCGCCAGCGCGAGCAGGGTCAGCAGCAGCACGGGGGTGGTGAGCACCACGCCGGCGCGCAGGTAATACCCCCAGCCGATGCGCATGCCCTTGCGTTCGAGCACGTGCAGCCACAGCAAGGTGGCCAGGCTGCCGATGGGGGTGAATTTCGGGCCGAGATCGCAGCCGATGACGTGCGCGTAAATCATCGTCTCACGCACCTCGGGCGCCAGCCCCTGCGCCTGGTGGATGCCCAGCGCGCCGATCAGCGTCATCGGCAGGTTGTTCATCACCGAGGACAGCAGTGCGCTGATGAAGCCGGTGCCCACCGCACTGGCCACCACGCCGTGGCGGCCGAGCAGTTCGAGCACATGGGCGAGTTCGGCGGTCAGGCCGGCGTTGCGCAGACCGTAGATCACCAGATACATGCCAAGGGAGAACAGCACGATCTGCCACGGCGCATGGCGCAGCACGCCGCGCACGTCGATGCGCGCAGCGCCGGCGCCGGGCCACCAGCGCCCGGCCAGCGCCAGCATGAGGACCGCTGCCAGGCCGGTGACCACTGACACCGGAACGGCATACGCGGCGGTGACGAAGTACGCCAGCAGCAGTACGCCCAGGGTGGGAAAGGCCCAGCGGAACACCACGGCGTCTTTGACCGCGCTGCGCGGCGGCGGCAGCTTGTCCACGGCGTAATGCCGCGGAACGTCGCGGCGGAAATACACCGCCAGCACGAGCAGGGTGGCCGCCAGCGCGACCAGGTCGACGGGCAGCATGACCGCGGCGTAGCGGTCGAACGGAATGCGGAAATATTCTGCAGTGACGATGTTCACCAAATTGGAAATGACCAGCGGCAGCGAGGTGGTGTCGGCAACGAAGCCGCAGGCCATGACGAACGCCAGCGCCGCCTGCGGCGTCAAGCCCAGCGCCAGCAGCATCGACAGGACGATGGGAGTGAGGATGAGCGCCGCGCCATCGTTGGCAAACAGCGCGGAAATGACGGCGCCGAGGACGATGACCAGCGGGAACAGCAGCCGCCCACGTCCGCCGCCCAGCCGTGCCACATGCAGCGCCGCCCAATGGAAGAATCCGGCCTCGTCGAGGATGAGCGAAATGACGATCAGGCCGACGAAGGTGAAGGTGGCGTCCCAGATGATGTGCCAGACCGTGGGGATGTCGCTGACATGGATGACGCCGGTGGCCAGGGCCAGCGCGGCGCCGCCCAGCGCGCTGTAGCCGATGCCCAGTCCGCGCGGCTGCCAGATGACCAGAACCAGGGTCAGAACGAAAATCGATAACGCGGCAAGCATGAGGGCGCAGCAGCACGCGCGGCAGATCGGCGGCGCGCGGAAAAGTCAAAAGGGGTGACTTTACCCGCTCGGCGTGAAATGCGTGCGCCGCGTGTCCGCAGCCGCGTCAGGCGCTGCCGATGAGGATGCCGGTGATGAACACCAGCAGGCCGCCGACGACCACTTGCACGATGGCCAGGCTGAACGACGCACCCATGAAGCGCTTGCGCACCCAGGCGATGACGACGAGCTCGATGGCCACGACGATGAAGGCCAGAGTGGTGGCCACGTGGAACTGGGGAATGAGGTAGGGCAGGGTATGCCCCAGCCCGCCCAGCGCGGTCATCAACCCGGTGACACCGCCGCGCAGCCACGGGTTGCCGCGACCGGTGAGCGAGCCGTCGTCGGACATGGCCTCGGCAAACGCCATGCTGATGCCCGCGCCCACGGCTGCGGCCAGGCCGACGAGAAACGCCGCCCAGGTGTCGTGTGTGGCGAACGCCGCGGCGAACAGCGGCGCCAGGGTGGACACCGAGCCGTCCATCAACCCGGCCAGCCCCGGCTGGATGAACTGCAGCACAAAAATGCGGCGCTGCGTTTCGTGCTCGGTGTGGATGGCCTGCGGCGTGAGGAAGCGGTTGCCCAGGTCTTCGGCTTTTTGCTCGTGCCGAGCCTCGGCGGCGGCCAGATCGCCCAGCAGCTGGCGAATCCCGGCGTCGGTGGCCTGGCGTGCGGCCTTGGCGTAAAACATCCGCGACTCGGCCTCCATCACCTCGGCCTGGGCGCGGAACTTTTCCAGATCGATGGGCTGCACCAGCCACAGCGGTTTGCGCTCGATGAAGCCGCGCACGTCCTGCCGGCGGATGAGCGGGATGTGCTCGCCGAACCGCTGCCGATACAGGTCGAGCAGGCGGTGGCGGTGAGTGTTTTCTTCTGCCGCCATGCCGCGGAACAGCGCCGCCGTGTCAGGGTAGTCTTTGTGCAGCGCCTGCGCGTATTGGGTGTAGATGCGCGCGTCGTCCTCTTCGAGCGAGATCGCCAGCGCGAGCAGTTGCTGCTCGCTGAGTTTGGAAAATTCCAGCGTCGCCGGATTGCGCGACAAACCCGGCATGGCAAAGAGGGAAGTCAGGTTCATGGGCACCCCGCGAACGGTCAGGTGCCCTTATTGTGCGCACAGGCATGAGCCTTGGCAATGCGCCTTTTAGAATGGTGCCGATTGAGCCGAACAATGGAGACGTGTGTGGAATCCCCTGTGATTGATGTCGATCTGGACACGCGCGGTCTGAACTGCCCGCTGCCCATCCTGAAAGCGAAAAAAGCGTTGGCACAGATGCAAAGCGGCCAGGTGCTGCGCGTGGTGTCCACCGACGCCGGCTCTGTCAAGGACTTCCAGGCCTTCGCCCGTCAGACCGGCAATGTCATGATCGAACAAAAAACCGAGGGCGGCGAATACCACCACATTCTGCGGCGGCGCTGAAGGCGGTGTGAACGCAGCCGTCATCGCCCGCCCGTGACCCGCTGGCCGCACCCCGCGGCAAGGCGCAGTTCAGCAGGCGACGCCGCGCAGGTAGGCGGTGAACTCGGTGCCGGTTTCGGCGTGTTCCATGCCGAGCTGCACCGTGGCCTGCAAATAGCCGAGTTTGCTGCCGCAGTCGAAGCGGCGACCGGCGTAACGGTAGGCGTAGACCGCCTCTTCCTGCAGCAGCGCGGAAATGCCGTCGGTGAGTTGCAATTCGCCGCCGGCCCCCGGTTTGCCCTGGCGCAGATGATGGAAGATGCGCGGGCTGAGGATGTAGCGGCCGACCACGGCCTGCGTGGACGGCGCGGCTTCGGGAGCGGGTTTTTCCACGATGGCCGACAGCGAGGTCAGCCCCGGGGTGATTTCCTGTCCGCTGACGATGCCGTAGCGTTTGGTGTGCTCGCGCGGCACTTCCTCGGTGGCGATGACGCTGCGGCCATGACGGTTGTGGATTTCGACCATCTGCGCCATCACCGGGGGCGTGCCGACGAGCAGATCGTCGGCAAGAATGACGGCGAACGGCTCGTCGCCGACCAGCCGTTCGGCGCACAGCACCGCAGCCCCCAGCCCGTTGGCCACTGGCTGGCGCACGAACACGCACTGCACGTGATCGGGCTTGACGCTGCGCACCATGTCGAGCAGCGCCAGCTTGCCGGCGGCCTGGAGTTCATGCTCCAGCTCGTAGGCCGTGTCGAAATGGTCTTCGATGGCGCGCTTGTGGCGGCCGGTGACGAAAATCATTTCGGTGATGCCCGCAGCGTAGGCCTCTTCGACCGCGTACTGGATCAGGGGCTTGTCGACGATGGGCATCATTTCCTTGGGCGTCGCCTTGGTCGCGGGCAGAAACCGGGTGCCGAGGCCGGCGACGGGAAAAACGGCTTTGGTGATGGTGGGCGGCATGAAAAACGACTGGCTGTGACGGAGAACGGTGAGGATGCTACCAAGCACGCCTTGCAGCGCCGCAGCCCACGCGGATCAGCCGCGGCGACGCGGCCGGTAGCCGGCGGCGAGGATGCGCGCCCACACCGCGCGTTTTTCCTCCGCGGACATGTCCAGCCAGCGGCCCACTTCGGCGGCGGTGCGCAGGCAGCCGCGGCAGACATCGTCGAAGCCCGTGGTGCACAGCCCGACGCAGGGGCTGTCCTCAGGGTCGATGCGACGGTCTTGCCACGTGTCGTTCATGCCGGCGCTCCCTGGATGGCGAGCGTGCCGCTGCGCCCGGCGACCCGGCCCAGACCCACGGTGTGACGCGGCAACGTCGTCAGATCGAGCGTGGCGGCGTAAGCGCGCAAGGTCAGGCATTGCAGGCCCGCGGCCTTCCAGCCTTGCAGCAGACGATCGAACACCACGGCGAGCTGCCCGCCTTCGAGTTCGGCATGCAGGGTGTAGACGTGGTCGCGGCCATCGCTGCTCAGGCGCAGCAGGTGATCGGCCACATTGTCTGCGTTCAGGCCATCGACGCCGATGAGCTCGTCCAGCGTCGGCAGGGTGGTGGGCAGCTGCGGCACGCGCAGTGTGCTGCCGCCGATCACGGGCAGGAACGGGTGTGTGCCGCGCACGTCCGATGCCAGGGTGAACCCGAGTTCCTGCTCCAGCAGGTAGGCGGCGTCGTTCATCTGCCAGCCGGCGGCGCCGTGCAGGTGCGGCGGCTGGCCGAAAATCTCGGCGTAACGCGCCACCGCCTGCTGCAGCTGCCGGCGCGTCCATGCGGCGTCTTTGTGCACCACGGCGTCCTGCCACAGGATGTGATCCCAGGTGTGCACCCCGGTGTCGTGTCCGGCGCGTTGCGTCTGGCGCATGGGTTCGGCCGCCCGCCGGCCGATGTCCGGGCCGGGCAGCAGCGTGCCGTAGAGCAGGGTTTTGAGCCCGTAATGGCTGGTGACCGAGGTGCGTCGCACCTTGGCGAGAAAGCCCGGGCGGAAAATGCGCTTGAGTGCGCGGCCGGTGTGATCCGGCCCGAGACTGAACAAAAAGCTGGCTTGGAGTTGATGTCGATCAAGCAGACGCAGCAGCGCGGGGACGCCATCGAGCGTGCCACGCAGGGTATCGACGTCGATTTTCAGCGCGATGACTGGCATGGGATGCGGACGATCCGCCCTGGTTGGCGGCAAATACCGACATCGTAGAGGACTTGACCTGGGGCAGGCTTTGCCGTGCGCCGGTCTGTTTCAATGTGGTCGAGCCAAACGAGGAAAGCAGACGACATGCACGCGTTATTCTCGACTTGTGATTTGTGCGATGCGCACCGCGACGAACTGCACAGCGCCGCGCTGCGCGTCTTGCCTCCGGTCTTCCGGTCGTACGGCAAGCTCAGCCGGTTTCGCGGCCAGATCGCCACGGTCCAGTGTCACGACGACAACGCGCTGGTGCGGCAGATGCTGGAAACGGCCGGAATGGCGCGGGTGCTGGTGGTCGATGGCGCCGCGTCGATGCGCCGGGCGCTGCTGGGAGGCAATCTCGCGGCGCTGGCCAACCGCAACGGCTGGGCGGGGGTGCTGATCAACGGCTGCGTGCGCGATGTCGGCGAGCTCCAGCAGGTGCCCATCGGCGTGCTGGCGCTGGCGTCGAATCCGGCCCCGCCGGACAAGCTCGGCAAGGGCCTGACCAACACCGTCGTGACCATCCAGGACGTGATCGTGCGCCCCGGCGAATGGCTCTATGCCGATGAGGACGGGGTGATCATCAGCCACACCCAGCTCGGCCTGGCGCTGTAGTGGTTGCGGCGTTCAGGTGAAAATCCGCCGCCGTGCCAGCGGCGGGTTGGTGTCGAGGTAGGCGCGGATGCCCTCGAAAATCGCGCGGGCGATCTGCTTGCGGTAGGCGGGGGTTTGCAGCCGCGCCTCCTCTTCCGGGTTGCTGATGAACGCGGTTTCCACCAGCATCGACGGGATGGTCGGCGACTTGAGCACGGCAAAACCCGCCTGCTGCACCTCCCTGGAGTGCAGGTGCACGATTTCACCGATTTTCTCCAGCGTCGGGCGGGCCATTTTCAGGCTGGCGTTGATTTTCGCCGTGGTCGACATGTCCAGCAGCACCTTGGCCACCTGGTAGCTGCGCGAGTGAATGTCGATCCCGCCGATGGCGTCGGCGGCATTTTCGCGTTGCGCCATCAGCCGCGCCTCGACGCTGGAGGCGCCGCCTTCGGACAGGCAGAACACCGAAGCGCCGCGTGCGTCGGGGGTGAACCAGCCGTCGGCATGGATCGAGGTGAACAAATCGGCGTTGGCCGACTGCGCCTTTTCCACCCGCGTCCACAGTGGCACGAAATAGTCGCTGTCGCGGGTCATCATCACCCGCATGTTCGGCGTGTTCATCGCCAGCTCGCGCAGATGGCGGGCGATGAGCAGCACGACGTCTTTTTCATGCACCCCGCTGGGGCCGGTGGCGCCGGGATCTTCGCCACCATGCCCGGGGTCGATGGCCAGCAGCACGGTGCGGAAATTGCGCCGATCGCGGCGGATGGGGTTGGCCTCGGCGCGGACATCGGGGGCCGGCTCGGTGGCTGTGCCGTCGCCCGACTCTGGGGAGGTCTGCCGGGCGAATTGCTGCGGCTGCGCCGACTGCGGGCCGTCGAGCTCGCGGCGGTGCGCACGGATCCAATCGCCCAGCGAGTCCTGCGGCGCCGGCTGCGCCTGCGCTGCGGCATCGGTTTTGCCGCGGCGCTCGCGGTCGAGCAGTTCCTGCTGCTGCATGAAGGCCATGAGCCGGTCGCCGGCGTGCGCCGGATAGAGATCGAACACCAGCCGGTTCTGGTAGGCGGCCACCGGGGACAGGCTGAACACCTGTGGTTTGACTGGCTGCTTCAGATCGATGACCAGCCGCACCACGTCGGGTTTGTACTGGCCGACGCGCACGTCGCGGATGAAGGGATCGTCGGGTTTGACCTTGCCGGCGAGCTCGCGCAGCTGGTTGTCGAGTTGCAGGCCCTGAATGTCGACCACCAGACGGGCGGGATCGGCGAGCAATTGATGCGTGGCGGTGAGCGGGCCGTCCGATTCCAGGGTCACCCGGGTGTATTCAGGGGCCGGCCAGACGCGGATGGACACCAGCGTTGCTCCCCGGGCCAGAATGGGAGCGCTCAGCAGCAGCGCCAGGGTGGACGATTGCACGAGAAAACGACGGCGCGGTGAGGTCATGGTCAGACTCCTGCTTGGCCGGCAGGCAGAACCTGCCGCGGCATCAGCCGGAATTCAACCGCTCCGGCAAGGCGTGCAAAAGGGTCAATCCCGCTTCAGATCCGGCGCGGATCACACAGTCGCGCCCTTCGCCGCGCACCTGCAACTGCAGCGCCAGATCGGCGCGGGGCAGCAGACCGTGCGCGTGCTGCGGCCACTCCACCAGGCTCAACCCCGGTCCGCCCACGATGTCGCGCAAGCCGGAATCCTCCCACTCTTGCGGATCCGAAAAGCGAAAGAGATCAATGTGATACGCCGTGGTCTGAAGAGTTCCCTTCAATTGTAGGCCGGGTTCGCCCAAGGTGTACTGCTCGACCAGGCTGAAACTGGGACTTTTGATCCGTCCGTGCACCCCCAGCGCACGCAGAAACGCCCGGGCGAAGGTGGTTTTGCCTGCGCCCAGGTCGCCTTCGAGCGTGATGAGCAAGCGGGCGGTGGGGTGTTGCGTCCACGCCAACGCCAGCGCCTGCGCCAGCGCGGCGGTGTCGGCTTCGGAGGCAAGAGACAAGTGACGATCGGCGCGCAGCATGGCAGAAGCGGGTGGTTTTTTACAATGGCAGGAATGACGCACACCCCTGTCGGGACCGATCCCTTGATCGCCTTGGCCGGCGACATCAAGGAGCACGGGCGTGCGCTCGGATTCTCGCAAATCGGCATCAGCGACGTGGACTTGCGCGATGCCGAGCAGCCGCTGCTCGACTGGCTCGCCGCCGGACACCATGGCGAAATGGACTACATGCAGCGGCATGGTCTGAAACGCGCCCGTCCGGCCGAACTGCTTCCCGGCACGGCGCGGGTGATCACCGCACGCATGGACTATCTGCCGCGGCAAACCCCCAGCGATTGGCGCACGCTCGAATGGCAGCGCCTGGCCCAGCCCGACATGGCGACGATTTCGCTCTACGCGCGCGGTCGGGACTACCACAAGGTGCTGCGCAACCGCCTGCAGCGCCTGGCCGATTTCATCGTGTCGAAAACCGATCCGGGGGTGGTTCGCGTGTTTACCGACTCCGCGCCAGTGCTCGAAGTCGAACTGGCCCGCCGCAGCGGCCTGGGCTGGCGTGGCAAACACACCCTGCTGCTCAGCCGGGACGGCGGTTCGATGTTTTTTCTCGGCGAGATTTTCGTCGGCCTGCCGCTGCCCGTCGATCCTCCGACCAGCGCGCATTGCGGCAGTTGTGCCCGCTGCATCCCTGTCTGCCCGACGCAGGCCATCATCGCACCGGGCCGACTCGACGCCCGGCGCTGCATTTCCTACCTGACCATCGAACATCCGGGAGCGATCCCGTTGGAGCTGCGCCCTCTCATCGGGAACCGGATTTACGGTTGCGACGACTGTCAACTCATCTGCCCGTGGAACCGCCATGCGCAGCGCAGCGATCTGCCGGATTTCGACGCGCGCGCCGGACTGGATCGAGCCCGCCTGCTCGATCTCTGGCGCTGGACGGAGGCTGAGTTTCTGCAGCACACGCAAGGCAGCGCGATCCGCCGCATCGGCTATACCCGCTGGCAGCGCAACCTCGCCGTCGCCATCGGCAACGGACTGCGCACCAGCAACGACGCCGCCTGGCGCCAGGCGGCCATCCACGCCTTGCAGCAGGCGGCGGAGCAAACCACTGCCCTGGTCCGCGAACACATCGACTGGGCCTTGGCGCAGGTGCCAGCCGCTTCAGACACACCGGTTCGCGTAAGATAACAGGCTTCGTCGGGGCGTAGCGCAGTCTGGTAGCGCATCTGCTTTGGGAGCAGAGGGTCGGAGGTTCGAATCCTCTCGCCCCGACCAATCAAGTCGGCTTCGGTACGGAGGAAAAAGACCGACGTGCCCTTTTGCTGTAAGCGCACCCTGCGGCCATGAAAAATCGCCCGAGTGGAGCGGTTTGCTGGGGTCGGGCCAGGTCAGGCCACTCTCTTCTGCTGCGCCAGCCGCTCCTCGGCCTGGGTTGCGCGCGACTGATGGTGTTCAGCGATCGCCTTCATCTCGCTCGCGACGAATCGCTGCAATACGTCGCGCATGAGTGGCTGGTAGCCGACGCCGTGGAAGGCCGCGATCAGTTTGCAGGCGTCAATCAAGTCCTTTGGCAGCCGGATGGAAATGGCCTGCATGCCGCTGGCGGCGTCCAATGCTTCACGCGCCTGCCGGGGCGCGACAACCACATGCGCCTCGTCCGCGCCCAGCGCGCGACTATCCCACGCCTGGTCGGTTCCACGGATTTTTTTCATGATCATTCCTCTGTCCAGTTTGCAAATTTGCGGTAAATACGGATTTCTTCTTCGTTGGGTTCGTAGCAGGTGCGCAGCGTGATTTTGTCGCCCTTCTGTATATATACGACTTTGAGCAGCCGGTTCTTGTTGGTGCGAGCGATGAACCACAGCGTCGGCGGGTCGGTGCGGTGGTCTTCCCGGTTGTCCTGCAGCAGGTCGCCCGCGATGTTCTCGAAGCATTGCTCGACTTCCCTGCGGCAGACGTTGTGCTTGGCTGCGAGCTTTTCAAGCACCTTCGACGAGATGTTGAGGTTTTTCATATGCCAGTTGTGCCGCAGTGAGTGGTCGATTGTATATACACACGCTGGGCGTGAGGCTGGTATGGGAATGGGTGGCCTGCACGCGCACGGGCTGCAGGCAAAAGGACACGCGCCAGCATGGATGAAGGGCAAGTTCGCGGGACCCGACATGGATGAGCCGGACGCTTCTTACAATCCGTCAAACGGTCTTTCTCCCCGCGAACCTGGATGCGCGGGGCCCCTCACAGAACAACCGAGCCTGATGCCGGGGCAACAACTCAAGACCGCCAAGCGCGATGCCCACACTGAACTGGATCGGCAAGGACGCCGTCGTCAAACATCACCGGGAAGTGCCCTTGCGCCTGCTGGAGCCAGTGCCGGAACTCGCCTGCGGCAAAGGCGACAGCGGCAACCTCATCGTGCAGGGTGACAACCTGCATGCGCTCAAGGCGCTGCTGCCGCGCTATGCGGGCCAAGTGAAGTGCATCTACATCGACCCGCCGTACAACACCGGCAACGAGGGCTGGGTGTACAACGACAACGTCAACAGCGCGGAAATCCGCAAGTGGTTGGGCGAAGTGGTCGGCAAGGAAGGCGAGACGCTGGACCGGCACGACCGCTGGTTGTGCATGATGTATCCGCGCCTGGTGCTGTTGCGGCAGTTTCTGCGCGAGGACGGGGCGATATTCGTGTCCATCGACGACAACGAGGTGGCGGCGCTGCGGTTGTTGATGGACGAGATTTTTGGGGCGAGAAATTTTGTTGCCACTGTGCTTTGGCAGAAGGTCTATTCGCCGAAGAATTCGGCGCGTCATCTTTCCGAAGATCACGACTACATCGTGATCTATGCAGCAAAGGCCGACGCTTGGAAACCCAATCTGTTGCCGCGCACGGAAGAACAAAACGCAGCATATAAAAACCCGGACAATGACCCGCGCGGCGTCTGGAAAACCAGTGATTTGTCGGCGCGTAACTATTACTCGGAAGGAATCTATTCAGTGACCTCTCCCACAGGTCGGGTGATTGAGGCCCCACCGAAGGGAAGATATTGGACCGTTTCAAAGGAAAAGTTCGAGGAACTGGACCGCGACAACCGCATCAGATCG
>JAJZAQ010000020.1 GCA_021799355.1 Pseudomonadota bacterium
CACCAGCGCAAGCGCCCCGTTGGACGCCAGCGGGCTGATGCCCAGCGCCGAAGCTGCCAATCTGCCCAAAACCGACACGGCAGCCAACACTCCGGCATCCCGCTGACCCGCCGACGCCCGACCGGCCTGTTGAGCCAGAAGCAGCCCGACGCGTCAGCGCCGCGGCGGCGGCAGATCGGTGCAACTGCCCTCGGCCGCTTCGGCCGCCAGGCCGATGCTCTCGCCCAGCGTTGGATGCGGGTGGATGGTGCGGCCGATGTCCACCGCGTCGGCGCCCATTTCGATCGCCAGCGCGATTTCCCCGATCAGATCGCCGGCATGGGTGCCGACGATGCCGCCGCCGACGATGCGGTGCGTGGCCGCGTCGAACAGCAGTTTGGTGAAGCCTTCGTCGCGCCCATTGGCAATCGCCCGGCCCGACGCGCTCCACGGAAATAGCCCCTTGGTCACGGCAATGCCTTGCGCGCGGGCGGCGTCTTCGGTCAGCCCGACCCAGGCGATTTCCGGGTCGGTGTACGCCACGCTGGGAATCACCCGGGCGTCGAACGCCGAGCGCGCCAGCGCCGTGTCGCCCTTGAGTTCACCCGCGCACACCTCGGCGGCCACATGCCCTTCATGCACCGCCTTGTGCGCCAGCATCGGCTGGCCGACGATATCGCCAATCGCGAAGATGTGCGGCACGTTGGTGCGCTGTTGCGCATCGACCGGGATGAAGCCGCGCTCGTTCACTGCCACGCCGGCCTTGTCGGCGGCGATTTTGCGGCCATTGGGCGCGCGGCCTACGGCCTGCAGCACCAGGTCGTAGCGCTGCGGCTCGGCTGGTGCGCCTTCGCCCTCGAAGCGCACCCAGATGCCGTCCGGCTTGACTTCGGCAGCGACGGTCTTGGTCTTGAGCATCATGCGGTCGAAGCGCTTGGCGTTCATCTTCTGCCAGACCTTGACCAAGTCGCGGTCGGCGCCGGGCATCAGGCCATCGAGCATTTCGACCACATCCAGCCTCGCGCCGAGCGTCGAATACACCGTCCCCATTTCCAGGCCGATGATGCCGCCGCCGATGATCAGCATGTTCTTCGGCGCCACGTCGAGTTGCAGCGCGCCGGTGGAATCGACGATGCGCGGATCGTCCGGCAGGAACGGTAGCCGCACCGCCTGCGAACCGGCGGCGATGATGGCGCGGGCAAAGCGCACGGTCTGCGTCTGTCCGGTTTTCTCCTGGCCGTCGCCGGTGGTGAGTTCGACGGCGACGTGGTGCGCGTCGACAAAGCTGCCGTAGCCGCGCAGCACCGTGACCTTGCGCATCTTCGCCATCGCCGCCAGCCCGCCGGTGAGCTTGCCGACCACCTTGGCCTTGTGCGCGGCGAGCTTGGCGCGGTCGATCTTGGGTGCGCCGAATTCGACACCGAAGTCGGCGAGATGCGCGGCTTCGTCGATCACCGCAGCCACATGCAGCAGCGCCTTGCTCGGAATGCAGCCGACGTTCAGGCACACACCGCCAAGGGTCGCGTAGCGCTCGACCAGCACGACGTTCAGCCCCAGATCGGCGGCGCGAAACGCGGCGGAATACCCGCCCGGGCCGGCGCCGAGCACCAGCAGGTCGCACTCCACATCGGCCTGGCCGCTGAACGCTGCGGTCGGCTGCGGCGCGGCGGGGGTTGGCGACGTGTTGGCGGCACGCGCAGCGGAGGCGGTGGCAGCGGGCGCCGCAGCAGTGGCCGGAGCGACGGCCGCAGGCTGCACCGCCTCGCCACTGGTCTCCAGCTCCAGCAGCACCGAGCCTTCGCTGACCTTGTCCCCGAGCTTGACCCGCAGGGCCTTGACCACACCGGCCGCGCTGCTCGGAATCTCCATGCTCGCCTTGTCGCTTTCTACCGTGACCAGCGACTGATCCACCGCAATCGTGTCGCCAGCCTTCACCAGCACCTCGATCACTTCCACATCCTTGAAGTCCCCGATGTCGGGAACCTTGACTTCGACTGTTGCCATCGCTCGCCCCCGGTCAGATCAGCACACGCCGCAGATCGGCGAGCAGTTCGGCCAGCACCGTGGTGAAGCGCGCGGCCATCGCGCCGTCGATCACCCGGTGGTCGTAAGACAGCGACAGCGGCAGCATCAGCCGCGGCTGGAACGCGGAGCCGTCCCACACCGGCTTGATCTGCGACTTGGACAGTCCGAGGATGGCGACTTCCGGCGCGTTGATGATCGGCGTGAACGCGGTGCCGCCCACCCCGCCCAGGCTGGAAATGGTGAAGCTCGCGCCCTGCATGTCCGAGGGCTTGAGCTTGCCTTCGCGCGCAACCGCGGCGAGTTCGCCCATTTCCTTGGCGATCTGCGCCAGCCCTTTCTTGTCCACGTCCTTGAGTACCGGCACGACCAGGCCCTGCGGGGTATCGGCGGCAAAGCCGATGTGGATGTAGTCCTTGACGATGAGGTTCTCGCCCGTGTCGTCGAGCGAGCTGTTGAACGCCGGCATCTGCCTGAGCGCGGTCACGCAGGCCTTCGTCACAAACGCCAGCATCGTGAGCTTGACACCCTGCTTGGCCATGCGTTCGTTGCTCTCCTTGCGGAAGGCTTCGAGGTCGGTGACATCGGCCTCGTCGAATTGGGTGACGTGCGGAATCATCGCCCAGTTGCGCGCCAGGTTGGGGCCGGAGAGCTTTTTGATGCGCGACAGCGGCTCGGTATGCACCGGGCCGAATTTGGCGAAGTCCACCTTGGGCCAGGGCAGCAGGTTGAGCCCGCCCAGCGCAGCGCCCTTGCCTGTGCCCACGCCGGCGGCCGCCGCGGCCTGGGTGATGGTCTGCCCGGCCATCACCGCCTTGACGAAGGCCTGCACGTCCTCGGCGGTGATGCGGCCCTTGGGCCCGCTGCCCTTGACCTCGGCCAGCGGCACGCCCAACTCGCGCGCGAGCTTGCGCACACTGGGCGAAGCATGCGGCAAGTGCGCCGGGGTCGGCGCCGGTTCGGCTTCGGGCAACGCGGCGGTCGGCGGGGTATGCTGCCGCGGCTCGGAAGCGAAACCGACGCCGACCGCTGCCGGAACGATGGCCGCCGGCGCGGCCACGGGCGGCGCCTGGACCGCAAGAGCGGTATCAGTGGGCGCGGGCGGCGCGGCAGCCGGTGCCGAAGAGGCCGAGGCAGCGGACGCTGGTTGCGCAGCGTCGTCGCTGGTCTCCAGCTCTAGCAGCACCGAGCCTTCGCTCACCTTGTCGCCGAGCTTCACCCGCAGGGCCTTGACCACACCGGCTGCGCTGCTCGGAATCTCCATGCTGGCCTTGTCGCTTTCTACCGTGACCAGCGACTGATCCACCGCAATCGTGTCGCCAGCCTTCACCAGCACCTCGATCACTTCCACATCCTTGAAGTCCCCGATGTCGGGAACCTTGACCTCGACGACGGCCATTTGCGTTTCTCCTCGTCTGGTTGTTGTCGGCAGTCGTTCAGGCGTAGAGCGAGAACGCTTTTTCGGTGTCGATGCCGTATTTGGCAATCGCCTCGGTCAGTTTGGCCGCGGGCAGCGCGCCTTCATCGACCAGTCCGCGCAGCGCGGCCAGCACGATGTAGTGGCGGTCGATTTCGAAATGCCGCCGCAGCTCGGTGCGGGTGTCGGAGCGGCCAAAGCCGTCGGTGCCGAGCACGCGGTAGTTGCGTCCCTTGGGCAGGAAGGGCCGAATCTGCTCGGCAAACAGCCGCACGTAATCGGTGCTGGCGACCACCGGGCCGGGATGGCTGGCGAGTTGCTGGGTGACGAAGGGCACGCGCGGGGTTTCGGTGGGATGCAGCAGATTCCAGCGCTCGGTGGCCTTGCCGTCGCGCGCCAGCTCGTTGAAGCTCGGGCAGCTCCACACGTCGGCCGCCACGCCCCAGTCGGTTTCGAGCAGTTCCTGCGCCGCCAGGCTTTCGCGCAGGATGGAGCCGGAGCCCAGCAGTTGCACGCGGTTCTTGACCTTGGCCTTGCCGGGCTTGAACAGATACATGCCCTTGAGGATCTGCTCCTCGGTACCGGGCTGCAGCCCGGGCTGGGCATAGTTTTCGTTGAGCACGGTCAGGTAGTAGAAAACGTCTTCCTGGTTTTCGACCATGCGCTTCAGACCCGCGTGCAGGATCACTGCGACCTCGTGGGCGAAAGTCGGGTCGTAGCTGATGCAGTTGGGCACATTGGCCGCCATCACCTGGCTGTGGCCGTCCTCGTGCTGCAAGCCCTCGCCGTTGAAGGTCGAGCGCTGGGAGGTGCCGCCCAGCAGAAAGCCGCGCGCCAGCATGTCGCCTGCGGCCCAGATCAGATCGCCGATGCGCTGGAAGCCAAACATCGAGTAGAAGATGTAGAACGGAATCATGATGCGGTTGCTGTGCGAATAGCTGGTCGCCGCAGCAATCCACGAGCTGATGCCGCCTGCCTCGGTGATGCCCTCCTGCAGAATCTGCCCAGCCTTGTCCTCGCGGTAATACATCACCTCGCCGCGATCGACCGGGGTGTATTTCTGCCCTTCCGGCGCGTAAATACCGATCTGCCGATACAACCCTTCCATACCGAAAGTGCGGGTTTCGTCGACCAGGATGGGCACGGCGCGCGGGCCCAGCGTCTTGTCGCGCAGCAACTGGTTGAGGCAGCGCACATACGCCTGGGTGGTGGAGATTTCGCGACCTTCGGCAGTGGGCTCGAGCACCAGCTGGAAGATTTCCTTGAGATCGGGAATGACCAGGTGCTCGTCAGCTTTTTCGCGCCGCTGCGGCAGAAAACCACCCAGCGCCTTGCGCCGCTGGATCAGGTATTTCATTTCCGGCGTGTCGTCGGCCGGCTTGAAAAACGGCAGATTGGGCAGCTCGTGGTCGGGGATGGGGATGTTGAAGCGGTCGCGGAACTCGCGGATGTCTTCGTCGGTGAGTTTTTTCACCTGGTGCGCGACGTTGCGCGCCTCGGCCGCGCGGCCCATGCCGTAGCCCTTGATGGTCTTGACCAGGATGACCGTCGGCCCACCCTGGTGGTTGGCCGCAGCGTGGAACGCGGCATAGACCTTCTGCGGGTCGTGGCCGCCGCGGTTCAGGCGCCAGATGTCCTCGTCGCTCATGTGCTCGACCATTTTCAGCAGCCGTGGGTCGCGGCCGAAGAAATGCTTGCGCACGAACGCGCCGTCGTTGGCCTTCATCGCCTGATAGTCGCCATCGAGCACGTCCATCATTACCTGACGCAGGATGCCGTCCTTGTCGCGCGCCAGCAGCGGGTCCCAGTACGAGCCCCAGATCAGTTTGATCACATTCCAGCCGGCGCCGCGGAAATCGGCCTCGAGCTCCTGGATGATCTTGCCGTTGCCGCGCACCGGGCCGTCCAGGCGCTGCAAATTGCAGTTGACGACGAAAATCAGGTTGTCGAGCTTTTCCCGCGCGGCCAGACCGATCGCACCCTTGGCCTCGGGCTCGTCCATTTCGCCATCGCCGCAGAACGCCCAGACCTTGCGCTTGGCGGTATCGGCCAGACTACGCGCGTGCAGGTATTTAAGGAACCGGGCGTGGTAGATCGCCATGATCGGCCCAAGCCCCATGCTAACGGTGGAAAACTGCCAGAAGTTGGGCATCAGCTTGGGGTGCGGGTAGCTCGACAGCCCCTTACCTTCGACTTCGCGGCGGAAATGCGCTAGCTGCTCCTCGGTCAGCCGCCCTTCCATGTAGGCGCGGGCGTAGATGCCGGGCGAGCTGTGGCCCTGGAAAAAAATCAGGTCGCCACCGTGGTCGGCGGTCGGCGCGTGCCAGAAGTGGTTGAACCCGGTGCCGTACATCGTCGCTACCGAAGCGAACGACGCGATGTGCCCGCCCAGGTCGCCGCCGTCGGCCGGGTGCAGGCGGTTGGCGCGCACCACCATCGCCATCGCGTTCCAGCGCATATAGGCGCGCAGCCGTTCCTCGATCTGCAGATTGCCGGGGCTGCGCGCCTCCTCGTCGGGCGGAATGGTGTTGACGTAGGCGGTGTTGGCGGAAAACGGCATGTCCAAGCCGTGCTGCCGCGCCTCGTCGATCAGGGTTTCGAGCAGGCTGTGCGCCCGGCCCGGCCCTTCGGTTTCGATCACCGCGCGCAGGGCGTCGAGCCATTCGCGGGTTTCCTGCGGATCGGCATCCCCCGCGGCTGCGGACAGCGAGCTGGGTTGCATTTCGGGTAAAGCGGCCATGCTGTTCTCCTCATTGGTTCGCGGCAGTATCGCAAACACTTTTTCGAATGACAAGATTGTATTTCGCATCGTGAAATACAAAACGGCTTTTTTGCCATCTGCACGCGGTGGATGGATGCCCTGCTGCGCGCGGTCAAAATTCGTTGTTCGCCGCGCCGCAGACCGGATGACTTTAGACTTTTGCCGTGAAACGTACAAAACCCTTTCCGGCGCAGCGTCGGCGCAGCTGGCTGCAACATTTCGGTCTGCTGCGCGCGCGGGCGCTGTTGCGGCGGCTGCAGTCCGACCGTGTGCTGCTCGTGCTGCCGCTGGTGGTTTTCGTGCTGTTTCTGGCCGCGATGGCTGCGCTCGTGCGTTATTCGCAGCAGGCCGATCTGCAGCGCGACAAGGACAACCTGCAGCGCGACAGCGAGTGGGCGCAGCAGCGTATCAGCCTGGACCTCACCCTGGCACAAGACCAGGTGCAGGCCATTGCCAACAATCTGGCACTGCACGACGATCGCGCCGGCCCGTTCGACGTGCAGGCGCTGCGTTTGCTCCACCGCTATCCGCAAATCGTGCTGGTGTACTACGCCCACGCCGACGGTTCGGTGGTGTTCAAAAAGGGCAGCCCCAACCTGCCAACCGAGCAGATCGCCTCGCTGGCCGGTAAGACGCTCAGGCGCAGCATCAGCCTGCAACTGATCCAGCAGGCCCTGGTCAGCCAGCGCACCGCCTACTCGGTCCCGTTCAAGACTGCCGACAACGGCTGGCTGCTCGAATCGGCCACCCCGGTCCTGCGCAACGACCAGCTCACCGGAGTGGTCGGCGTGGTCTATTCGGTCGACGGCATTTTGCGCAATTCGGTTCCCGAAGACCTCAACGCCAGTTACGCCGTGTCGCTGCTGGGCGGCAACAACGAACTGCTGGTCAGCGCCTCCAGCCAGCCGGTGCGCGACAAGGCACTGCAGTACCGCGCGCCGCTGCCGCCGTTCGAGCCGGGCCTGGTGTTGCAAGTCAGCAGTTACCGCAGCAGCCCGAGCTGGACGACCAAGGGCCTGTACTGGAGCGTGTTTCTGCTCTCCGCGCTGACGCTGTGGACGCTGCTGACGAGTTGGAACCAGCTGCGCCAGCGTTTGAGCGCGCAGGAAGCGCTGACGCGCGAAACGGCGTTTCGCCGCGCCATCGAAAACTCGCTGTCCACCGGCATGCAGGCCGTGGACATGCAGGGGCGCATCCAGTATGTGAACCTGTCGTTCTGCCGCATGACCGGGTTCGACGAGAGCGACCTCATCGGCAGCCAGCCGCCCTACCCCTACTGGCCGTCGCAACAGGGGGCGGAAATGGCGCTGGCGATCCAGCAAAGCCTCGACGGCCTGGCGCCGCCCTCGGGGTTCGCGCTCAAGATCCGCCGCAAGAACGGTAGCGAGTTCGACGCCCGGGTGTACGTCTCGCCGCTGATCGACGTGCGCGAAAAGCAGACCGGGTGGATCATGTCGGTCACCGACATCACCGAACCGACCCGCATCCGGCAGGAGCTGGCCGCCTCGCACGAGCGTTTCGTCGCCGTGCTCGAAGGGCTGGACGCCGCGGTGTCCGTCATTTCCCTGGGCACGGAGGAACCGCTGTTCGCCAACAAGCTGTACCGCCAGTGGTTCGGTGCATCGGTGCACGGCCATCTCATGCTCAACGGCGGACAGATGACCAGCATGGCCGGTGACGATCACGCCGACACCGTCGATTCATTCGCCGGGCTGCCGGCAGACGAAATCCTCGATGGCCAGGCCAATGCCCACGAAACCTATGTGCAGGCGCTGGACCGCTGGTTCGACGTGCGCCAGCGCTACATGCAGTGGGTCGATGGCCGCGTGGCCCAGCTGCTCATCGCCACTGACATCACCCCGCGCAAGCGCGCCGAGGAAACCGCGCGCAAGCAGGAAGAGAAGGCGCAGATCACCAGCCGCCTGATCACCATGGGCGAGATGGCCTCGTCGCTGGCGCACGAGCTCAACCAGCCGCTGACGGCCATCAGCAACTACACCTCCGGCATGATCGCCCGCGTCAAGACCCACGGCATGGCGCAACACGAATTGCTCGAAGCGCTGGAAAAGACCAACCGCCAGGCGCAGCGTGCCGCCGGCGTCATCAAACGGGTGCGCGATTTCGTGAAAAAAAGCGAACCGGCCCGCGTGTCATGCCGGGTGCAGGACATTGTGCGCAACACCCTGGAGCTGGCCGACATCGAACTGACGCGGCGCAACGTGCGCCTGCTCAGCTTCGTCGCCCCCGGCATCCCTACGCTGTACGCCGACCCGATCCTGATCGAGCAAGTGTTGCTCAACCTGCTGCGCAACGCTGCCGAATCGGTGGACAAGGCCGGGCGGCAGGGCAACCAGCGCAGCATCGAGCTCAAGGTGCTGGCCGACAGCGAGCGGGTGACGTTTTCGGTCAAAGACCACGGCACCGGCATCGACACGGCGGTGATGGAACGACTGTTCGAGGCGTTCTACACCACCAAGGCCGAGGGCCTGGGCATCGGACTGAACATCTGCCGCTCGATCGTCGAGTATCACCAGGGCCGGTTGTGGGCGGAGAATTACTACAATCAAAATCAGATCGCGGGCTGCATTTTCAGCTTCACTCTGCCGCTGGGCGCGCCCAAACCCGGTGCACCTGCGGCCCCGCTGGACGGCCCTGCACCTGCCGACTTTTCCCCTTCCCGCTTCTGAGCCAAGCCGACGCGCATGAAAACAGCGACCAAAGGTACCGTGTATGTCGTGGACGACGATGAAGCCGTGCGCGACTCGTTGCAATGGCTGCTCGAAGGCAACGACTACCGCGTGCGTTGCTTCGAATCCGCCGAAGCCTTTCTTGCCCGCTTCGACCCGCGTGAAATCGCCTGCCTGATCGTCGACGTGCGCATGCCCGGCATGAACGGCCTGGAGCTGCAGGATGAATTGCTGCGGCGCGGCTGCACCATGCCGCTGGTCTTCATCACCGGTCATGGCGACGTGCCGATGGCGGTGGACACGATGAAAAAAGGCGCGGTCGATTTCATCGAAAAACCGTTCAACGAAACCGTGCTGCGCGATCTGGTGGACCGCATGCTGCAGAAAGCCCGGCTCGACGCCGAGCAGCAGCAGGCCGAGGCCAGCCGTGGCGCCTTGCTGGCGCGACTGACCGCGCGCGAGTCGCAGGTGCTCGAACGCATCGTCGCCGGCCGGCTGAACAAACAGATCGCCGACGATCTGAACATCAGCATCAAAACGGTCGAGGCGCACCGCGCCAACATCATGGAAAAACTCGGCGTGAGCACGGTTGCCGATCTGCTCAAAATCGCGCTCGGCTCGCCCAAGTAAGCCGGCCCGGCGTCAGGCCAGCCGGTGATCGACACCTGCCCCGTGCCTGCCACCTTGCCCGTCCCTTTGCCCGGCCTCTTTTCGTTTGCACGACCCGCCCCATGACCGCACAACGCATCGACGGTATCGCTCTTTCCGCTTCCATCCGCGCGCAAGTCGCGCAGCGCGCGCAGGCCTGCGCCCAGGCCGGCCACCGCCCGGGGCTGGCGGTCATCCTCGTGGGCGACAACCCCGCCAGCCAGGTCTATGTGCGCAACAAAATCAAGGCGTGCGAACAGACGCACATCCGCTCGGTGCTGGAGCACTATCCGGCAGACCTGACCGAAGCCGCGCTGCTGTCGCGCATCGCCGCGCTCAACGCCGCGCCGGACATCCACGGCATCCTGGTGCAACTGCCCTTGCCCCGGCACATCGACGCCCACAAGGTCATCGAAGCGATTTCGCCGGACAAGGACGTCGACGGGTTTCACGTCGCCAGCGCCGGCGCGCTGCTGGTCGGCCGCCCCGGTTTCAAGCCGTGCACGCCCTACGGCTGCATGAAAATGCTCGAATCCATCGGCCTGACCGATCTGCGCGGCAAGCACGCGGTCGTCGTCGGCCGCTCCAACATCGTCGGCAAGCCGATGGCGCTGATGCTGCTGGCAGCCAACGCCACCGTGACCATCGCGCACAGCGGCACCGCCGATCTGGGCGCCATCTGCCGGCAGGGCGACGTTCTGGTGGCCGCAGTCGGCCGCGAAAAGCTCATCACCGCCGACATGGTCAAGCCCGGCGCCGTGGTCATCGACGTCGGCATGAACCGCAACGCCGAGGGCAAGCTGTGCGGCGACGTCGATTTCGACGCAGTCAGCGAAGTCGCCGGCTGGATCACCCCGGTGCCCGGAGGCGTGGGGCCGATGACCATCGCCATGCTGCTGGTCAATACCGTGGAGTCCTGCGAACGCCAGCACGGCGGCGAATAATGGGCGGATGATGACCACAGCCCACTCCACCGATGCCACGCCGGCCGACTGGCCCCAGAACAATCCGCTTTGCGATTTCTCCGGCTTGCCGGACTTTGCCGCGGTACGTCCCCAGCACATCGCGCCGGCGATCGACGCCCTGATCGCGACCGCCGAACGCACGCTGCGGCAAGTCACCGCGCCGGCCACACCGCCAACCTGGGACAGCGTGGTCGAGCCGCTGGAAACCGCCTCGGAACACCTGAGTCGCGCCTGGGGAGTCGTCAGCCATTTGAACGCCGTGGCCGACACCCCCGAGCTGCGTACGGCGTACAACGCCATGCTGCCGAAGGTCACCGAATTCTGGACCCGTCTGGGGCAGAGCGCGGATCTGCTGCGCCAGTACCAGGCCTTGCGCGCCGACCCGGGGTTCGCCATGCTGTCACCGACACGGCAGCGCATCATCGACCATGCGCTGCGCGACTTCCGCCTGAGCGGCGCGCTGCTCGAAGGAGCGGCACGCGAGCGTTACGCCGCCATCCAGGAGCGTCTGGCCGCGCTGAGTCAAACCTTTTCCGAACACGTGCTCGACGCCACCGCGGCGCACGCCGAGTACGTCGGCGAAGACCAGGTTGCGGGCATCCCCGCCGATGCGCTGCACGCCGCACGCGACGCCGCGGCGCGCGATGGCCGCGAAGGCTACAAATTCACCCTGCACTACCCGTCGTACATGCCGGTTTTGCAGCACGCCGAGCACCGGCCGCTGCGCGAGCGCCTGTACCGCGCCTACGTCACCCGCGCCAGCGAGCTGGGTGACCCCCAATTCGATAACTCGGCGGTGATGGCCGAAATCCTGGCGTTGCGTGACGAAGAAGCGCGGCTGCTCGGCTATGCCAATTTCGCCGAGGTGTCGCTGGTGCCGAAAATGGCAGGATCGCCCGCGGAGGTGATGCATTTTTTGCGCGACCTGGCCGCGCGCGCCCGGCCCTACGCGCTACGTGACCTCGACACCCTGCGCGCTTTCGCCCGCGAGCAGCTCGGGCTGGAGACGCTCGAAGCCTGGGACATCGCCTGGGCGTCGGAAAAGCTGCGGCAGGCGCGCTACGCCCTGTCCGAGCAGGAGGTCCGACAGTATTTCACCCTGCCCACGGTCATCGAAGGATTGTTCCGTGTGGTGCAGACCCTGTTCGGCGTGCGCCTGCGCCGGGAAGACGGCGACATCCACGCCTGGCACGACGACGTCAGCCTCTACCGCATCGAATCCGCCGACGGCCAACTCGTCGGCCAGTTTTATCTCGACCTGTACGCGCGCGACGGCAAGCGCTCCGGTGCGTGGATGGATCACATGCGCAGCCGCTGGCGGCGCGCCGACGGCACGCTGCAAACCCCCGTCGCCACGCTGACGTGCAACTTTCCTTCTCCCGTCGGCGGCAGACCGGCGCTGCTCAGCCACGACGACGTGCAGACCCTGTTCCACGAATTCGGCCACGGCCTGCACCACATGCTCACCCAGGTCGACGACATCGCGGTGTCGGGCATATCCGGCGTGGAGTGGGATGCGGTGGAACTGCCCAGCCAGCTGATGGAAAACTTTTGCTGGGAGTGGGAGGTGCTGCGTTTTCTCACCCGTCACGTGGACAGCGGCGAACCCATGCCGCGGGCATTGTTCGACAAAATGCTCGCGGCAAAAAATTTCCAGTCTGGGCTGCAAACGCTGCGTCAGGTCGAATACGCGCTGCTCGACATGCGGCTGCACCACGATCTGCACACCTTCACCCCTGCCGCCATCCACACCCTGGTCGAGCAGAACCGTGAAGAAGTCGCCGTGCTGCAGCCGCCGCCGTTCAACCGTTTCGTCTGCAGTTTTTCGCACATTTTCGCCGGCGGTTATGCCGCAGGCTACTACAGCTACAAATGGGCCGAAGTGCTGTCGGCCGATGCCTACGAGCGCTTCGAGCAGGAAGGCCCGCTCAATCCCGCCGTCGGCCACAGCTACTGGCAGACCATCCTCGCCGTTGGCGGCAGCCGTGATGCCATCGAGTCCTTCAAGGCATTCCGCGGCCGTGAACCGCGCATCGACGCGTTGCTGCGCCACCAGGGCATGGCCGCGCAGGCAGCGTGACATGACGCCGCGCTTGTGGCAAAAAGACCGCGGTTGACTGTCATGGCGGGCCGAAACCGTGGCACACTGAAACACTCGATGGCTCGATCCACACCGCAGATGAAACCGACGATCCGCTTAGTCCGACTCCTGATGGCCGCCGCGCTCGCCGCCAGTGCAAGCGCACCTGCCTGGGCGATTTACAAAATCGTCGCCCCCGACGGCTCGGTGACGTTCAGCGATGTGCCGCCGAGTTCGACGCAGGGCAAAAAGGTCGAAACGCTGAACGCGCATGGCGCGGCGCAAGCCGCCGAGGCCAATGACCTCGCCGCGCTGCCGGCGGCGCTGCGTCAGGCCGTGCGCAAATACCCGGTGACGCTCTACACCACGCCGCAATGCGACGCCTGCGACGCGGCGCGCGACTTCCTGCAGCAGCGCGGCGTGCCGTTCAGCGAAAAAACCGTGACCACCAACGCCGACATCCAGGCGTACAAAGCGCAGTCCGGCGGCAGTGACCGCCTGCCGCTGCTGACCATCGGCTCGACGCGGCTGCCGCCCGGGTTCCGTTCGAGCAACTGGGCGACCGCGCTCGACGCCGCCGGCTATCCCAAGAGCAGCGAATTGCCGCGTGGCTACGTCCGCCCCGCCCCCACGCCGCTGGCGCCGCCGTCTGCGCCGCGCCACGACACGGCGCACAAGCCGGCAAGCGCGCCGGCGCAGCCCCCGGTGCTGCCGCCGCCCAATCCCAACGCCCCCAAAGGATTCCAGTTCTGATCCGGTCCACCGCCCGCGCTGGTTCGTTGCGGGCGGACGCGACCGGGCGCGGCGACGATGACGCAGTCAGACGAAATCGCGCCGCTCCACCCCGGTGGCCGTGCCGATGAGCGCGGTGTCGGCACCGCGGTGCGCGAAAACTCCCACGGTGACCACGCCCGGAATCTGGTTGACACGGGTCTCGAATTCACGCGGCTGGGTGATGCGCAGGCCGTGCACGTCGAGAATCAGATTGCCGTTATCGGTGAGGTAGCCGGTGCGTTCGCGCGGTTCGCCGCCGATGTCGCGCAGTTTGCGCGCCACCAGCTCGCGCGCCATCGGCACGACTTCGACCGGCAGCGGGAACTGCCCCAGCGTCTGCACCAGCTTGCTCTGGTCGACGATGCAGATGAACCGCTCAGCCGCCTCGGCGATGATTTTTTCGCGGGTCAGGGCACCGCCGCCGCCCTTGATCATCGCCCCCGAAGGATCGATCTCGTCGGCACCATCCACATACACCGGAATCTGGCCGACGTCGTTCAAGTCGTAAACGGCGATGCCATGCGCGCGCAGCCGCTGCGTCGAACGTTCCGAGCTCGACACCGCGCCGCGGATGTGCTGTTTGATGCCAGCCAGCGCGTCGATGAAAAAGTTCACCGTCGATCCCGTGCCCACACCGATGATTTCTCCATGCGGCAGCAGATCGATCGCTGCGGCGGCGACCAGTTGTTTGAGTTCGTCTTGCGTCATCTCGGCTCTTCACGAAAAATGTCCGGTTTGATTATCGCCGCACACAGCGCCAGCGTTGCGTGCGGGGTTCGCTTCCATGCCTGTCTCCTACGTGCTGATTCGCCCAATTTTGTTCCGCCTCAATCCAGAATGGGCGCATCAGCTCACGCTGCGCGGCATCCGCCTGGCGCACTCCGCCGGGCTGTCGCTGCTGTATGCCAGCCCGCCGGTGCACGATCCGGTGGAACTGTTCGGCCTGCGCTTTGCCAACCGCGTCGGTTTGGCCGCCGGACTGGACAAAAACGGTGAAGCCATCGACGCGCTGGCGGCAATGGGTTTCGGCTTCGTCGAAGCCGGCACGGTCACACCACGGGGGCAGCCGGGCAACCCCAAACCCCGCCTGTTCCGCCTGCCTCAGGCCCAGGCGCTGATCAACCGCATGGGCTTCAACAACGACGGCCTGGAGGCATTCCTGCGCCATGTGCGCCGCAGCCATCGCCCGGTCCCCATCGGGCTGAACATCGGCAAAAACGCCAGCACGCCGGTGGAACGGGCGCTGGATGACTACCGCATCGGCTTGCGCGGCGTCTACACCGCCGCCGACTATGTCAGCATCAACATTTCCTCGCCGAACACGCGCAATCTGCGGCAACTGCAGACCGATACGGCGCTGCCTGCACTGCTGCGTGGTCTGGCCGAGGAGCGCGAGACCCTGCGCCAGCAGCACGGCCGCCACGTGCCGATGCTGTTGAAAATCGCCCCCGATCTGGACGATCCTCAAATCGACTTCATCGCCGACCAGCTCCGCGCCAGCGGCATGGATGGCGTGATCGCCACCAACACCACGCTGTCGCGCGACGCGGTGGCCGGGCTGCCGCACGCGCAGGAGGCCGGTGGCTTGAGCGGCGCACCGCTGCGCGCGGCCTCCACCCGGGTGATCGCCCGGCTGCGCCAGCGGTTGGGGCCGGATTTTCCGATCATTGGCGTCGGCGGCATTCTGAGCGCTGCCGACGCCGTGGAAAAACGGCAGGCGGGCGCCGATCTCGTGCAGCTTTACACCGGGTTGATTTACCGCGGCCCGGCGCTGGTGCGCGAGTGCGCCGCGGCGCTGGCCCGCAGATGACGGGCATGAAAAAGGGGGCGAAAAAGAAAAGCGCCTGCAACTTCTCGGAGTGGCAGGCGCTTGGGATGAGGCGGTTGACGATCAGTCGGCTGCTTCGCGGCGGGTGTCACCCCGCGAGGCGACTGCGGCGCTCATTTTTGTTTGAGGCGGGTTTTGTTCGCCGTGATGTGCTCGTAAATTTCGCGCGAGCGCTGCGACAGCGGCCGGCCGAAACCCTCGCGCCACGGCGAGGACACCTTGACTTGAGGCCGCTTGCGGAAGGTCGAGGCGACTTCCTCGGCGTTTTGCATCATCAGATCCCACGGATCCGCTGACTTGGCTGTGGTGGGGGAGTTTGACTCGTCGAGTTCAACACCGTTGGTTTTGCTTGTGGTCGTCGCTTTTGCCACGTTTACCCCTCTGATGGAACTGTGGAGCGGGATTGTCTGCCGCATACCACATGCAGCAAAAAAATCGCCCCGTTAAACACTACGCCATTATAACCCGAAGTATGCTTTTGCGCCCCGAGCGCGGCGCCCGGCGCGCTCACTGCAACCCGGCCTGCAGCCGTTGCAGCGTGGCGTCGCGACCGATCAGGGCGAGCACGGCGTCGACGGCCGGCGTGTGCTCCCGCCCAGTGACCATCAGCCGCACCGGCATGGCCAGTTGCGGCATTTTCAGCCCGTGGTGCTTGAGCACGGCCTTGAACGCGGCGTGGATGTCGTCGCGCGTCCATTGCGGCAACGCCGCCAGCCTGGCCTGCAGATCCTCCACCGCCGCCCTGCCCGGCGCCGTCAGGTGCTGCGCCAGCAGCGCGGCATCAGCCTGCATGGGCCGGTAGAACAGCAGGGTGTGCTCGGCCAGTTCCACCAGCGTCTGCGCGCGGTCACAAAGCAAGGCGCAGACCTGGGCCAGATCGGGCGTCTGCGCGTCGATCCCCTGCCGTGCGAGCAGCGGGCGCACCTGTTCGGCGAGTTGCTGCGGCGGGGTGTGTTTGATGTAGTGGGCGTTGACCCAGCGCAGTTTGGCCTCGTCGAACTGCGCCGGTGAACTGCCGAGATGGTCCAGGTCGAACCACTGGATGAACTGCTCGCGCGAAAACAGCTCGGCGTCGCCGTGTGACCAACCCAGACGCGCCAGGTAGTTGACCACGGCGTCGGGCAAAAAGCCCTCGTCGCGGTACTGCAGGACGCTTTTCGCGCCGTTGCGTTTGGACAGCTTTTCGCCCTGTTCGTTGAGCACCGTGGGCAGATGCGCATAACGCGGCGGCTTGGCGCCCAGCGCCTGAAAGATGTGCAGTTGCCGCGGCGTGTTGTTGACGTGGTCGTCGCCGCGGATGACGTCGGTGATGCCCATGTCCATGTCATCGACGACCACGCAGAAGTTGTAGGTGGGCGTACCGTCGGCGCGGGCGACGACCAGATCGTCGAGCTCGTCGTTGCGGATTTCCACCCGGCCCTTGACGAAATCGTGCCACGCCACCACACCGGTGGTCGGGGTCTTGAATCTCCATACCGGCTGCACACCTTCGGGCACCGGCGGCAGCACCTTGCCCGGCTCCGGCCGCCAGGTACCGTCGTACCGCGGTTTTTGTCTGGCGGCAAGCTGCCGCTCGCGCAGCGCGTCGAGTTCGGCGGTGGACATGTAGCACGGATAGACCCAGCCGGCCTGACGCAACTGTTCGAGCACTTCACGGTACCGCGGCATGCGCTGCATCTGGTAGTACGGCCCCTCGTCGTAGTCGAGCCCGAGCCAGTCCATCGCCTGCAGAATCACCTGCACCGCCTCCTCCGATGAGCGCAGAGTGTCGGTGTCTTCGATGCGCAAAATGAAATCGCCGCCGTGGTGGCGCGCGTAGGCCCACGGATAGAGCGCGGAGCGGATGTTGCCGAGGTGGATGAAGCCGGTGGGGCTGGGAGCGAAACGGGTGCGGACGCGGGGGGTTGAAGAGGACATAAAACGACAGGTGTCAACGTGCAGACAAGGCGGAATTAGACCAAAGCCATCAGCCCAGGCTGTCCAGACCGCGCGCCAGGTCGCGCTGAAGATCGTCGATGTTTTCCAGCCCGACGGCCAGGCGGATCAGCCCCTGACCAATGCCCGCTGCCTGCCGCTGCTCTTCGCGCAGCCTGCCGTGGGTGGTGGTGGCCGGGTGGGTGATGGTGGTCTTGGTGTCACCGAGGTTGGCCGTGATCGAGCAGATGCGCGTGTGGTCGATGACGTGAAACGCGCGCTGTCGCGCCTGCTGCGCATCGTCGGCGCGCAGCTCGAAGGACAGGACCGCGCCACCGGCTTTTTGCTGCCGCATCGCCAGCGCATGCTGCGGATGCGACGGCAACCCGGGGTAGAACACCCGGCCGACCGCCGGGTGCGCCTGCAGCCATTGCGCCATGCTCAGCGCGGCGGCGCTGTGTGCGGCCATGCGCACCCCAAGGGTTTCCATGCCTTTGAGCACCACCCAGGCGTTGAACGGCGACAGCGACATCCCGACGGTCCGCTGCACCGGCAGCAGTTTGTCCCGGATCGGTGCGGCACGACCGCAGACTGCGCCAGCGATCACCCTGCCCTGACCATCGAGGTATTTGGTGCCGGAGTGGACCACCCAGTCGGCACCAAAATCCGCCGGCCGCTGCAGCGCCGGGGAGCAAAAACAGTTGTCCACGGCCAGTTCCGCGCCGGCGCCATGCGCCAGCTCGGCCAGGGCGGCGATGTCGCACACTTCGGTCAGCGGATTGGACGGCGTTTCGGCAAACAGCAGCCGGGTGTTCGGCCGCAACGCCGCAGCCCATTGCGCAACGTCGGTCTGCGGCACGAACGTGGTCTGCACGCCAAAGCGTGCCAGCTCCCGGCCAAACAAGTTCACCGTCGAGCCGAACACGCCCTGCGAACAGATCACATGGTCTCCGGCCTTGAGCAGGGCCATGGCCAGCAGCAAAATCGCGGCCATGCCGCTGCCGGTGGCCATGCAGGCCTGCGTGCCTTCGAGCGCGGCCAGACGCTGCTCGTAACTGGCGACGGTGGGATTGGAAAAGCGCGAGTAGAGGAACCCCTCCTCGTCGCCGGCAAAGCGCCGCGCCGCAGTCTGCGCGTCGGGATGGACGAAGCTGCTGGTGAGAAACAGCGCCTCGCTGTGCTCGCCGTACTGGCTGCGCGGCAGCGCCTCGCGCACGGCCAGAGTCTGCAAACCCAACGCTTCGTTCCGGGGCAGGCCGTCGTCGCTCATGTCGCCGACTCCTGCCCGCCTTGCAGGCTCAGCCGCCCTGAGGCCGCAGCGGTTCCCGCGCTGCCGGGCGGCACGGCATCGGGGGGCAAAGTGCCGGCGATATAGCAGCCGTCGAAGCACGATGCCTCGAATTCGGCAATCGCCGGGTTGATCTCGCGGATCACCCGCTTCATTGCATCCAGATCCTGGTAGATCAGCACGTCGGCGCCGATGATCTGCCGCACCTCCTCGATGCTGCGGTTGTGCGCGACGAGTTCGGCCGCGGTGGGCATGTCGATGCCGTAAATGTTGGGATAACGCACTGGGGGCGCCGCCGACGCCAGATAGACCTTGCGCGCCCCGGCCTCGCGCGCCATCTGCACGATTTCGCGCGACGTGGTGCCGCGCACGATGGAGTCGTCGACCAGCAGCACGTTGCGCCCGGCAAACTCCTGACCAATGGCGTTGAGCTTTTGCCGCACCGATTTTTTGCGCACCGCCTGCCCCGGCATGATGAACGTGCGGCCAACGTAACGGTTCTTGACGAAGCCCTCGCGGTACGGCCGGCCAATCTTGTGCGCGAGCTGCATCGCCGACGGCCGGCTCGATTCCGGAATCGGGATGACGACGTCGATTTCGCTCGGCGGCAGTACCGAGATGACACGCTGCGCCAGCGTTTCGCCCATGCGCAACCGTGCGCGGTAGACCGACACGCCGTCGAGCACCGAATCGGGGCGCGCAAGATAGACGTATTCGAAGATGCACGGATTGAGCTGCTGCGTCGCGGCGCATTGCTCGGCGTGCAGCCGCCCCTGCAAATCGACGAAAATCGCCTCGCCCGGCGCGATGTCGCGGACGAATTTGTACCCCGTGCCTTCGAGCGTCACGGATTCGCTGGCCACCATGATTTCACCCGGCTCAGTGCCCGTGCCATAGCACAACGGGCGGATGCCGAAAGGATCGCGAAACGCCAGCATGCCGTGTCCGGCGATCAGCGCGACCACGGCGTAGGACCCGCGCAGTCGCTGGTGCACCGCGCGCACCGCGGTGAAAATGTCGCTGACCGACAGCGGCAGGCCGTGGGTGCGCCGCTCCAACTCGTGCGCCAGCACGTTGATCAGCACCTCGGTATCCGATTCGGTGTTGATGTGGCGGTGATCGACGGTGAACAACTCCTTCTTCAGCGCCACGGCGTTGATCAGGTTGCCGTTGTGCGCCAGCACCAGGCCGAATGGCGCGTTGACGTAAAACGGCTGCGCCTCCTCCTCGCTGTCGGCGTTGCCCGCGGTCGGGTAACGCACCTGACCAATGCCGTAATGGCCCGGCAGCGAGCGCATATTGCGCGTGCGAAACACATCGCGCACCATGCCGCGCGCCTTGTGCATGTACAGCTTGTTGCCCTGCCCGGTCACGATGCCGGCGGCATCCTGGCCGCGGTGCTGCAGCAGCAGCAGCGCGTCGTACAGCAGTTGGTTCACGGGTTGCTGGGAAATGACACCGACGATACCGCACATGGGAGTGATCTTTCAAAAAAACAAAACGGGCCGCCCTCAGCGCTGCGGCAGCGCCTGCACCAGCGCCGCCGGCAGCCACGGCCGCAACAGCACCAGCAGCGATTGCGCCGGGGGGATGAGCACGGCGTTTTTCCACATCGCGCTGTGCGCCAGCGCCGTCTGCGCGGCCAGCGCTACCAGCAGCAGCACCAACGCCAGCCCTTTGACCACGCCGATGAGCGCGCCCAGGCTGCGATCGAGCACGCCAAATCCCGTGGCGCGCAGCAGCAAACGCAACACCGACGCAACGATGCCCGCGCCGAGCACGACGACGATGAAACACATGGCATACGCCGCCAGGCGGCGCATCTCGACATTGTCGATCGCCTGCAAATACCTGTCGCCCAAAGCTGGGGCGAAATGCGCGGCAAACCACACCCCGCCGATCCACCCCAGCAGGGTGACGATTTCGTACACCGCACCGCGCAGCAAGCTGATGAGCACGCTCAGGCCCATCACCACCAGCACGAAGGCGTCGAGCGGGCTCACAACGTCAACACCGCGCCGCCGATCCCCAGAGCCTGCAGTTTGTGCAATGCGCGTTCAGCAGCATCTCGGGTGGCAAACGGGCCGACGCGCACGCGCACCCGCTTGCCCTGCGGCGTGTCGACGACCTGGGTGTAGGTGGCCAGCCCGGCTTGTTCGATCTTGGCGCGCACCGCCTGCGCGGTGTGCGCATCGGCGTAGGCGCCGGCCTGGACGATGTACCGCGCCTTGGAAGGCGCCGCGTCTTCCGGCAACGAGTGGCCGGGATGCGCCAGCGCGGCTTCGGCCTGGGCCAGGGAGATCTGCTCGGGGGTCTTGCCTTCGAGCGCGGCCAGTGCCTGGCGCGCGCTGGCCAGCTCCCTGCTCTGCTGCGCCGACAGCGTCGGCTTGGGTGCAGGGGAGGAGGTGGACGCCGATTTGGCCGCGGATTTGGTCGCGGTCGCGGCCGTGGCCGGGGATTGGGACGCCGGCGGCAGCGGAGGCCGGGTTGCGGCAGGCGCGGCAGTGGCCTGCGGTTTATTGGCCGCGTTGGCCTGCGGCCTGGACGCCGCCAGCGCTGGCTTGGGTGCGACGGCAGCGGGGGTAGCAGCAGGCGCCACCGCAGCCGGTTTGGACGCGGCAGGCGGCTGCACCGCGCGCGGCGCGCTGGAAGCGCGTGCTGCCGAGGCGCGTTCGCCTGGCGGAACCGTGGGGGCTGATGCCGTTGCCAGCATCGGCGCGGAAGCCGGCAACGACAACGCCGGCGCCTTGGTCTGCGCCGGGATGTCCAGCGCAATGTTCGATGGCACCGGCTTGGGTTTGGAGTCGAACACCAGCGGAAACACGATCACCCCGGCGAGCACCAGGGCCACGGCACCGATCAGCCGCCGGCGCGCGCGCGCGCGCAGCGCGTCCAGGCTCTGGGTGTCAGCCGTGTCGTCCGTGGGAGAGCGGCGGGCGGAATTGCGCGAAACGCCAAAGGTCATTGCCGGGAGGTGTCGAGATGCTTGCCGTGGAGCCGGGGCAGCCCATGCTGCAAAACGCCGCCCACGGTGTAGAACGAGCCGAACACCACAATTCTATCGGCCAGCCCGGTTTGCGCCGCCGCTGCGGTCAGCGCCTGCATCGGGCCGGCGTGGACGTGGAGGCGCACAGCCGGTTGCAGGGCGCGCAGCGTGTCGGCCAGTGTCTGCGCGGTGGCGGCGCGCGGTGTGGGCAGGTCGCAGACGTGCCAGACATCGACCAGCGGCAGCATGCGGCGCAGCATGCCGGCAATATCCTTGTCCGCCATCGCGCCAAACACGGCATGGGTCGCGGGAAAATACCCCATGCTGTCGAGGTTTTGCGCGAGCACGGCGATGGCGTGCGGGTTGTGGCCGACGTCCAACACCACCGTGGGCTGACCGGCGAGCACCTGGAAGCGCCCGGGCAGTTCGGCGCGGGCAAACCCCTCGCGCACCGCCTGCGCCGACACCGGCAGCCGCGGCTGCAGCGCTTCGAGCGTGGCGAGCACCCCGCCGGCGTTGAGCAGCTGGTTGGCGCCACGCAGCGCCGGAAACGCCAGGCCGTGCCAGCGCTGTGCCCGACCCTGCCAGCTCCATTGCTGCTGCAGGTGGGTGGTGTGGAAATCGCGTCCGGCCAGCCACAGATCGGCGCCGATGGACTGCGCATGGTCCCGCACCGACTGCGGCGCCAGCGGGTCGGCGACGATGGCCGGTTTACCCGCGCGCATGATGCCGGCTTTTTCCCGGCCGATCGACTCGCGGTCGGGGCCGAGATACTCCATGTGGTCGAGGTCGATGCTGGTCAGGATGGCGCAGTCGGTGTCGATGACGTTGACGGCGTCGAGCCGCCCGCCCAGACCGACTTCGAGCACCACGGCGTCCAGCCGCTGCGCAGCCAGCAGCGACAAAATGGCCAGCGTGGTGAATTCGAAATAACTCAGGCTCACCGCCTGCCCTGCCGGGTTGGCGGCGTGGCGGGCACGCTCGACGGCAGCAAAATGCGGCAGCAACGCATCGGCCTGCACCGCTTGTCCGTCAATGCGGCAGCGCTCCTCGAAGTGCACCAGATGCGGCGAGGTGTAGACGCCGACGCGGTAGCCCGCAGCCAGCAGAATCGCTTCGAGCATGGCGCAGGTCGAGCCTTTGCCGTTGGTTCCGGCCACGGTGATCACCGGGCAGGCAAAGTCCAGACGCATCGCCGCGCGCACCGCCTGCACCCGCTGCAGGCCGAGGTCGATGACGCGGTGATGCAGCTGCTCGGCGTGTGCCAGCCAGCCGTCCAGGGTGTGCGCAGTCGTCGTCATGCAGCAGGATGACGCCACAGGGGGCAAAACCGGTCAGGAAGTGATGGCTTCACTCGGCTGACGCAGCAGCATGGCCAGCAGCTGCGCGAGTTCGCCGCGCAGCTCGCGCCGGTCGACGATGCGGTCGATCGCGCCTTTTTGCAGCAGGAACTCCGAGCGCTGAAAGCCTTCGGGCAGTTTTTCACGCACGGTGTTTTCGATCACCCTCGGCCCGGCAAAACCGATCAGCGCCTTGGGCTCGGCGAGCACGATGTCGCCGATGAAGGCAAAGCTGGCCGACACTCCGCCCATGGTCGGGTCGGTGAGCACACTGATGAACGGCAGCCCGGCCGCGGACAGCCGGGTGAGCGCGGCGTTGGTCTTGGCCATCTGCATCAGGCTGAGCAGCCCTTCCTGCATGCGCGCGCCGCCGGTGGCGGTGAAGCAGATGAACGGCACCTTTTGCTCGATCGCTGCCTGCACCCCGCGCACGAAGCGCTCGCCGACCACCGAGCCCATCGACCCACCCATGAACTCGAACTCGAAGCAGGCCACCACCACCGGCAGGGTCTGGATGGCTCCGCCCATGACCACCAAGGCGTCGGTTTCCTGGGTGTTTTCCAACGCCTCTTTCAGCCGGTCGGGGTATTTGCGGCTGTCCTTGAACTTCAGCGGATCGACCGGCAGCACTTCCTGGCCGATCTCATACCGCCCTTCGGCGTCGAGCAGCGCATCGAGCCGCGCGCGCGCACCGATGCGCATGTGATGGCCGCACTTGGGGCAGACGTTCTGGTTGAGTTCCAGATCGGACTTGTACAGCACCGACTCGCACGACGGGCACTTCACCCACAGCCCCTCGGGCACTTGGCGGCGATCCTGCGGGCTGGTTTGCTGAATCTTCGGGGGTAGGAGCTTTTCGAGCCAACTCATGTCCGTCTCTCCTCACGCGGCGTCGAGCGCCTGGCGAATGTCCTGAATGAAGCGGCGCGCCACGTCGGCCGCCTGCGCGGCAGGCTGCGCCTCCAGCAGTTCGATCAGGCGCGAGCCGATGACCACGGCATCGGCCAGCGCGCCGATGGCGCGCGCGGTCTGCGCGTCGCGGATGCCGAATCCTACTCCCACGGGAACACGCACATGCGCGCGGATGCGCGGCAGCATCGCCGCCACCGCCGAGGTGTCGAGATGGCCGGCGCCGGTCACGCCCTTGAGCGACACGTAATACACATAACCGCTGGCGATACGGCCGACGTCGGCCATGCGCTGCTCGGTGCTGGTGGGAGCGAGCAGAAAAATCGGCGCGATGCCGGCGGCCTTGAGCGCGGCGGCGAAGGCTTCGCTTTCCTGCGGCGGGTAATCGACAATGAGCACGCCGTCCACCCCCGCCGCCTGCGCCGCGGCGACGAAGGCATCGACGCCGAAGCGCTCCACCGGGTTGGCGTAGCCCATGAGCACGATGGGGGTGACGGCGTCGGTCTGGCGGAAGGCACGGACGAAGTCGAGCACCTGCGGCAGCCCCACGCCCTGGGCGATGGCGCGTTCGGTGGCGCGCTGGATCACCGGGCCGTCGGCCATCGGGTCGGAAAACGGCACGCCCAGCTCGATGACGTCGGCGCCGCCCTGCACCAGCGCGTGCATCAGCTCGACGGTGACGGCGGGCGCCGGGTCGCCCGCGGCGATGTAGGGAATGAGCGCCTTGCGGCCCTGCGCACGCAACTGGGCAAAACGCTGGTCGATGCGGTTCATCTCCATGCCGCGCGGCCGCTCCGAGGGCATGGAGCCCCCCACGGCGGGCGACGCGTGCAGCGCGTCAAGGGTCTGTTTCATTTTTGCGCTCCCGGCTGGCGGCCGAACAGGGTGTCGAAGCTCACCCCTTCGCGCGCCGCCACGGTGTTGATGTCCTTGTCGCCGCGGCCGGAGAGGTTGACCAGGATGATTTCATCCCGGCGCATCTGCGGCGCGAGCTTGATGGCATGCGCCAGCGCGTGGCTCGATTCGAGCGCCGGGATGATGCCTTCGGTGCGGCAGAGTTCGTGAAACGCCGCCAGCGCTTCGTCGTCGGTGACGCCGACATACTCGGCACGGCCGAGGTCGTGCAGCCAGGCGTGCTCGGGGCCGACGCCGGGGTAGTCCAGCCCGGCGGACACCGAGTGGGTTTCGATGATCTGCCCGTGGTCGTCCTGCAGCAGATAAGTGCGGTTGCCGTGCAGCACGCCGGGCGTTCCCGCCGAAATCGACGCCGCATGCCGCCCGGTGTCCAGTCCGAGCCCGGCGGCCTCGACGCCGATGAGCCGCACCTTGTCGTGCGGGATGTAGGGATAGAAGATGCCCATGGCGTTGCTGCCGCCGCCGACGGCGGCGATCACCACGTCGGGCTGGCGGCCGGTCATCTCCGGCATCTGCCGCAGGCATTCATCGCCGATCACCCGCTGGAAATCGCGCACCATTTGCGGGTAGGGGTGCGGACCGGCGACGGTGCCGATGATGTAGAACGTGTGTTCCACATGCGTCACCCAGTCGCGCAGCGCCTCGTTGAGCGCGTCCTTGAGCGTCTTGCTGCCCGACTCCACCGGGACGACGCGCGCGCCCAGCAGGTTCATGCGGTAGACGTTGGGCGACTGGCGCTTGACGTCTTCGCTGCCCATGTACACCACGCACTCCATGCCGTAGCGCGCGGCGATGGTCGCCGTGGCCACGCCGTGCTGCCCGGCGCCGGTTTCGGCAATCACCCGCGGCTTGCCCATGCGCCGGGCGAGCATGGCCTGGCCGATGGTGTTGTTGATCTTGTGCGCACCGGTGTGGTTGAGGTCTTCGCGCTTGAGGTAGATGCGCGCCCCGCCGAGTTTGTCGCTCAGCCGCGCGGCGTGGTAGATCGGGCTGGGGCGACCGACGAAGTGCTTGAGCTCGTAGCGGAATTCGTCGAGGAATTCCGGGTCGTTTTTGTAGTGGTCGTAGGCGGCCTGGAGTTCTTCCAGGGCGTGGCTCAGGGTTTCGGCGACGAAGCTGCCGCCGTATGGGCCGAAATGGCCGTGTGCATCGGGGTAGGCGTAATCGAACATGGTGGGTCTCGCGGGCTGCCGCAGCGGTCGGGCCCGCTGCGGCTTACTGATCTGCTGCACGCACCGCAGCGACGAACTCGTGGATGCGCTGCGCGCTCTTGATGCCTTTGGACGCTTCGACGCCGGAACTGACGTCAACGCCCCAGGGATGCACCTGCCGGATGGCAGACGTCACATTTGCAGCATGCAACCCACCAGACAAAACGAGGGGAAGCGCGACGTTTGCTGGAATGCGTGACCAATCGAAGACCTCGCCGCCGCCGCCGTATCCGGGCACGAATGCATCCAGAACGAGGGCCTGCGCAGTGGAAAACCTGGCTGCAAAGTCTAGCAAATCCAGCCCCTCGCGCATGCGCGCGGCGCGCAAGTAGGGGTGGCCATAGCGGGTACAGTCCTCCGGCGCCTCGTCCCCGTGGAACTGCAAGAGCGCCGGGCGCACCTGCGCGATCACGTCCTCGACCAGCGTGGGGGTGGCGTTGACGAACAGCGTGACGACCGAGACGAACGGCGGCAGGCTGCGCGCAATGCGCTGTGCCTGCTGCAGACTGACATGGCGCGGGCTGGGCGGGTAAAACACCAGGCCGATGGCGTCGGCACCGGCGTGCGCCGCCGCCTGTGCGTCGTCGACACGGGTGATTCCGCAGATTTTGATGCGGGTGCGGTGCGGGGTTTCAGGCCGGGCCGTCATGGTGCAAAGCCAGGGTCAAAACAACGGCGCCCAAGGGTGCGGTGCCGCTGGCAAGCCGAATTCTGCCGGGTAATCCGGGCCGACGAAATACAGGCCATCGGGCATGAAGGTCGGCGCCGCCAGGCTGCGGTCGCCGCGTTGCAGCACATCGGCCAGCCACTCCACCGGCTTGGAGCCGTTGCCCACCGCCAGCAGGCTGCCGACTAGATTGCGCACCATGTGGTGCAAAAACGCGTTCGCGCGCAGGTCGAAAACGACATAATCGCCCACGCGCTGGATGTCGATGGCGTGCAGGGTTTTGACCGGGCTGCGCGCCTGGCATTCGCTGGAACGAAAGGCGCTGAAATCGTGGGTGCCCAGCAGGCACTGCGCCGCGGCACGCAGACGGTCGAGATCGAGCGGCCGATGCGTCCAGCCGACGCGCCCGGCGTCCAGCGCGGGACGCACCGGATGGTTGCGCAACACATAGCGGTAGCGCCGCTGAAACGCGCTGCGCCGCGCATCGAAGCCCGACGATACCCCGGTGCGCGCCCATTGCACCGCCACCTCGCGCGGCAAAAACGCGTTGACTCCGCGCACCCAGGAGAACTCCTCGCGCTGCAGCGGGCTGTCGAAATGCACGACCTGCCCGAGGGCGTGCACCCCGGCATCGGTGCGCCCGGCGCAGACGGTGCGCACCGGCTGGCCGAGAAACTGCTGCAGCGCACGCTCCAGCCGATCCTGCACACCGCAACCGCTGGGCTGGCTCTGCCAGCCGCAGGCCGTGCTGCCGAGATAACTCAGCCCGAGCACCACGCGCTGCCCGGGCTGCGGCCCGGGATGTTCAGCGCCCAAGTTTGTCCAGCATGTCCTGCGCGCGCTTTTTCAGCTGCGGATCGCCCTCGGCGATCACTTCGCCGAGCAGATTGCGCGCCGACTCGGTGTCGCCGATGGCCATGCTCTCTGCCGCCAGTTCCAGCCGCAGATCGAGCGCGGGCTGCGATTCGTCGAACTGCGGCTCCAGCTTGGGCAGCTCATCCGGCGCGGCTGCCGCAGCATCCGGCGCCGGCGCGGCGGGCTTGGCCGGCGCCTCGGGTTCTCCCAGCGTAATGCCGCTGAGGTCGAACTCCATGGTGTGTTCGTCGGGCGCCGCGGCAGGCTGGGCAGGCTCGGCTGCCGCCAGGGTCGATGCCGGCGCGGCAAAATCCGACGGCACGTGGAAATCCAGACCGCCGGAGAGCAAAAAGTCCTCCTCCGCCGGCTTGCCCGCGGCAGGCGGGGTTGGGCTAGAGGCCGCCGGCGCCTGGGTTTGCGGCACTTCGACAGCAGCGGGCGCCTGCGCGACCGCAGCAGGCGGCTGCGGTGAAACGGGCGCCTGCGGCGCAGCAGACGTCGACGCCGCCGGCTCGCCCACCGGCAGGCTGAGGTCGAGGTCCAGATGCTCGGGCAGAGACTGCTTGGCCGCCGCCGCGGTGTCCAGCGCCGAGAGCATCTCGGTGCTGGGCAGGGTTTGCGGCGTCAGCGCTGCCAGCGCCGTGGGCGTCGCCGCAGGGAACTCGGTCTGCGGCATGGTCGGCGTGCTGCCCAGCGTGCTCGGCGGCACCGTGTTGTGATACAGCGGGTTGACGGGATCGAGGCTGCGGCCGAGATCCTGCGCGCGCTTCCAGTCTTCGCCCACGCCCTGTGTCAGCGCGAACAGCTCGGCGGCGCCGACCTCGAACGAGCGCGAATCCTTGCGTTTGGCGTAGATTTCGAGCAGTTTGAGCCGCGCGGCCAGGCGGTCGGGATTGGCCTTGACCGCTTCTTTCAGGATTTCCTCGGCCTGCAAATCCCGGCCATAGGCCAGATACACATCGGCCTCGGCCACCGGATCGACATCATTGGTGTCGAGCTGGCTCGACGAAAACGCCGAGCTCATCGTGCCGTTGCGCGTGTCCACGCGCTCGCCGCCAGTGCCACCAAAAAAACTGTCGGCCACGCTCATGCGGCTGTCGAACACCGACACGTCGCGCTGCGACTTGGCGGCTTTTTTCCGCTGCGCCAGCCAGGCGAGGATGAGCAGCAGAATCACCAGACCGCCACCGGCGGGCAACAACAGCGGGTTGGACAGCAGGCTGCTGAAAAAGCTTTCCTGCTCTGCCGGTGCCGGCTGCACCGGCTTGGGTTTGGGCGCCGCGGGCTTGGCCGCAGGCGTGGCCGCCGAAGCACCATGCGGCGCAGACGCCGGTTTCGCCGCGGATGCCGCAGCCGACGCGGCCGCCACCGCAGGCGCAGACGCCGCCTTGGCGGCCGAAGCCGGCAGCGGACTGGCCACTGGCAACGTGGCCGCGCCGGATGTGCTCGCCGCAGCCGCCGGCGCCGCTGCCTGCGGCTTGGCCGCAGCCACGGTTTGCGCCTGCTTGGACAGCGCGGCGAGTTCATCGACGTTTTTCTGCAGTTGCTTGATCTTCTGTTTGTCGAGCTCGATCTGCTTTTGCTCGGCGATCTGCTGCGCCGTCTGCTCGCCTTTTTTCGCCGCGACCTCGGCCTTGCTCAGCTTGAGTTTGTTCTCTGCCTGCGCCCCGGTGGCGGCAGGTTCCTGCACCTGCGCCTGTACCTTGCCGCTGGCCTCACGCTGCGACGTCGCGGCCTGCGGCGTGGACTGCTCGCTCATCTGCGCCAGACGCCGGCGATAGGCGTTGAAGCTCTCGCTTTGCGTGACGACGAAGCGGCGGGCTTCGGTCTGTGGAATCGCCTGCGCCTGCTCGGCGCTGGGCAGGTGCAGCACGGCACCGGCCCTGAGCAGGTTGATGTTGCCGTCGATGAACGCCGACTGGTTGGCGCGGTAGATGGCCGTGAGCATCTGGTCGAGCGACACGGCCCCGACGCCAGTGGCGGCGGCGATCTTGCTCAACGTGTCACCGCGCTTGACTACATAAGACGTGCCCTGCGCCGCGTTCGCGGCTGCGGGCTTGCGCGGCACGGCGCCGTGCGCAGGGGTTTGCAGCGCCGGCGCAGGGGGCATGGCCGGTGCGGCGGCCTCCGCGGGAGCGCTGGCCTGCGGCGCTGCGGTCTGCACCGGCACCTGCGCCGCGCTGGGTGCGCCGTGGAAGCCCGGTGGATCGAGCAGCAGGGTGTAGTCGCGGCTGAGCTGGCCGCTGGACCATTGGGCACGGATGAGCAGATCGAGGAATGGCTCGTTGATCGGGCTGGTGGAGGTCACGCGCAGGTAAGCACGGCCGTCGGGGCTGCGTTCGAGTTTGACCTGCACGCCGGACAATGCGCTGCTGTAGTGCAGTTTGGCCGCCTGGAATGCATCCGGCGGCGCCACGCCGACCTTGAGAGAGGACGCTTCATCCGCGCTGAGCTGCGTGATGTCGATTTCGGCGCGCAACGGTTGACCCAGCGCGGATTGCACCTTGATGCTGCCCAGGCCGAAAGCGCAAGCCTGCCCTGCGGTTGCGCCCAGCGCGATGGCCAGAGCCAGTCGTCGAGTGTTCAGTCGCAGCATGTCGGCTGCCCCCCAATGAATGGTGAATTCGAATATGCGCATTTCTCTGCGGATGGCACGCCGAGATGCGTCAAATTTCACCATATCATCAACGAATTAGGCTGACAAGTTAAGACGCGGGCGGGCGCCGCCCGGATGCCGTGAACTGTGGCATTCCGGCGATTTTCCCTGCCGCACACCAACGCCGGGCCGGACGGCCCGCGCGCCTTCAGCGTGTTTCGAGCAGAATGCGCAGCATACGGCGCAGCGGCTCGGCTGCCCCCCAAAGCAGCTGATCGCCCACGGTGAACGCCCCCAGATAGTCCGGGCCCATCGCCAGTTTGCGCAGCCGCCCCACAGGAATCTGCAGCGTGCCGGTCACGGCCACCGGGGTGAGTTGCTGCATCGTCGCCTCGCGCGTGTTGGGCACCACTTTCACCCAGGCGTTGTCGGCGGCGATCATGGCTTCGATTTCGTCGAGCGGCACGTCTTTTTTCAGCTTGAAGGTCAGCGCCTGGCTGTGGCAGCGCATGGCGCCGATGCGCACGCAAAAACCGTCGACCGGCACCGCCGGCGTGCCGAACCCGGCGCCCTGGCCAAGGATTTTGTTAGTTTCCGCCCCCGCTTTCCATTCCTCGCGCGATACGCCGTTGCCCAGATCTTTGTCGATCCACGGAATCAGGTTGCCTGCCAGCGGAACGCCGAAGTGCTGCGTCTGCACCGCGTCGAGCGCCTTTTGCTGCGCCAGCACGTCGCGGTCGATGTCCAGAATGGCCGAGGCCGGGTCGTCGAGCAAGGGTTTGACGGCGCCGTTGAGCAGGCCGAACTGGGTGAGCAGCTCGCGCATGTGCTGCGCGCCGCCGCCAGAGGCCGCCTGGTAGGTCATGCTGGTCATCCACTCGACCAGCCCGGCCTTGTATAGCGCACCGACTCCCATGAGCATGCAGCTCACCGTGCAGTTGCCGCCGATCCAGTTTTTTCCGCCTTTGGCCAGCGCGGCGTCGATCACCGGGCGGTTCACCGGGTCGAGAATGATGATGCAGTCGTCGCGCATGCGCAACGTCGAGGCCGCATCGATCCAGTGCCCGTTCCACCCTGACGCGCGCAGCTTGTCGAACACCGCGGTGGTGTAGTCGCCGCCCTGCGCAGTGACGATGATGTCGCAGCGGCGCAGTTGCTCCAGGTCGTAGGCGTCGCGCAGCGTGGTTTCGTTTTGCGCCAGCGGTGGCGCCTTGCCGCCGGCGTTGCTGGTACTGAAAAACACCGGCTCGAACAGCGCGAAGTCGTTTTCTTCGCGCATGCGCTGCATCAGCACCGAACCGACCATGCCGCGCCAGCCCACCAGGCCCACGACCGCCTTATTGCTCATTTCACACACCCTTTCAAGTCAAACAGCAGATCCACGCCTGACTTTGCCCGGCTCGTCAGGCCGGAGGGCGCACGACGAACCGGAGCTGGCGTCAGCCCTTGATGGTCGTGGTTTTGATGTTGCCGGCTCTGCCGCACGCAAGTACACCGGCTGCGACAGCGGGTGCGGGACTCAGGGCGAATCGGCGTGCGGCGGACATGCGCGAAGTTTACCGAACGCCGCAGTGCAGCGCCACACGGCGTGTGGCCGACCCCGGGCAGCGAGGACGGCGAGGGTCGGATCGCTGCGGCTGGATGGCAACCAGCCATCAGTGCCGTTTCTCTCCCTCGATGCGCAACAGATCCGAACCTTCTCCCGGCGAAATCAGCCCGGTCTGCGCGTAGATGCCGAGCTTGGCGCGGGTGTCGGCAATGTCGAGATTGCGCATCGTGAGTTGGCCGATGCGGTCAGCGGGGGTGAACGGTGCGTCTTCGACCTTTTCCATGCTCAGCCGCTCGGGGGCGTAGGTGAGGTTGGGGCTTTCGGTGTTGAGGATCGAATAATCGTTGCCGCGGCGCAGTTCCAGCGTGACCTCGCCGGTGATCGCCCGCGCCACCCAGCGCTGCGCGGTTTCGCGCAGCATCAGCGCCTGCGGGTCGAACCAGCGGCCTTGATAGAGCAGGCGACCGAGCTTGAGGCCGTTGATGCGGTATTGCTCGATGGTGTCTTCGTTGTGGATGCCGGTGACCAGCCGCTCGTAGGCGATGTGTAGCAGCGCCATGCCCGGAGCTTCGTAGATGCCGCGGCTCTTGGCTTCGATGATGCGGTTTTCGATTTGGTCGCTCATGCCCAGACCGTGGCGGCCGCCGATGGCGTTGGCTTCGACAAACAGCGCCACCGGGTCGTCGAAGGTGCGGCCGTTGAGCGCCACCGGTACGCCTTCGTCGAAGCGCACGGTCACTTCTTCGGGCTTGATTTCGACCTCGGGCTTCCAGAACGCCACGCCCATGATGGGGTTAACGATGCGAATGCCCGAGTTCAGGTGCTCCAGATCCTTGGCTTCGTGCGTTGCGCCGAGCAGGTTGCTGTCGGTGCTGTACGCCTTTTCGACGCTCATTTTGTAGTCGAAGCCGTGGCGGATGAGGAACTCGCTCATTTCCTTGCGGCCGCCGAGTTCGTCGATGAACGTCTGGTCCAGCCAGGGTTTGTAGATTTTCAGCGCCGGGTTGGTCAGCAGGCCGTAGCGGTAGAAGCGCTCGATGTCGTTGCCCTTGAAGGTGCTGCCGTCACCCCAGATGTCCACGCCGTCTTCGTGCATCGCCGCCACCAGCATCGTGCCGGTCACGGCGCGGCCCAACGGGGTGGTGTTGAAGTAGGTGACGCCGGCGGTGCTGATGTGAAACGCGTTGCACTGGATTGCGGCGATGCCCTCATGCACCAGTTGCTTGCGGCAGTCGATCAGTCGCGCCTTTTCTGCGCCGAAGGCCAGCGCGCGGCGGGGGATGGCGTCGTAATCGCTTTCGTCGGGCTGACCGAGGTTGGCGGTGTAGGCGTAAGGAATCGCGCCCTTTTGCTTCATCCACAGCAGCGCGGCCGAGGTGTCGAGCCCACCGGAAAACGCGATGCCGACTTTTTGCCCTTTGGGCAGGGTTTGCAGAATGTTGGGCATGGTGCGGCTTACCCGAAATAGCAGATGTAGTGATAGGCCGCGACGCCTTCGGGCACGCGGATGTCAAAGCGCGAGTTGGCCGGTACGCTGAAGCGCTCGCCCGGGTTGGAACGCAGCCACTGCTCGCTGCCCGGCAGACGGTATTCGCAGGCGCCGGCGACGCACTCCATCACCTCCGGCGCGCCGGTATTGAAGGTCAGGGTCGAGGGGAGGATGACGCCGACCGAAGCCTTGCGGCCATCGGCCAGGGTCAGGCTGTGACTGATGCATTTGCCGTCGAAATACACATTGGCCTGCGGGTTGACGCTGGCGCCGGAGAGGTCTGGAGTCGACATGAGAAGCGAGCGGGATGCGCTGGAAGCAAAGAATGGCGGTATTCTAGGAGCGACATTCCGCCTCGCCGTTTCGCCGCATGACCACCCGCACCCTCTACCCGCCGATCGAACCGTTCGAAACCGGCATGCTCGACACCGGCGACGGCCACCGCGTGTACTGGGAACGCTGCGGCAACCCGCACGGCACGCCGGCGGTATTCCTGCACGGCGGGCCGGGTGCGGGCTGTGCGCCGGAGCACCGCCGGCTGTTCGACCCACAGCGTTACTGCGTGCTACTGTTCGACCAGCGCGGCTGCGGCCGCTCCACGCCGCACGCCAGCCTGGACGACAACACCACGTGGCATCTGGTGGCGGACATCGAGCGGCTGCGGGCGCAATGGAACATCCACCGCTGGGTGGTCGTCGGCGGCTCGTGGGGCAGCACGCTGGCGCTGGCGTATGCCCAGACCCATCCGCAACGCGTGGCGGCGCTGGTGCTGCGCGGCATATTCACCTTGCGGCAGGACGAGCTGCGCTGGTTCTACCAGGACGGCGCGTCCTGGCTGTTTCCCGATTTTTGGGAGGATTTCGTCGCCCCCATCCCCCCTGCCGAGCGTCATGATCTCATCGCCGCGTACCACCGGCGTCTCACCGGTGCCGACGCGCAGGTGCAGCAGGCGTGCGCCCGTGCGTGGAGCGTGTGGGAAGGGCGCACCATCCGGCTGATTCCCAGCGCGGACAGCGCCGCCCGCCATGCCGACGCGGCGTTCGCACTGGCGTTCGCGCGCATCGAAAACCACTATTTCGTGCACCGTGGCTGGCTGCAGGAGGGCCAGCTCATCCGCGACGCCGGCAAACTCGCCGGCATCCCCGGCGTGATCGTGCAGGGGCGCTACGACGTCTGCACCCCGGTGAAAACTGCCTGGGAGCTGCACCGCGCCTGGCCGCAGGCGGATCTGCAGCTCGTCGCCGACGCCGGCCATGCCTATGACGAGGCGGGGATTCTGTCGCGCCTGCTCGACGCCACCGACCGCTTCGCCGACTGACCGCTGGCAGAGCAAGCCGGCGGGGCGATCATTTCGCGCCGTTCAAACCGCAGCCACCGCCTGCAGCGCTCCCAGCCCGGCGTCTTCGCGCAGCACCGCCGCCTTGTCGGTCGCCTCCCAGGAAAACTCCGGCTCGTCGCGGCCGAAGTGGCCATACGACGCGGTTTTTTCGTAGATCGGCCGGCGCAGGTCGAGCATCTGGATGATGCCTTTGGGGCGCAGATCGAAATGCCGGCGCACCAGTTGTTCCAGCCTGGCGTCGTCGAGCACCCCGGTGCCCTGGGTCGTGACCATGATGCTGGTAGGCTGCGCCACGCCGATGGCGTAGGAAATCTGCACCAGGCATTTTTTCGCCAGCCCGGCGGCGACGATGTTCTTCGCCACATAGCGCGCGGCGTAGGCCGCCGAGCGGTCGACCTTGGTCGGGTCCTTGCCGGAGAACGCGCCGCCGCCGTGCGGCGCGGCACCACCGTAGGTGTCGACGATGATTTTGCGCCCGGTCAGCCCACAGTCGCCCTGCGGGCCGCCGATGACGAAGCGTCCGGTCGGGTTGATGAGATATTTGACCTCGCCGCGCATGAATTCCGGCGGCAGCACGGGTTTGATGATGTGTTCGATCACCGCCTCGCGCAAATCGGCCAGCTCGACCTCGGGCGCGTGCTGGGTGGACAGCACCACGGTGTCGATCGCCGCCGGGCGGCCGTTTTCGTAACGGAAAGTGATCTGGCTCTTGGCGTCCGGGCGCAGCCAGGGCAGCCGGCCGTCGCGCCGCAGCTGGCTCTGCCGTTCGACCAGGCGATGCGCGTAGTAGATCGGCGCGGGCATCAGCTCGGGGGTTTCGTCGCAGGCGTAGCCGAACATCAGCCCCTGGTCGCCGGCGCCCTGGTCGAGGTTGTCGTCGTGCGCCCGGTCCACGCCCTGCGCGATGTCCGGGCTCTGCTTGTCGTAGGCGACGAGCACCGCACAGCTTTTGTGGTCGATGCCGAAATCGGCGTCGTCGTAGCCGATGCGCTTCAAGGTGTTGCGCGCCACCTGGATGTAATCGACCACGGCGTTGGTGGTGATTTCACCGGCGAGAACGATCAATCCGGTGTTGGCCAGGGTTTCGGCGGCCACGCGCGCCATCGGATCCTGCGCGTAGATGGCGTCGAGGATGGCGTCGGAAATCTGGTCGGCGACCTTGTCGGGGTGGCCTTCGGAGACGGATTCGGACGTGAACAGAAAGTGGTTTGCCATGACGGACCTTTCAGGTGTTGGGTTGGACGCCACCGTTTGGGTCTCGCACGGCGACGCTTTAGCGGATGTTCGCCGGCAGGCTCGCGCCCGCCGCCACTGCCGCCCCGCAAGTTGTCACATTAACTCGGCGGCAGTGCGCTGCATTCTATGCCCGCCACGCCGCGGCGCCAATCCGTAAGATGACACCCTTTTGCTGCCAAGGACTCCATGCTGCGTCTGTTCCGCCTGCTGTCGCACCTGCCGCTGGGCCTGCTCCAGGGCATGGGAGCGGCGCTCGGTCTGCTGGTGTACGCCGCCTCGGCGACGTACCGCCGGCGGCTGCGCGCCCATCTGCGCCAGGCCGGTTACGACCCGCGGCGGCTGGCGTGGCGCGCCGCGGCGCATGCCGGACGGATGGTCGGCGAGCTGCCGGCGGTGTGGTTCGCCCGCGGCAGCGCGGCGCCGGTGCACCGGGTACGGGTGAGCGGCAAAGAACACGTCGATGCGCTGCGCGCGCAGGGCCGCGGCGTGCTCTACCTCACGCCGCATCTGGGCTGCTTTGACGTGTCGGCGCAAATCGCCGCGCAGTGGGGCCCGATCACGGTGCTGTACCGCCCACCGCGCAAAGCGGCGTTGCAGCCCCTGGCGCTGGCATCGCGCCAGCGCCACAACCTGGCCACCGCACCGGCGAACCTCGCCGGGGTACGGCAGTTGCTGCGCGCGCTACGTGCCGGGCAGGCCGTGGGCCTGCTGCCCGATCAGGCGCCGGCCGCGGGCGACGGCGTGTGGGCGGATTTTTTCGGCCGCCCGGCCTATACCATGACACTGCCGGCGCGTCTGGTGCAGCTGGGCAACGCCGGCATCATCCTCGCCAGCGCACTGCGCCTGCCTGCCGGCCGGGGCTACACCCTCACGCTCGAACCGCTGACCGAGGCGCTCGACGCCGATCCGCAGCGCGCCGCCACACAAATCAACCAGGCCATGGAACGGCTCATCTGCCGCTGTCCCGAGCAATACCTGTGGGGCTACAACCGCTACAAACGCCCGGCAGGTGCGCCGCCCGCCCCCACCACGGCGCAGGAGGCGGCACGATGAAAGCGCTGCTCGCCCGTCTGAGCATCGCGCTCATCTGGCTGCTGCACCTGCTGCCCTATCCCCTGCTGGCCGCGCTGGGGGTGGCCGTGGGCTGGGTGCTGTGGCCGCTGGCCGCTTCGCGCCGCCGCATCACCCTGCGCAACCTGGAGCTGTGCTTTCCTGAATGGAGTCCGGCGCAACGCCGCCGGGTGGCGCGGCAGCACTTCACCTATGTCGCCCGTGCTTTTCTGGAGCGCGGCGTGCTGTGGTACGCCAGCCCGCGGCGGCTACGCCGGCTGCTGCATCTGGACGGCCCGGTGGCCGAGGCGCTGGACGGCAGCCGCAACACCCTGCTGCTGGGCTTTCACTTCGAGGGGCTGGATGCCGGCTGGACGGCGCTGAGCCTGGTGGCGCCGCGGCCGGTGTCAGGGATGTACACGCCGCAAAAAAATCCGGTGCTCGACGCCTGGGTGGTGGCACGGCGCAGCCGCTTTCACACCGCGGCCATCGTGTCGCGGCACGATGGCGCCGCCGGCATGCTGCGGCAACTGCGCGCCGGTGTGCCGTTCTACACCCTGCCGGACATGGATTTCGGCCGCCGCAGCGCGCGCTTCATCGATTTTTTCGGCATTCCCGCTGCCACGCTGGACGTAGCGCCGCGTCTGGCGGCTTCGGCCGACGCGCGCGTCTACCCGGTGGTCACGCGCATCCTGCCTGCAGCGCGCGGCTACGCCATCCATGTGCACCCGGCGTGGAGCGATTTCCCCACCCTGGATGCCCGCGGCAAACCCGCGGACATCGACGCCGACCTGCGGCGCATGAACCGCTTCATCGAGGAGCAGGTCCGCACCATGCCCGCGCAATACCATTGGGTGCACAAGCGGTTCAAAACCCGGCCCGAGAATCAGCCTTCGATGTACTGACCCATGCGACTCGCGTTCACCAAAATGCACGGCGCCGGCAACGACTTCGTCGTGCTCGACGCTACCCGCGCGCCGCTGGCGCTGAGCGCGGCACAACTGCGCCTGCTCGCCGACCGGCATTTCGGCGTCGGTGCCGACCAGATCCTGCTGGTCGAGCCCGCCGACACCCCGGGGGTCGATTTCCGCTACCGCATTTTCAACGCCGACGGCGGCGAAGTCGAACAGTGCGGCAACGGTGCACGCTGCTTCGTCGCCTACGTGCACGGCAAGGGGCTGACGTCCAAACGCCGCATCCGGGTGCAGACGCTTTCCGGGGTGATCGAACCCGAACTACAGGCCGACGGCCGCGTCAGCGTCGACATGGGTGCGCCGTTGTTCGCCGTCGAGCGGGTGCCGTTCGATCCCGGCGGTCTGACCCCGCGCGACGTCAATGGCTTTGCGCAATGGCCGCTGGAGCTGGCCGACGACACCACGGTGTGGGTCAGCGTGCTGTCGATGGGTAATCCGCACGCGGTGCAACGGGTCGACGACGTGCAAACCGCCGCGGTGGACGTGCTCGGCCCGCAGATCGAGCATCACCCGCGCTTTCCCCGCCGCGTCAACGCCGGCTTCCTGCAAATCGTCGATCCGCAGCACGTGCGTCTGCGGGTGTGGGAGCGTGGCGCTGGCGAAACCCTGGCCTGCGGCACCGGCGCCTGCGCCGCGGTGGTCGCCGGGTTGCGCCACGGCTGGCTGCGCGGCGCCGTCGACGTGCACACCCGCGGCGGCGTGCTCACCGTCGCCTGGGGCGGCATGGGGGAGACGGTGCGCATGACCGGGCCGGCGGCATTCGTTTTTGACGGCACGATCGACCTGCCCGATCTGCCCTGATGGAGAAGCCCCAATGGAATGGAACGAACACGATCTGGCGGCCTATCTGGCTGCGCATCCCGAGTTTTTCGAACGTCACGCCGAGCTGCTGACCAGCATTCAACTGGCCAGTCCGCACGGCAACCGCGCGGTGTCGCTGCAGGAGCGGCAGATGGAGATGCTGCGTGACAAGATGCGTACCCTCGAACACCGGCTGGCCGCGATGATGCGCAACGCCGTGGACAACGAGGCGTTGGCCGGCAAACTGCTGCTGTGGGCGCGCGACGTCATGCTGGCGCAGCACGGCGACCCGGCGCAGCTGCCGCAGGCCTTGCAGCAAGCGCTCAAAACCGGCTTCGACCTGCCGATGACCGCACTCAAAATCTGGCCGGTGCGCGACGAGTTTTCCGCGCTGGATTTCGCCACCGCGGTCAGCGACGACGCGCGCACCTTCGCCGCCAGCCTGGCCGCGCCGTTCGTCGGCCCCAACCCGGGGTTCGAAGCCACACGTTGGCTGCCCGATGCGCACATGGCGCAGTCGATCGCCCTGGTGCCGCTGCAGAACCCGCATACCAGCATGTGCATGGGGCTGCTGGTGCTGGCCTCGCCCGACAGCCAGCGATTCACTGCCGACATGGGCACCGACTTCCTCGTGCACATCGGCCAGCTCGCCAGCGCCGCGCTGCTCGGGCTGCTGGCGCGCTGAAACACCGTCGCATGTCAGCGCCTGCCGACGCCACTGCGCCCGCCCTGCGCCGCCTGGCGGACGACTATCTCGCCGACGTCCGGAGCACGCGGCGGCTGGCCGCGGGCACGCTGGCCAATTACCGCCGCGACCTCGACGACCTGCTGCAGCGCGCGCAGGCGCTGCACGGCGAGGCAGTGCAGTCGCAGCATGTGCGCCGCTGGGCGGCGCAACTGCACGCTGCGGGAATGACGCCGCGCGCCATCGCCGCGCGGCTGTCGGCCTGGCGCAGCTTCTACCGCTGGCTCGGCCGCCACGGCCACGTCAGCGCCAACCCGGTGCAGGACGTGCGCGCGCCCAAGTCCGCCAAACCGCTGCCCAAGGCGCTGCCGGTCGAGCAGGCGGTGGCGCTGGCCGCCTTCGTGCCGCCGGCGCAGACGACGGCGGCACGCCGCCTGCACGAACCGGCAGCCACACGCGACGCCCGCGCCCATGCCATCGCCGAACTGCTGTATTCCAGCGGTCTGCGCGTCTCCGAACTCACCGGTCTGGACGTGCGTCCCAGCGCCGCCGCTCGCGGCTGGATCGACTGGGATGCCGGCGAAGTCACCGTCACCGGCAAGGGCAACAAACGCCGCACCGTGCCGGTGGGCGCACCGGCACTGGCTGCGCTGCGGCACTGGGTGCAACTGCGGCCGACCCTGCTGCGGCCGCAGTCTGGCGCTGACGCCCAGGCGGCATTGTTCGTCGGCGCGCACGGCGCACGGCTGACCCCGCAGCGCGTCTGGCTGGAATTGCGTGAACTCGCCCGCCAGGCCGGTGTGGACACCGGCGTGCATCCGCACATGCTGCGGCACTCGTTCGCCTCGCACCTGTTGCAGTCCAGCGGCGACTTGCGCGCGGTGCAGGAATTGCTCGGCCACGCCAACATCGCCACCACGCAGGTCTACACCCGGCTGGACTTCCAACACCTGGCGCAGGTGTACGACGCAGCGCACCCGCGCGCGCACAAAAAACCCTGAGCCGCCCCGTCACCCCGCATGAAAACCATCCGTCTGCACCCCGGCAAGGAGCGCTCGCTGCTGCGCCGTCATCCGTGGATTTTTGCCAGCGCCGTTGCCAAGGGCAGCGCAGACAGCGGCGAGACCGTGCGCGTGCAGGCCGACGACGGCCGCTTTCTCGCCTGGGCGGCGTACAGCCCGACGTCGCAGATCCGCCTGCGCGTGTGGAGTTTCGACGAGGCGCAGCGCATCGACGCCGGGTTTTTCGCCACGCGGCTGAGCCAGGCGATCGCCCGCCGCACCAGCCTGGGGCTGGACCTGACCGCCTGCCGCCTGGTGCATGGCGAAAGCGATGGCCTACCCGGCTGCATCATCGACCGCTACGCCGACATTGCCGTGCTGCAGGCCGGCAGCGCCGGCATCGAACGTCACAAGCCCGCGCTGCTGCAGGCGCTGCGCAGCCTGCTGCCGCAGGTGCGCATCTACGAGCGCTCCGATGCCGCCGTGCGTGGACGCGAGGGACTGGCGGCAAGCAGCGGCTGGCTGCACGGCGCCGGGCCGACGCAGGTGGAAATCCGCGAGCATGGGCTGCGGCTGCTGGTCGATGTGGCCAGCGGCCACAAGACCGGCTTCTACCTCGACCAGCGCGACGCCCGCGGGCTGTTCGCCAGCGTGGTGCGTGACCACGGCGTGCAGCGTGTGCTCAACTGCTTTTGCTACACCGGCGGGTTCACTCTGGCAGCGCTGGCCGGCGGCGCGCAACACGTGGTGTCGGTGGATTCCTCCGCCGCGGCGCTGGAACTTGCCGCGCGCCATGTGACGCTCAACGGCTTCGATCCGGCGCGCACCACGTTCGTCGACGCCGACGTCAACGCCACCTTGCGCCGGCTGCGCGAGGGCGGCGAACAGTTCGACGCCATCGTGCTCGACCCGCCCAAATTTGCTTCCAGTGCGCAGCAGGTCGAGCGCGCGGCGCGGGCGTACAAAGACATCAACCGCCTGGCCTGGCATCTGCTGCCGCCCGGGGGCTGGCTGTTCACCTTTTCCTGCTCGGGCGGAATCAGCGCCGAGCTGTTCCAGAAAATCGTTGCCGCAGCCGCGGTCGATGCCGCGGCCGATGCGCAAATCGTCGCCCGCACCGGCGCCGGCGCCGATCACCCGCTGACGCTGCATTTCCCCGAAGGCGACTACCTCAAAGGACTGCTGCTGCGCAAACGTTGAGTTTGGTCGCAGTGCCCCCATCTTTGCGTTTTCAACCCAGGAACCGTCCCATGTCCGCACTCATTCCCGCCACCATTGTCACCGGCTTTCTCGGCAGTGGCAAGACTACCCTGCTCAACCGCGTGCTCAACGAGGCGCACGGCTCGAAAATCGCCGTGATCGAAAACGAGTTCGGCGAGGAGAACATCGACAGCGACATCCTGGTGCGCGAGCAGGGCGAACAGATCGTGCAGATGTCCAACGGCTGCATCTGCTGCACCATCCGCGACGACCTGCGCGCCACTCTGGCCGACCTGGCGCACAAGCGGCGCAAGGGCGAACTGGCGTTTGACCGCGTGATCATCGAGACCACCGGCGTCGCCGACCCCGGGCCGGTGGCGCAGACCTTTTTCATGGATGACGAAGTCGCCAGCCAGTACATGCTCGACGCCATCCTCACCCTGGTCGACGCCAAGCACGCCAACCAGCAGCTCGACACCCGGCAGGAAGCGCGCCGGCAGGTGGGGTTTGCCGACCAGATTTTCATCAGCAAGGCCGATCTGGTCAGCGCCGACGAACTCGCCGACCTGCAGCATCGCCTGACCCACATGAACCCGCGTGCCAAACAGACCGTGGTGCATTTCGGCGAGGTGCCGCTGTCGCAGGTGCTCGACCTCAAAGGCTTCAACCTCAACGCCAAGCTCGACATCGACCCGGACTTCCTCAAGGCCGACGAGCACGACCACGATCATCACGATCACGACCACCACCATCACGAACACGGCGAGCACTGCAACCACCCGCACCACCATCACCACGACGACGACGTGAAATCCTTCGTGTTCCGCGCCGACAAGCCGTTCGATCCGGCCAAGCTCGAAGACTTTCTTGGCGCCATCGTGCAGATCTACGGCCCGCGCATGCTGCGCTACAAAGGCGTGCTGTGGATGCAGGGCATCGAGCGCAAGGTGGTGTTCCAGGGCGTGCACCAGCTCATGGGCAGCGATCTGGCCGCCCCCTGGGGACCGCAGGAGCCGCGGCAGAGCAAGATGGTGTTCATCGGCATCGACCTGCCGCGCGACCTGCTCGAACAAGGTTTACGCCAGAGTCTGGTTGCCTGAAGACCCGCGTCGCGGCGCGCACGGGATTGCCGTGTCGCACGAAATGAATAGAATCGGGCGGCTTTGACGCAGGAGAGAACAACAGTTGCTGGGGAGAAAACGGCGGCTACGGGGGCAGGCCGGTCGGCTCGCACCGCAGTTGCCCGGGCCGGGCAGTGCGCACCGGCCCGAATGTTCGATACGGTGAAGCGCAAGCCGCGCGGCACCGCGACGCCAGGCACGGCGGTTTGCCGTGGGTGTCACCATTCGGGAGGAATTTCGTGGTGAAATCGCCTCAAAAAGCGGTTGCAGCGCCGGAACAGCCGGCCAAGACCGAGAAGAACAAACCATCCGCGGCGAAACACTCCGCTACCACGGCCGGCGCGCCGAAAAAACCGGTTGCAGGCGTCACGGCGCCGGCGGTCGTCCCCAGCGCCAAGGCCGCTGCGGCCAAACCCGCGACGGCACTGCGGCGATCCTCCCCGAGCACCAGCAAACCCCACGTCGCCAAACCTTTGCCGGCGGCAATGGAGTCGCCCGAACCCATCCGACTTGATCGAAGTTCCATGAGTAGCACGATTACCGAACCCACCCCGAAAAAAACCGACCCGAAGCTGGCCAATGCCTGGAAGAACAAACCGGTTTCCGAGCTGACCGAGCAGGACCTGCTGGCCATGCCGGAAAGCGAGTACATGAACGAGGTGCAACTCGACTATTTCAAGCGCCTGCTGAGCAAAATGCGCGACGATCTGCTCAAGAGTGCCGGCGAAACCACCGAGCACCTGCGCGAAGACACGCTGCTCGTGCCCGACCCGGCAGACCGCGCCACCATCGAGGAAGAGCACGCACTGGAACTGCGCACCCGCGACCGCGAGCGCAAACTGCTGAAAAAAATCGAGCAGTCGCTCGCGCGGATCGACAGCGGCGAATACGGCTGGTGCGAAGAGACCGGCGAACCCATCGGCATCGGCCGTCTGCTCGCCCGCCCCACCGCTACGCTGTCGCTCGAAGCCCAGCAGCGGCGCGAGCTCAAGCAGAAAATGTACAACGACTGACGTTCCATCTTGGCGGCTTCGCAACACGGCACCACGGTTTGCACCACGCGGCGTCATGGCAGCGCTACCGCGTGTGGACGCTTGATGGATAATCGGCCAGTGGTCGCTCACGCAGCACTGGCAGACGAATGCGCCGGACACGCCTCCGGCGTCCCTCGCAAAGACGGCACGGTATGAGCAGTTCGGGATCAGGCGGTTTCTGGAAACGGGTCGGGGCGTTTGTCAAAAACCCCACCCGGGACTGGTCGCTGACCGACGAGCGTGCGCTGCAGGAACACGAGAGCCAGGCCAAGGCCAAGGCCCGCGAAGACCAGAAGCGGCAAAACGATTTCATCCGCAAGCGTGAACTCGACGGTCTGCGCAAGCTGCGCAAACGCGAGACCACCGATCTGGGCATCGACGACAGCCTGCAGACCAACGTTCCCGACATCAGCTCGCAGCCGGCACCGGCACAGGCGCGTGACGAAACACTGCGCAAAATCAACGAAATCGAAAAATCGATGGCCGGCGACCATGCCGTGGCGCCGCGGGTGCGCGCTCCGGTGACGCGGCCCATGCCCGCTGCCGCCCCCAAAACCGTCCCGCCGCCGCTGGCGGCCGCGCCCGCCAGCGCCGCCCTCAACACTCCCAACGCGCCCCTTACTGCGGGACGTCCAACCGACGCGCCGACGACCAGCCCGATCCAGTGGAAAGTCGACACCGCGTATGCCGACACCACGCTGCTGACCAAACCCGCTGCCCTTCCCTCCTCGCCGTCTGACGTGCCCACCGCAGCGGGGCCGGCGACCGCAGCGGCCAGCGCGTCCACCCTCCCGCCGCTGGTGCCCCCGCTGGCGCCATCGGTTCCGCCGCAAACTCCGCCCGCTGCGCCCACGCCAGCCGGCCCGCCCACCGCTGCCCCGCGGCCCCCGACCGCGGCATTCGACGAGCAGCCGACCCTGGCTGAAGCGACGCGGCTCAGCGCCGACGCCCTGCCGTCGCGTGCGCCGGCTGCGGCGTCGGGCGACAGCTGGCTGCGGTCGAGCAACGACTTCATGCCCAGCGCATTTTTCGCCGTCGAGGTGCACGAAGCCCTGAGTTCGAACCCGCTGTTCGATCAGGCGGTGATGGATTTCGCCAACGGCGACGACGCCGCCGCCGAAAGCGCGCTGCGCGACGCCATTTCCAACTCGCCGGATCTGAACGCGGAAAAAGAACTGTGGCTGGCGCTGTTCGACCTGTTCCGGGCCTCGGGGCAGACCGACAAATTCGAGGCGCTGGTGGTCGATTTCGTCAGCCGTTTCCAGACCTCGGCGCCCATGATCGACGAGGGCCTGCCGACCACCTCCCCCGCAGCCAGGCCGGCGCCAACCGGCTTCAAACCGTCGGTTGTGTTTTCCGCCAACGTCGATGCGCCGCAGGTCGAGCGTCTGCGCAAGCTGCTGCTGAACAAGCCGTCGGCCATCGAGCTGAACTTTGCCGAAGTGCGCAGCATCGCCCCGGCGGCGCTGCCGGCGTTGGTCGAAGCGCTCAAAACCCTCAATCAGACCGCCTGCACCGTCACGCTGCAGGGGGCCGACACCCTGCTGGCGCTGTGCCAGGCGCAGGCGCCGGCGATGCAGCGCGACGCCGCCCCGCAATGGTGGGCGCTGCGCCTGGAGCTGCTGCGTCTGCTCAACCAGCAGGACGATTTCGACGCCGTCGCGCTCGATTACTGCGTGACCTACGAGATTTCTCCGCCGACCTGGGAGGCCGCCCGCGCCCGAGTCGACCGCAGCGAGACCGAGCCCGGCAGCGCAGCGGGCACGCAGGCGGCGTCGGCGGCGTCGGATTTCCAGCACTCCGCCCTCGGCCCCAGCTCGGTGCTGGGGACAGCGGGCACTCGCTCGGCGCAGTTGCAGCTCAGCGGGCAGATCCAGGGCAGTTCCAGCGCGTTTCTCGCCCCGCTGGAGCAGGCGGCGAAAACCCACGACCAGCTGAGCATTTCGCTGCGCCATTTGCGCCGCATCGACTTTTCCAGCGCCGGTGCGCTGCTCAACTGGGCGATGCTGCAGCACGACGCCGGCAAAACCCTGCAGTTCACCGGGGTGCACCGGCTGATCGCCGGTTTGTTCAGCATCCTGGGGCTGCACGAACACGCACTGATCCAGCTCCGCCGCGACTGAGGCGCCGGCGCCCCCCGCTTGCGCTGCGTCGGCACCCCCGGCCGTTTTTCGCATTCCCACCCTCCAGTCCTGCATTCCGTCATGGATCAATATCACGGCACCACCATTCTGAGCGTCCGCCGCGGCAACACCGTGGCCCTAGGCGGCGACGGCCAGGTCACGCTCGGCCATATCGTGGTCAAAGCCACGGCACGCAAAGTCCGCCGGCTGTACAACGACCAGATCCTCGCCGGTTTCGCCGGCGGCACAGCCGATGCCTTCACCCTGTTCGAGCGCTTCGAGGCCAAGCTGCAGAAGCACCAGGGCCAACTGTTGCGCAGCGCCGTCGAACTGGCGAAAGACTGGCGCACCGACCGCACGCTGCG
>JAJZAQ010000068.1 GCA_021799355.1 Pseudomonadota bacterium
CTCGCGGAAGTTCGCGGTGATCGGGGTCTCGATGATCGAGCCGTCGGGCTTGGCCATCAGCCCGCGCATGCCGGCGAGCTGGCGGATTTGCGCCGCCGAGCCGCGCGCACCCGAGTCGGCCATCATGTAGATGGAGTTGAACGACTCCTGCCGCACGTCCTTGCCGTGGCGGTCCTTGACCGTCTGGTTCGACAGGTGATTCATCAGCGCCTTGCCGACCTCGTCACCGGCGCGGCCCCAGATGTCCACCACCTTGTTGTAACGCTCGCCCTGCGTCACCAGGCCGGAGGCGTACTGCTGCTCGATTTCCTTGACCTCTTTTTCCGCGCGGGCGATGACCTTATACTTCTCCTCGGGAATCAGCATGTCGTCGATGCTGATGGAAATACCGGCCTTGGTCGCCAGGCTGAACCCGGCCTGCAGCAGCTTGTCGGCGAAGATCACGGTTTCGCGCAGGCCGCAGCGACGGAACGAGGCGTTGATCAGCCGCGAGATTTCCTTTTTCTTCAGCGCCTTGTTCATCACGCTGAACGGCAGTCCCTTGGGCAGGATCTCCGACAGCAGCGCGCGACCCACCGTGGTCTCGACCACGCTGGTCTTGGGCGTGAACGTGCCGGTGGCTTTGTCTTTTTCGTACTCGGTCAAGCGCACGCTCACGCGGCTGGTGATTTCCACATGCCCGGCGTCGAGCGCGCGCTGCACCTCGGCGACGTCGGCAAACACGATGCCTTCGCCCTTGCCGTTGATGCGCTCGCGCGTGGCGTAGTACAGGCCCAGCACCATGTCCTGCGACGGCACGATCGACGGCTCGCCGTTGGCCGGGAACAGGATGTTGTTCGACGCCAGCATCAGCGCGCGGGCTTCGATCTGCGCTTCGAGCGACAGCGGCACGTGCACGGCCATCTGGTCGCCGTCGAAGTCGGCGTTGAACGCCGCGCACACCAGCGGATGCAGCTGGATGGCCTTGCCTTCGATCAGCAGCGGCTCGAACGCCTGGATGCCCAGACGGTGCAGCGTCGGCGCACGGTTGAGCAGCACCGGGTGCTCACGGATGACGTCTTCCAGAATGTCCCAGACGATCGGCGTCTGCGCCTCGACCTCTTTCTTGGCCGCCTTGATGGTGGTGGCCACGCCCATGGTTTCGAGCTTGTGGAAGATGAAGGGCTTGAACAGTTCGAGCGCCATCAACTTGGGCAGGCCGCACTGGTGCAGTTTGAGAGTCGGGCCCACGGTAATGACCGAGCGGCCCGAGTAGTCCACGCGCTTGCCCAGCAGGTTCTGGCGGAAGCGGCCGCTCTTGCCCTTGATCATGTCGGCCAGCGACTTCAGCGGACGCTTGTTCTGCCCGACCATCGCCTTGCCGCGGCGACCGTTGTCCATCAGCGAATCGACCGCCTCCTGCAGCATGCGCTTTTCGTTGCGCACGATGATTTCCGGCGCCGACAGTTCGAGCAGACGCTTGAGGCGGTTGTTGCGGTTGATGACCCTGCGGTACAGGTCGTTGAGGTCGGAGGTGGCAAAGCGGCCACCGTCCAGCGGCACCAGCGGGCGCAGATCCGGCGGCAGCACCGGCAGCACGGTCATCACCATCCACTCGGGTTTGGTGCCTGAATCCTTGAACGCCTGCAGCACCTTCAGCCGCTTGACGTTTTTCTTCACCTTGGTGTCCGAGCCGGTCATGTCGCCGCGCAGCTTTTCGATCTCCAGGTCGAGATCCATGTTGTGCAGCAGCGCATGAATTCCTTCGGCGCCCATCGACGCCTGAAATTCATCGCCGAACTCGGTGCGCTTGGCGGCGTACTCCTCCTCGGACAGCACCTGCCCGGCTTTCAGCGGCGTCATCCCCGGATCGATGACCACGTAGGCTTCGAAATACAGCACACGCTCGATGTCGCGCAGCGCCATGTCGAGCACGATGCCCAGACGGCTGGGCAGGCTCTTGAGGAACCAGATGTGCGCCACCGGGCTGGCCAGGTCGATGTGGCCCATGCGCTCGCGCCGCACCTTGCTCTGCGTGACCTCGACGCCGCATTTTTCGCAGATCACGCCGCGGTGCTTCAGCCGCTTGTACTTGCCGCACAGGCACTCGTAGTCCTTGATCGGGCCGAAAATCTTGGCACAGAACAGGCCGTCGCGCTCGGGCTTGAAGGTGCGGTAATTGATGGTCTCGGGCTTTTTCACCTCGCCGAACGACCACGAACGGATTTTTTCCGGCGACGCCAGGCCGATGCGGATGGCGTCGAAATGCTCATCCTGGTGGAACTGCTTGAACAGGTCGAGTAGCGCTTTCATGCTGTAACTCCTTCGGTTGCCAGCCCGGCGCAGCGTGGCTGCGGCGGGCGTGGCCTCAATCAATTGCGTTCGAGTTCGATGTCCAGACCCAGGGAGCGAATTTCCTTGATCAGCACGTTGAACGACTCGGGCATGCCGGCGTCGATGGTGTGGTCGCCCTTGACGATACTTTCGTACATCTTGGTGCGGCCTTGCGTGTCGTCGGACTTGACGGTGAGCATCTCCTGCAGCACATACGACGCGCCGTAGGCTTCGAGCGCCCACACCTCCATCTCGCCGAAGCGCTGGCCGCCGAACTGCGCCTTGCCGCCCAGCGGCTGCTGCGTGACCAGCGAGTACGGGCCGGTGGAACGGGCGTGCATCTTGTCATCGACCAGGTGATGCAGTTTGAGCACATGCATGATGCCCACGGTGACGGGGCGCTCGAACGGTTCGCCGGTGCGCCCGTCGGTGAGCATGACCTGCTTCTTCGACGCCGTGAGCTGCAGTTTCTGCGCCACGTCGTCGGGGAAGGCGAAGTCGAGCATCTGGCCGATTTCCGCTTCGCTGGCGCCGTCGAACACTGGGCTGGCGATCGGCAGGCCGGCCTTGAGGTTGGCGGCCAATTCGAGCACCTCGGCGTCGCTGAGCGCGTCGAGCTGCTCTTTTTTGCCGCTGAAGTTGTACAGGGTGGAAAGAAACTCGCGCAGCTCGGCGGCCTTGGCGTGCGCCTGCAGCATAGCGTCGATGCGCTTGCCGATGCCCAGCGACGCCCAGCCGAGGTGGGTTTCGAGAATCTGCCCGATGTTCATGCGCGAGGGCACGCCCAGCGGGTTGAGCACGATGTCCACCGGCGTGCCGTCGGCCATGTGCGGCATGTCCTCGACCGGCACGATCTTGGACACCACACCCTTGTTGCCGTGACGTCCGGCCATCTTGTCGCCGGGCTGCAGCCGGCGTTTGACCGCCAGGTACACCTTGACCATCTTCAGCACCCCGGTGGGCAGCTCGTCGCCCTGGGTGAGCTTGCGGCGCTTTTCCTCGAACATCAGGTCGAACTCGTGGCGCCGCTTTTCCAGCGACTCCTTGAGCTGCTCCATCTGCTGCGCCACCGCCTCGTCGGCCGGGCGGATGTCGAACCAGTGATAACGGTCGGTTTGTTCGAGGTAGGCGGCAGTGATCGTCGCCCCCTTGGCGAGCTTGTTCGGCCCGCCGTTGGCCGTCTTGCCGCTGAGCAGCTTGGCCAGGCGGTCGAAGGTGTCGGCCTCGACGATGCGCATCTGGTCGTTGAGGTCCAGACGGTAGCGCTTGAGTTCGTCGTCGATGATCTGTTGCGCCCGTTTGTCGCGCGGAATGCCTTCGCGGGTGAACACCTGCACGTCGATCACCGTGCCGTACATGCCCGAGGGCACGCGCAGCGAGGTGTCCTTCACGTCGGACGCCTTTTCACCAAAGATCGCCCGCAGCAGCTTTTCCTCCGGGGTGAGCTGGGTCTCGCCCTTGGGCGTGACCTTGCCGACCAGCACGTCACCGGCCTCGACTTCGGTGCCGATGTAGATGATGCCCGACTCGTCCAGACGGGCGAGCTGGTGCTCCGACAGGTTCGGGATGTCGCGGGTGATTTCTTCCGCGCCGAGCTTGGTGTCGCGCGCCGGCACGCTCAGTTCCTCGATGTGGATTGAGGTGAAGCGGTCGTCGGCGACGACGCGCTCGGACAGCAGGATCGAGTCCTCGAAGTTGTAGCCGTTCCACGGCATGAACGCCACCAGCATGTTCTGGCCCAGCGCCAGCTCGCCCAGGTCGGTCGAGGCGCCGTCGGCGATCACGTCGCCCTTGGCGATGCGGTCCCCTGGACGGACGATGGGGCGCTGGTGGATGTTGGTGTTCTGGTTGGAACGCTGGTACTTGATGAGGTTGTAGATGTCCACGCCGACTTCACCGGCCTGGTTTTCCTCGTCGTTCACGCGCACGACGATGCGCGCGCTGTCGACGTAATCGACCACGCCGCCGCGCAGCGCGGTGACCACGGTACCCGAGTCGACCGCAGTGACGCGCTCCACGCCGGTGCCGACCAGCGGCTTTTCCGGACGCAGCACGGGCACGGCCTGGCGCTGCATGTTCGCGCCCATCAGCGCGCGGTTGGCGTCGTCGTGCTCCAGGAAGGGCACCAGCGACGCCGCCACCGACACGATCTGGCTGGGCGAGACGTCCATGTACTGCACCCGCTCGGGCGACACCATGATCGACTCACCGGCCTCACGCGCCGACACCAGCTCGTCGTTGAGCATGCCGTTCTCATCCATGCCGGCGTTGGCCTGGGCGATGACGTATTTGCCTTCCTCGATCGCCGAGAGGTAGTCGATCTGATCGGTCACCTTGCGGTCGACGACGCGGCGGTACGGCGTTTCGATGAAACCGTACTCGTTCAGCCGGGCGAACAACGCCAGCGAGTTGATCAGGCCGATGTTCGGGCCTTCGGGGGTTTCGATCGGGCAGACACGGCCGTAGTGCGTCGGGTGCACGTCGCGCACCTCGAAGCCGGCGCGCTCGCGCGTCAGGCCGCCCGGGCCGAGCGCCGACACCCGCCGCTTGTGGGTGATTTCCGACAGCGGGTTGGTCTGGTCCATGAACTGCGACAGCTGGCTGGAGCCGAAAAACTCCTTGATCGCCGCCGAGATGGGCTTGGAGTTGATGAAATCGTGCGGCATCAGGTTTTCGGTCTCGGCCTGCCCCAGCCGCTCCTTGACCGCGCGCTCGATGCGCGACAACCCGGCGCGGAACTGGTTTTCCGCCAGCTCGCCGACGCAGCGCACGCGGCGGTTGCCGAGATGGTCGATGTCGTCCACCTGGCCGCGGCCGTTGCGCAGCTCCACCAGGGTCTTGATCACCGCCATGATGTCGTCGTGCGACAGCACCATCTCGCCCTCGACCTCCTCGCGGCCGAGACGGCGGTTGAACTTCATGCGGCCCACGCGCGACAGGTCGTAGGCATCCGGGTCGAAGAACAAGCGGTGGAACAGCGCCTCTACCGCGTCTTCGGTCGGCGGCTCGCCGGGGCGCATCATGCGGTAGATCGCCACCTTGGCGGCGAGCTGGTCGGCGACCTCGTCGATGCGCAGGGTTTGGGAGATGAACGCGCCCTGGTCGAGGTCGTTGACGTACAGCGTCTGGATCTGCTGGATGCCGGCCTCGCGGATTTTTTTCAGCAGCGGCTCGGTGAGCTCGTCGTTGGCGCGGGCGACGATTTCGCCGGTGTCCTGCGACACCAGGTTTTTCGCCAGCACCTTGCCGATGAGAAAATCCTCGGGCACCGACAGCCGGGTGGTGCCGCTCTGTTCGAGCTCGCGCAGATGGCGGGCGTTGATGCGCTTGTCCTTGGCCACCACCACCTTGCCGTTTTTGTCGACGATGTCAAAGCGGGCGACCTCGCCCTTGAAGTGGTCGGGGACGAATTCGAGCAGCGCGCCGTCGTCCATCAGCTGCAGATGGTCGAAGGCAAAGAAATGCGCCAGGATCTGCTCGGGGTTCAGCCCCAGCGCCTTGAGCAAAATGGTCACCGGCATTTTGCGGCGACGGTCGACGCGGAAATACAGAATGTCCTTGGCGTCGAATTCGAAGTCCAGCCACGAACCGCGATACGGGATGATGCGGGCGGAGAACAGCAGCTTGCCCGAGCTGTGGGTCTTGCCCTTGTCGTGTTCGAAAAACACCCCAGGCGAGCGGTGCAGCTGGCTGACGATCACCCGCTCGGTGCCGTTGATGATGAACGAGCCCTTGTCGGTCATGAGCGGAATCTCGCCCATGTAAACCTCCTGCTCCTTCACCTCCTTGACCGTGGGCTTGGCCGCCTCGCGGTCCATCACGATCAGCCGCACCTTGGCGCGCAGCGCGCTGGCGTAGGTCAGGCCGCGTTGCTGGCACTCGCGCACGTCGAACACCGGCTTGGCCAGGGTGTAGCCGCCGTATTCCATGCGCACGTTCTGGTTGTGCGACACGATGGGGAAAATCGCGCGGAACGCCGCTTCCAGCCCTTCGTCCTGCCGCTGCGCCGGAGGAAGGTCTTTTTGCAAAAAGGCCTCGTAGGAGTTGATCTGCGTAGCCAGCAGATAAGGAACATCCAGCACGCTCTGGCGGCTGCCAAAGCTCTTGCGAATGCGTTTTTTCTCAGTGAACGAGTAGGACATGGATACGCTCCGCTCCACAGGGACAAAATCAGTGATCGCATGACCCGGCCGTCGCTTTCCAGGCCATCCGAGCACCGGTCTGCCGGCCTGCGCCGGCAGAAGGCGCGAAAGCCCGGGAGGCCGATCGACCTTCCGGGCCTGCACGACGACAGTGACTTACTTGATCTCTGCCTTAGCGCCGGCTTCCTCCAGCTTTTTCTTCGCCGCTTCGGCGTCTGCCTTGGGCAGGCCTTCCTTCACGACCTTGGGTGCGCCGTCGACCAGATCCTTGGCTTCTTTCAGACCCAGGCCGGTGAGCTCGCGCACCGCCTTGATCACGCTGACCTTGTTGGCACCGGCTTCGAGCAGGGTGACGTTGAATTCGGTCTGCTCTTCCACCGGGGCGGCGGCCGCGCCACCCGCGCCCGGCGCGGCCACGGCCATCGCCGCGGCGGAAACGCCGAATTTTTCTTCAAACGCCTTGACCAGATCGTTGAGTTCGAGCACGGTCATGTTGCCGACTGCGTCGAGAATGTCCTGTTGGGAAATCGCCATTTGATGACTCCGAGAGAATGGTTGAATGAAAACGAGTGAAAAGCGTCAGGCGGTGCAGACTCGTTCAGGCTGCTTCGGCCTCGCGTTTTTTCGCCAGCTGTCCGAGCGCCACGGCAAAACCGGACACCGGCGCCTTCATCACGCCCAGCAGACGGGCGAGCAGCACGTCGCGCGGCGGGATGCTGGCCAGGTTCTTGACCCCGGCGGCGTCGAGCGCCTTGCCGTTGACAATCCCCGAGCGGATGACCAGCTTGTCGTTGGTTTTGGCAAAGTCGTGGATGACCCGCGCCGCAGCCACCGCATCTTCGGAAAATCCGTAGATCAGCGGCCCGGTCATGTCTGCGACAATGGCTTCGCACGGGGTACCCCGCACGGCGCGACGGGCCAGGGTGTTTTTGAACACCCGCAGGTGCACCCCGTTGTCGCGTGCCTGTTTGCGCAGCTTGGTCATCTGCTCGACGGCAATGCCGCGGTACTCGGCCAGCACCAGGGACTGCGCCTTGGCTGCCAGCGCCGAGATTTCCTCGACTGACGCTTGCTTTTCAGAGCGGTTGAGACTCAAGATTGACTCCTGAAGAAATTGCCGTACCCGCTTGCGGTGCACGGCGCCTGTACCAGCGTCCTCTGGAGTGACCCCAGACAGCGCTCACGCTCTGCCCGTTCTCTCGTCCAGCGGGTTCGCCATCTGCGCAGACCCGGCGGCGCCAGTGGCCGGCCGAATTAAGCGGGGCCAGCGCCCCGCGCCTGCGGTCTTGGATCGCCCGGCGCAGCATCGGCTGCCCCGGCCCACCAATTTCTGCCAGCCCGGCGGCAAACGGCCGGGCCCTGCCTCCTCGATTACTGCGCCGATACCGCGGCGTTCACCGTGGCCGTATCGACGCGCACGCCAATGCCCATGGTCGAGGACACGGCAACTTTTTTCAGATAAATGCCCTTGGCCGCCTGCGGCCGCGCTTTTTGCAGGGCGTCGATCAGCGCCGTGAGGTTGCTGCGCAACGCTTCGGGGGCAAACGACGCGCGGCCGATGGTGCCGTGGACGATGCCCGCCTTGTCGGCGCGGAACTGCACCTGACCGGCCTTGGCGTTCTTCACCGCCGCGGCCACGTCCGGAGTGACGGTGCCGACCTTGGGGTTGGGCATCAGCCCGCGCGGGCCGAGGATCTGGCCCAGCGCGCCAACCACGCGCATCGCATCGGGCGAGGCAATGACCACGTCGAAATTCAGGTTGCCGGCCTTGATCTGCTCGGCCAGATCCTCGAAGCCGACGATGTCCGCACCCGCGGCCTTGGCCTCTTCGGCCTTGGCGCCCTGGGCGAACACGGCCACACGCTTGGTCTTGCCAGTCCCCGCGGGCAGCACCACGGCGCCGCGCACGACCTGGTCGGATTTACGGGTATCGACCCCCAGGCTGACGGCCACGTCGATCGATTCGTCGAATTTGGCGGTGGCGCATTCCTTGACCAGCGCCAGCGCCTCGTCGATCGGGTACAGCTTGTTGGAATCCACCTTGGCCCGCAGGGCCGCATAACGCTTCGGCATTTTGGCCATTTACACGCCCTCCACGGTCACGCCCATCGACCGCGCGGTGCCGGCGATGGTGCGCACGGCCGCATCCAGATCGGCGGCCGTCAGATCTTTCATCTTGGTGTTGGCAATCTCTTCGAGCTGCGCGCGGGTGATCTTGCCGACCTTGTCGGTGTGCGGCTTGGCCGAACCCTTCTCCAGCTTGAGCGCCTTCTTGATCAGCACGCCGGCGGGCGGCGTCTTGATGACGAAGGTGAACGATTTGTCGGCGTAGGCGGTGATCACCACCGGCAGCGCCAGCCCCGGCTCGACACCCTGAGTCTGCGCGTTGAACGCCTTGCAGAACTCCATGATGTTGAGGCCGCGCTGGCCCAGCGCCGGACCGATGGGCGGCGAGGGATTGGCTTTACCCGCTGGCACTTGCAGCTTGATGAAGCCGACGATTTTTTTTGCCATATTGACTCCTGATGGGTTCGAACGCCTGACGGCTCCCCGAGACCCGTCCCTTGAGAAGAAAGTGCAGCCCGGACGGGATGGGCTGCCAGGGGATGCGGCGACGGCTCTGCGCCGCCGCCCTGCTCAGCCAGCGGTCAGCACGGCTTACTGCCGTTCGACCTGCTGAAACTCCAGCTCGACTGGCGTGGCGCGACCAAAAATGGTGACCGACACGCGCAGCCGCGATTTTTCGTAGTTGACCTCTTCGACGTTGCCGTTGAAATCGGTGAACGGGCCTTCCTTGATGCGCACCATTTCGCCGACCTCGAACTGCACTTTGGGACGCGGCTTTTCCGCGCCTTCCTGCATCTGGCTCATGATTTTGGCCACGTCGGCTTCGCTGATCGGCACCGGGCGGTTTTTCGCCCCGCCGACGAAGCCGGTGACCTTGCTGGTGTGCTTGACCAGATGCCAGGTGGCGTCGTCCATTTCCATCTCGACCAGCACGTAGCCGGGAAAGAAGCGGCGCTCGGTGATGCTCTTGTGGCCGTTTTTGATTTCGACCACTTCCTCGGTGGGCACCAGAATGCGGCCGAACTTGGACTGCATGCCCGCACGCTCGATGCGCTCGGTCAGGTTGCGCTGCACCGCCTTCTCCATGCCGGAATAGGCATGGACGACATACCACTGCTTGCCCGGTTGCGGCGCCATCGTTTGTGTTTCAGCCATTGTCATGCTCCTAGCGCTTCCAACCCAAAATCAGGTCATAGAGCACATATTCCAGTGACTTGTCGGTGACCCAGAGAAAAATGGCCATCAGAATCACAAAACCGAAGACGATCGCGGTCATCTGAATGGCCTCCTTGCGGCTCGGCCAGACGACTTTTTTGGTTTCGCGCACCGCGTCCTGGCCGTAGGCGATCAGCGCCTTGCCCGGCTCAGACAGAAAAAACACCACGACCGCCGCCGCCAGCAACACCAGCAGCGCGACGACCCGCACCCACATCGGCTGACCGCCCAGGCCATAAAACAAGCCGAGCGCAGCCAGCAGCAACACCGCGGCGGCACCCAGCTTCGCTTTGTCCGCCCCGGTGGAGACGGTCTGAACTGACGGATTGGCCATATGGATTGGATTTACGCGCAAGCGACCCCGAGAAAAACCCCGAGAGGATCCGCAGTGGCAGGGGCAGAGGGAATCGAACCCCCAACCTTCGGTTTTGGAGACCGACGCTCTGCCAATTGAGCTATGCCCCTGTACCTTCTAGCACCAAGGCCGTTGTCTGCAAAAACAGGCAACGGCCGATATTGGAACAGATCGGAGTGCGCTGTGCCCGGAGCACTCCGCAAAACCTGCAAACGGACGACCCCGTTACTCGATAATCTTCGACACCACGCCGGCGCCGACGGTGCGGCCGCCTTCGCGGATGGCAAAGCGCAGGCCTTCTTCCATCGCGATCGGGGCGATGAGCTTGACGGTGATGCTCACGTTGTCCCCG
>JAJZAQ010000021.1 GCA_021799355.1 Pseudomonadota bacterium
GGTCAGGTGATCGATCAGCACCGGAGTTTCCTTGCTGCAGGACGTCGTCGAGAGTGGCACGCAGGCGCTGACCCAGCCAATCGGCCAGCGCGGCATCGATGACGTAAGGTGGCATGAGATAGACCGTGCGGCCGATCGGGCGGATGAGCAGCCCGTGCTCGCGGCCGGCGGCGTGGAAACGCTCGGCAAAGCGCTCGCCGGCGATGTCTTCGCGCACGTCGAAGGCCCAGATCATGCCGAGATGCCGCCAATGCTCCAGGCGCGGGTCGGCGTGCAGCGGGGCGAGGGCGCGGTTGAGCCACTCGGCGCGGCGGCGGTTGGTGCCGAGCACGTCGTCCTGGTCGAAGCGGTCGAGCACGGCGAGCGCGGCGCGGCAGGCCAGGGCGTTGCCGGTGTATGAGTGCGAATGCAAAAAACCGCGGGCGATGTCGTCGTCGAGAAACGCGGCGTAAAGCGGCTGGCGCGACAGCACGACCGACAGCGGCAGATAGCCGCCGGTGATGCCCTTGGACAGGCATAGCAGATCAGGCCAGACCGGCGGCTGCTGCGGTAGCGCGGCCTGCTCGAACGCGAAGAACGTGCCGGTGCGGCCGCAGCCGACGGCGATTTCGTCGGCGATCAGCAGCACCTCGTACTCATCGCACAGCGCGCGGGCCTCGCGCAGATAGAGCGGGTGGTACATCGCCATGCCGGTGGCCGCCTGCACCAGAGGTTCGACGATGAGCGCGGCGATGCGCGATGCGTGCGACGCGAACAACGCGCGCAGATCGTCGATGGCCCGGCGCGCGACGTCGGCAGCGGTCTCCCCCGGTCGCGCCTGGCGTGCGTCCGGCGAGGCGACCTGGTGCACACGCAGCAGCAGCGGGTCGTAGGCGTCGCGAAACAGGGTGACGTCGGTGACTGCCAGCGCGCCGAGGGTTTCGCCGTGGTAGCTGCGTCGCAGGCAGACGAACTCCTGCTTCTGGCCCCGCCCGCGGTTGCGCCAGTACTGAAAACTCATTTTCAGCGCGATTTCCACCGCCGAGGCGCCATCGCTGGCGTAAAACGCGTGGCCGAGCACGCCGCCGGTGCGTTGCGACAGGCGTTCGGCGAGTTCCACCGCCGGGGCATGCGTGCAGCCGGCGAGCATGACGTGCGGCAGACGGTCGAGTTGATCCTTGATCGCGGCATTGATGCGCGCGTCGGCGTGGCCGAACAGATTGACCCACCACGAACTGTTGGCGTCGAAATAGCGCCGTCCCGACTCGTCGAACAGCCACGGGCCATCGCCGCGCACCATGCCCAGCGGCGGCACGTGCGCGGCGCGCTGCATTTGGGTGCAGGGATGCCAGACGGCTTGCAGACTGCGTTGGGCGAGAGTAGACGGCATGCGGCAACGACGTGGCAGCGGCCGTGCCCGCGCTGCGGCGCCCTCAGGCGGCAGTCTGAGGAGGGGAGGGCGCGGCCGCAAAGCCGCGCATCTTACACCGCAGGCTCAGCCGCCGAGGAAATGGCGGGCGTAGCGCGGGTTGACCTGGCTCAAGCGCAGCAGGACAGGGAAATCGGCGACGCCAAAATCCGGGTCCCACGCCGGAGCGCCGCAGACTTTGGCGCCGACGCGCAAATACCCCTTGAGCAAGGCGGGCGGCTCGACCGCAAGATCCTGGCGTAGATGGTGCACAGGCAGAGCCAGTCGCGGGTGCACGCGGTCTTCGATCGCTGCCAGATGCGTGCGTTGCAGCTGCGCCCACAGGCTGGCGACGGTGTGGCCGCCGCAGTGCATCGACATGCTGGCACAGCCGATGAGTGCATCCAGACCGTGGCGCTGCATATACCCGGCGATGCCGCTCCACAGCGCCAGGATGGCTGCGCCGTTGCGGTAGTCGCGGTGCACGCAGGAGCGCCCGATTTCGAGCAGCCGCGGTTTGAGGTGGTACAGCCGGGTGAGGTCGAACTCGGTTTCGGTGTAGAGCGTGCCCACGCGGCGCGCCTGGTGCGGTGGCAGCGCACGGTAGGTGCCGATGAGCCGTCCGTCGGCGTCGCGCACCAGCAGGTGATCGCAGTACGGGTCGAACAGGTCGATGTCCAGCCCCGGCTCGGGCGTGCGGATTTGCGCTCCCATTTCCTCGACGAACACTTTGTAGCGCAGGCGCTGCGCCTCGCGGACTTCGTCGGCGTGCCGGGCCCACGACACGGTCAGCGCGGCGGAGGGCTGCTGCACCGGCGCGACGGCGGCAGCAGGCTGCCGCGGCGGCAAGCGCAGGGATTGATCGTCGAACATGCTTTCTCCTTTTTCAACGCCTCGGAGAAAGATAAAAATGTGGCGTGTCAGTTCGGTGACGTTTCAGTGAATTTGAGATGACAGTACCGCTGGCGACACCGGCCTCAGCCGGCGAGCAGATCGGCGCTGATGCAGGCGCGCAGGCTGCGCTGCACGCCGCCGTCGCGGTTGCGCTCGACGGCCCAGAGCAGGCCGCTTTTGCGCAGCGAGAATTGCTGGTCGCAGCCGGTGATCCAGTGCAGCCCGGCGCGTCCCAGCGTCGGCTGGTGGCCCACCAGGATCAAAGCCCCGCCGTCGCGTGGAAACTCGGCAACCACGGCCAGGATCTCGGCCATGCTGGCATCGGGCCGCAGCCGCTGATCGATGCCCGGGTAGTCGCTCAGATGTTGCGCCGTCTGCCGGGTGCGCTGCGCCGGGCTGGCAATCACCGTCCACGGCTTGGGCAACTGCGACTTGATCCATCCAGCCACCAGGGCGGCATCGCGCCGGCCTTGCTTGGTGAGCGCGCGGCGCAAGTCGGCATCGCCTCCCTGGGGCGCTTCGGGGAGGTCTTCCGCTTCGGCGTGGCGCCAGAAAATGACATGGAAATTCGGCATGTTAGGCAAAACCTTTCGAGCGGGATCGGAAGTTTTGCACAGAATACACGAGTCCGATGTCAGTTTGCCGTCAGGCGCGCGGCACCCCGGCACCCCGCGAACCGTCCTCAGTGACGGGATTCGCGGTCGTCAGCACCTGCCGGGGTGGCGTCGATCGGCACCTGCGGTTTGCGTTGCACCAGGACTTTGTCGATGCGTTTGCCGTCCATGTCGACGATCTCGAAGGTCCAGCCGCCCCAGTGCACCACGTCGCCGGTCACCGGCAGCCGCGCCAGCAGCAGCATGAGCATGCCGGCCAGGGTGTTGTAGCGGTGTTTGTCCTCGTCGGGAAGGTGGGCGAGGTCGAGCCGCGCTTTGAGGTCATCGACGGTGATCAGCCCGTCCATCAGCCACGAGCCGTCTTCGCGCTGGATGGCCCAGGGTTCTTCCGAGGGATGCGATTTGAATTCGCCGGCGATGGCTTCCATCAGATCCTGCACGGTGACGATCCCCATGGTCTGGCCATATTCGTCGATGACCAGCGCGGTGTGTTCCGGGCTCTGGCGGAAGGTTTGCAGCAGTTCCAGCCCGGTGAGACTTTCCGGGACGAAGGTGGCGGGAATCGCCGCCTTGCTCAGATCGTCGATGCCTTCGCGGCGTATGAAGCGGCCGAGCAATTCCTTGGTCGACACCAGGCCGATGACTTCCTCCAGCCCGCGGCGCACCAGCGGAAAGCGCGAATGCGTCGACTGCGCGATTTTGTTCAGGTTTTCGCTCAGCGGCTGTTCGACGTCGAGGTATTCGATTTCGTTGCGCGGCGTCATCAGCGAGGCGATCTGCCGGTCGTCGAGACGGAAGACGTTGCGCACCATTTCGTGCTCCTGCTCCTCGATCACCCCGGCGTCCGAGCCTTCTTCCAGCACTTCGTTGATTTCCGCCTCGGTCATCTGCGGCGCGGTGTCGTGGCGCACGCGCATCAGCGTCAACAGCAGATCGGTGGAAATCGACAGCAGCTTGACAAAGGGTGAGGCGGCGCGGGCGATCCAGGTCATCGGCCGCGCCATGACCATGGCAATGCGCTCCGGCGCCAGTTGACCCAGGCGTTTGGGCACCAGCTCGCCGATGACGATGGAGGCGAAGGTGATAAGGACGACGACGATGGCCGTCGCCGTGGCGCTTGCCAGGCGGGGAAGCATGCCCAGTGAAATCAGCCAGTCGGCCACCGGTTCGGAAAACGCCGCTTCGCCCAGAATGCCGTTGAGCACACTGATCGACGTGATGCCGATCTGCACCGTGGACAGCAGCCGGGTGGGTTGTTCGGACAATTGCAGCGCGGTGCGGGCGCGATCGTTGCCGGTTTCCGCCAGCGCCGTCAGCCGGGCGCGGCGCGCCGTCACCAGCGCGATTTCGGACATGGCGAACAGGCCGTTGAGCAGGATCAGACCGAACAGGATGAGCACTTCCATCACATCGCCTCCGCGAGGAATGCACACTGCCGCTGCGGCACAGGCGTCGCGGCCAGACCGGCGCCGCACCTTGTTTGCGGCGTGCAGGGCACGGATGAGAGGGGGCGCCAGACAGGCGCGGGAATCTCGGCGGCGGTCACCGCCAGGCCGGCCGGGCCGGGCAACAACGGTTCGGGGTCAGGGTCCAAGGAGAGGTCGGCGGAACGTCCTGGCGAGCCGGTCTATGCTGTGGGTCGCAAGCGCGGGGTTCGCCCACCGCGTCGATGCCCAACACGATCGAAACCGGACGAAGGCCATTCCATGTCGAGTCAAGAACAGGGTCAATTAGACCAAAAACCCCCGGCTGCGCCACAAGTGCAACAACTTGCCACCCGCTTGCAGCACCACCCGTATGCGCCGCCTGCGGGATTCGCCGCGGTGCAGCCGGGCGTGCACCACGCCTCCACCGTGTTGTTTCCGAACGTGGCGGCGATGCGCGCACGCGACTGGCGCAGCAAGGCCGGTTATACCTACGGCCTGCACGGCACGCCGACCACCTTCACCCTGGAAGAACGCATCGCTACGCTCGACGGCGGACTGCACTGCATTCTCTGTCCCTCCGGGCTGTCGGCGATTGCATTGATCGACCTGGCCCTGCTGCAGCAGGGCGACACCGTCCTGCTGCCGGAAAACGTTTACGGCCCCAGTCGCGAACTGACGGAAAAATTCCTCGGCGCCTGGGGCATCGGCCACGCGTTGTACGACCCGCTGTGCAGCGCCGCCGATCTGGCCGCGCTGATCACGCCGCGCACCCGACTGCTCTGGCTGGAGGCGCCCGGCTCGGTGACCATGGAAATGCCTGATTTGCGCGGCCTGGTGGCCGCCGCCCGCGCCCACGGCGTGACCACGGCGATCGATGCCACGTGGGCCGCGGGCATTGCGCTGCGCCCGTTCGACCTCGGCATCGACGTGGTGATGCAGGCACTGACCAAATACCAGAGCGGCGGCGCCGACGTGCTCATGGGCAGCGTCACCACGCGCGACGCGGCGCTGCACGAACGGCTGCTGCTGGCACATATGCGGCTGGGCCTGGGTGTCGGTGGCGACGACGCCGCGCGCGTGCTGCGCGGCCTGCACACGCTGGAGCTGCGCTATCACGCCCACGATCGGGCCGCGCGGCGCATCGCCACCTGGTTGCAGTCGCAGCCAGAGGTGGCGCAGGTCTTGCACCCGGCCTTGCCCGGCAGCCCCGGACACGCCGTGTGGAAAGCCGAGTGCAGCGCCGCTGCCGGACTGTTCAGCGTGGTGTTCGACCCGCGCTACACCCCGGAGCAGGTGGACGGGTTCGTCGACGCCTTGCGTCTGTTCAAAATCGGCTACTCGTGGGGCGGGCCGGTCAGCCTTGCCGTGCCTTACGACGTCAGCGCCATGCGTCCGCGCGGTCGCTGGCCGCACCCCGGCGCGCTGGTGCGGCTGGCCATCGGGCTGGAAGACGCCGACGATCTGATCGCCGATTTGCAGCAGGCGCTGGCGACGCTGGGCTGAGCCTGGTCTCAGCCGAAACCGTGGCTGAGCAGCGTGGCCAGCAAGGGGATGATGACCATCACGTGCGACTGGGCCATCAGCCACCGGCGCTCCTGCCGTACCTGCTGCTGCGGCGGTGTCCAGTCAGCGGCCGCATGGCTGCTGCGCGCCCAGACGGCCAGACGGCGGGACGACGGCCAGGACATCGCCGCCATCAGCGCCAACAGCCCGATCTTCGCCCACAGCAGAGGATTGTGCAGCAGCCACTGGGGCCCTTTGATCCCCCATAGCACCAAGGCCACGCCGCTGGCGACTACGGCGGCGAAGCTGGCCCAGACCCAGACATCCAGCCGCCGCAGCCTGGCGATGACGGCGGCATCGACGCCGCCAGCGCGTGTCAGGCTGGTTTTGGCGGTGAGAAAGACCGCCAGCCCGAGCATGGCCGAGAGATGGACATATAGCAGCAGGGCATCGGTGAGCATGGCGTTCGTTCAGGATTTGTCCTGAGTCAAAAAAATCTGTGCCCCACGGCGGCCGATGAACTGCTGCAGTGGGGGATGGAGGCAATCGGCCAGGGTGGCCGTGTTGAGCCTGGCATAAAACGCTTCGGCGGCTTCCAGCAGCAATGGGCGCAACAGGCAAACGGGGGTGAGATTGCACTGTCCGCCATCGTCACGCAGGCATTCGACCAGGCCCTGACCGTCTTCGAGCCAGCGCACCAGATTTCCAAGAAGAATTTCTTCTGCCGGTTTGGACAGCCGCACCCCACCGCCGGCGCCGCGCTGCACGTGGACATATCCTCCGGCCGACAGGCGCTGCAGGATTTTCACCAGATGTTCGCGTGAAACATAAAGAATCTCTGCTATCTCTCTGCTGTTAAGGATTTTTTCTGGGCTAGAGGCCAGCACCATCAGCGCGCGCAGACCGTAATCGGTGAATTGGGTCAGTTTCACTTGGTGACTTGTCCGGGTCGATGAAGCGGTTTATAGTGGAATTTCAAAATCCACAAATGACGAGGGTATGCAGCATCCTACACCGCAACCGCCTGCCGCCGGGCACGACGGCGACAGCACCACGCGGCACGCGCTCGACACGTCGGCCGCGAATGTCCCGCCAGAGCCACGCCGCGCTGCACTGGCTGCTGCCCTGCGGCAGCGCACCGGACTAGATGAAGACGTATTACGCCGCATGGTGGAGAGTTTCTACGCGCAAGTCCGGCTTGATCCCGATCTAGGGCCGATCTTCGCCGCGCACGTTGCCGACTGGCCGGCGCACTACGCCGTGATGGTCGATTTCTGGGCCTCCGTGGCGCTGCTGGCTGGACGCTATCACCGCAATGCGCTGCGCGCGCACAAACCGCTGGGTCTGCGCAGCGAGCACTTCGACCGCTGGCTGCAGCTGTTCGACGCCACACTGCAGCAGCACGTTACGCCGCAGGCACGCAGCCATCTGCTGGACATCGCCCGGCGCATCGCCGGCACGTTGCGCCAGCGCCTGTGTCCGGCGGTGACGCCTGCACACCAGAACGGCGGTTTACACGCCATTACAAACGATACACATGCTGCCGGGAGCGCTTGATCTGACGCAATCCGGTATATCAGTGAACGCTTATCTTTGAACCGCGAAATGCGACGTTTTGTCGCAGCACATCCCGAGGAGAGCAAACCATGCCTGAAGAGCGACCTTACGTGCCCATGCCCGTGACCGGAGCAGGGGGGAGAGACATGGCGCAGTCCGAACTGCGCGCGCCTGACCTGAAGTATGCCCGGCCGATGGGGGCCTGGGTGATCGTTGCTGCGCTGTTCATCGTGGTCGTCGGTCTATGGGCCATGGTTGCGGCGTATTTCTCCATGCATGCCTGAGACACGCCATGACGACTTCCACACCTGACGCTTTTGAAGATCAGTTCCACCACGTCGCGCTGCGCCACGAACGGGTCTGGGTGTTCATCGCGGTGACACTGATCGCGGTGCTGTTTCTGGTCGCCGTGTGGTTCGTGGTGCACGACTACGGGCTGGTGGCCAAGACCACGCAGTTCTACTCCAACCCGAACACGCCCAGCCAGCTCGCCGAATTCCAGGGTTCCGGGGTGAAGCAGACCGGGCCGAACAGCTACGACGTGTACGAAATCGGCCGTGCCTGGAGCTGGACCCCCGGCACGGGCACGCCGCTGACTCTGCCAGTCGGCGCGCACGTGACGTTTTACGTCACCAGCGGTGACGTGCTCCACGGCTTCGAAGTGCAGGGCACGAGCATCAACCTCACCGCGATTCCCGGCGTGGTCGGCCATGTCAGCTACACCTTCGACAAGCCCGGCACGTTCTACATCATCTGCAATGAATATTGCGGCGCGGGCCACCAGGCCATGATCGGCAAGATCATCATCACCGGAGCGAAACAATCATGAGCGCAGTCCTGAGCAACAACGCCCCGCGCGCCCTGGCGGTTCCGACCGCGGGAGAAATCGCGGGTGAGAAAAAGATGCTGTTGACTTTCTGGGTCACCGGCTTCGTCGCGCTGGCCGTGGGCATCGCCATTGGCGCGCTGCAAAGCACCAACTACGCCGGCCTCAACCTCTATCCCTATTTGCAGCCCTTTCTCAAGTCGTACTACCAGGGGCTGACGTTCCACGGCGTGCTCAACGCCTATGTGTTCACCTTCTTCACCATTTCCGGCTGGCTGATGTACCTGCCGGCGCGCGAACTCAAGCTCAAGCCGAACATGGGCCTGGCCTGGTTCACCTACGCGCTGATGCTGCTGGGCACGCTGATGGCGGCTTACGGCATGTTCGACAACTCGTCGAGCGTGCTGTACACCATGTACGCGCCGCTCAAGGGCAGCGCCTGGTTCTATCTGGGTGTCACCCTGGTGGTGGTGGCGAGCATCCTGCCGCTGATCGTCGTGCTGGAGATGCGCGCGCGCTGGAAACGCGCCAACCCGGGCCAGGTGACTCCGCTGGTCACCTACATGAGCGCGACGACGCTGCTCATGTGGCTGCTGGCGGCGCTGGGTGCCGGAACCGAGGCAGTTTTCCTGCTCGACCCGTGGTCGCTCGGCCTGACCAACACCATCGACCCGCTGCTGGCGCGCACGCTGTTCTGGTGGACCGGCCACCCGATCGTGTACTACTGGCTGATGCCGGGTTACGTGTCGATCTATGCGCTGCTGCCGCGGCAGGCGGGGGGCAAGCTGATTTCCGACCCGCTGGCCCGGCTGGCCTTCCTGCTGCTGTTCGTGTTCTCGCTGCCGGTGGGAACGCACCATCAGTACACCGACCCCGGGATTTCGCCGGTGCTCAAAGGCATCGTCACCGCGCTGACGCTGTCGGTGGCCATTCCCAGCCTGATCACCGCGTTCACCATCGCCCTCAGCCTGGAGTACGCCGGGCGTCGCCGCGGCGGCACCGGGCTGATGGGGTGGTGGGGCAAACTGCCGTGGAAAGACCCGTCGGTCGCCGCGCAGGTGCTGGCGCTGGTGGCTTTCATCTTCGGCGGCGCCGGGGGCATCGTCAACGCCAGCTGGCAGCTCGACAACGTGGTGCACAACACGCTGTGGGTTCCGGCGCACTTTCACCTCACCGTGGGCATGATGACCACGCTGGTCTTCATGGGGGTGAGCTTCTGGCTGCTGCCACACCTCACCGGCCGCAAGCTGTCCAACCCGAAACTGGCGCTGACCGGCGCGTGGCTGTGGTTCATCGGTCTGATGACCTGGGGTCTGGCCGGGCACTGGGCGGGAATGGACGGCGTGCCGCGCCGCGCCTGGGTGGCGGCGCTGCCACACGACCAGTACATGCAGCTCTACGGCACCGTGCATCCGGCGCTGATTCTGGTGGGCATAGGCGGCGGCATCGCCACGCTCGGCGCCATCCTCTACTACATCGTGTTTTTCGGCACGCTGTTCGGCAAAAAAGAGGCTGGGGCGATGGTGGAGATTCCGTTCACCGAGTTCATCACCCCGGCTGAAGGATCGGCGCTGGCGCGGGTGGCCGAGCCGCTCGGGCTGTGGACGCTGATCACCTTCATCATCACCTTGGCGGTCTACATCCCGGTGTTCTGGCCGATGTTGACCAATCCGATCCACGCCCCGGGCTTCGTGCTCTGGTGATCGGATGCGCGATGGTGCCCGCCCGGACCCTGCAGCCGCTGACGTACTCGTGCGGCGCGGAAGCTGGAAGGCGTCCGCGCTGCGCGCGGCCGTCGTCTCGCTGCTGCTGCTGGGCACGCTGTACGTCTGGTCGCGGCTGCAGCAACCGGGCGACAGCCTGCACGGCACCCCGCTGGAGCACGTCCCCGCGCCGGCTTTCGACGGCCTGGTCGACACCCGGGGCAGGGCATTCGACTGGCAGCGGCAGCGCGGCGACGCCGTGCTCGTGTTCTTCGGCTACACGCATTGTCCGGATGTCTGCCCCATCACCCTGGCGGCGCTGGCGCAGAGCCTGCAGCGTTTGGGCCCGCTGCGCCAGCGGGTACGCGTGGTCTTCGTCACCCTCGACCCTGTGCGTGACACGGCCCCGGTGCTGCGGGCGTACCTCGACGCCTTTTTGCCCGATGCCGTTGGCCTGCGTGGCAGCCTGGCTGCGGTCAGCACGGCGGCGCGGCAATGGGGTGTCACCTGGCGGCGGATCGACACCGCCAACGGCAACTACTGGCTCGACCACACGGCCGCTGTCACCCTGGTCGGGCCACACGGCCACCTGGTCGCCCGCTACGGCTACGCCCAGCTCACCGACCCGGGCTGGCTGGCTGGCGATTTGCGCACCCTGCTGGAGCGGCGATGAACGGCAGCAGCTGGCCGCTGGCGGTATGGGCAGGATGGTTTGCGCTGTCGGGCGTGCTACTCGCGGGATACGGCGTCGTCGCAGTGCGCCGGCGCTGGGCGTGGTGGCGGCTGGCGGCTTTTGCCCTCGGTGTGGCCTTGACCCTGCTGTCGGCCTGGGGACTGAACAACCCGCTGGCGTCGATGACCGGGTACACCATCGCGCTGATGACCATGGGGCAGATCGTTTCGCCGCTGCTGCTGGCAGGCTTTCCGCCCGCGGTGCGCGCGCAGTGGCGGGCCGCGCCCAACACCTGGTGGAGCAACTGGCTACTCGACGCCTGGGTGGCTGCGGCGGTGTTCGTCATCATCACCCTGGGAGTCAATCTGCCGGGGGTGTTCAATACCGCGCTGGCCGATGCGCTGTTTTCCGGGCCGATCGGCCTGTTTCTGCTGCTGTCCGGGCTGATGTTTTGGGCGCAGTTGCTGCCGGGCAGCACGGCCATCGGCACACGCTGGATCGCCGGCATCTACGGCTGGCTGGGCAGCCTGCCGATGATGATCATCGCCGCGGTGTGGGTGTGGAGCGGCCAAGTGCTCTATACCCCGTACCTCGACGTGCTGTGTCTGTGGAATCTCAGCCCGCTGGCCGACCAGCACTACGCCGGGCTGGTGATGTTCGTCGCCGGACTGCCGCTGCAGCTACGGGCGGCCTGGCTGCTCATCATGCCCGCCGATCTCCACACCGACACCCGTGGTTTGCAGGGGTGAGCAGATGAGCACTGCGTCGATGCGCCCCATCGTTGTCCTGGCACCGCCACCGCCGCGCGCGCCGGCGTCACCTTCCCGGTGCGTGCCGCCGGCACCCAGGTTTTTGTCACATTTCGTCTCGCTTCGCTCGTTTTGAGCGCACTCCTTTGCGGATTTCCCATGAAACTTCGACCGATCCCTGTTCTGCTGATGTCTTTGTTGTTCACCGCCGGCGCGCAGGCGCAGACGCTCACCGGCAACGCCGCCGCCGGCAAAGCCGAAAGCGTGATGTGCGAAGGCTGCCACAACGCGCATGGTGGATTCAAAACCGATTTCCCGGAGGTGTACCGTGCGCCGATGCTCAACGGCCAAAACGCCGCGTACATCGCCCAGGCCCTGCAGGATTACCGCAGCGGGGTGCGGCGCAACCCGACGATGAAGGCGGTTGCCGACATCCTCACCCCGGCGCAAATCGCCAATTTGTCGGCGTATTACGCCGTGCCGAAAAACCAAAGTGTGAAGTGAGGAGATGCCGATGAAACGACTCAGCCCCAGATTGACCCCCATCCTGTCCGCCGCCGCGGCGTTGTTCGCCCTGACCACCACGGCACATGCCGCGGACATCAAGAAAGGCGAGGATTTGGTGAACAAGGGCGGGTGCATCGCCTGCCACGGCGCCGGGCTGGACAAGCCGATCGCGCCGAACTACCCCAAGCTCGCCGGGCAGTACCAGAGCTATCTGTTCCACGCGCTGCAGCAATACCAGGCCAAGCACCAGACACCGCTGTACGGGCGCAACAACCCGATCATGAGCGGCATCGTCGCGCAGTACAACAAGCAGGATCTGGAAGACATCGCCGCGTACATCGCCAGCCTCAAGGGCGATCTGTACGTCCGCGACGAAATGCACTGAACAGCGCAGGCCTCAAACAAAAGCCCGGTATCGCCCGGGCTTTTTGTTTGGCGCCGCGCGGCTGCGGCGGCCTGCTTCGGGCGGTCAGCTTCAGGCGGTCAATTCGGCGATGATGCGGTAAAGCAGCCGCACGGTGAGAATCACGTACACCGCACCGAACAAAAAGATCAGCGACACGATCATGCGGATCGAATCCGCCGGCAGGGCGCTGAAAAACGGCGACACCAAGTACCCGGCGGTGAACAGCGCGATGAGCAGGGTGAGCATTTTCCAGGCCTTGCCGACCTGCCCGCCGGGAATTTTGCTGCGAAGCAGCAAAATGTCCACCAGGCCGTAGATCATGATGGCGATGCCCGCGGCGTTGATGAAAAAAGCGGTGTCGATCTGCACGGTTTGTCTCCTGTTCTGTTGGCGGGGGCCGGGCGCAACCCCCCGGTCGATGTGCGCAGCACGGCGTGCGGCCCCTTTCCTGCTGACACTGGTTGACATTGTTGTGAAGCCGGTTGCGTGCGGGGCTCAGGGTCAACCCGGACAGCCGGCAATCAGCAAGGCAAAATGTGAAATAAGTCGCAAATTGGGCGTTCAGCCCGATGCGGCAACGCGCTACCGGGTTTCAGGAAAACTTTCCACGGTGTTGCGTGCAAAACACAAATCGCGCCAGACGCGCGCCTTGTCCACCGGGTTGCGCAGCAGATACGCCGGGTGGTAGCTGACGACCACCGGGATGCCGGCGTAGTGATGCACCTGACCGCGCAACTGGCTGATCGGCGCGTTGCTCCCCAGCAGGCTTTGCGCGGCGAAACGGCCGAGCGCCAGAATCAGCCGCGGCTGCAGCAGGGCGATCTGGCGCTGCAGAAACGGCAGGCACTGCGCCACTTCGTCGGGTGCCGGGTTGCGGTTGCCCGGCGGGCGGCACTTGAGCACATTGGCGATGTATACCGCGTGCTGCGGATCCTGCGCGGCGCGGTCCAGACCGATGGCGTGGAGCATGGCGTCGAGCAACTGCCCGGCAGCGCCGACGAAGGGCTGGCCCTGCCGGTCTTCCTCCGCTCCCGGGGCTTCGCCGACGATCATCCACTGCGCCCGCGTGCTGCCGCAGCCGACGACGGCCTGCTGCCGGGTGCTGCCGAGCTTGCACGCGCGGCAGGCCTGCGCCGCGGCGTCGAATTCGTCCCACTGCAACCGGGCGATGAACGCAGCCCGCGCGTCAGGGCCTTCGGCTGCCGAGGGTGCAGCGCGGCGCGGCGTCGCCGGAGCCGGAGCCGGAGCCGGAGCCGGAGCCGGAGCCGGAGCCGGAGCCGCGACGGCGGGATCGGCGGCAACGCCCGGCGCGGGGGGCGGTGCTGGGGTCTGCGCCTGCTGCACCACGCTGCGGCGCACGTACAGCGGCCCGAGGCCGAGCGCGTGCACCCAACGCACCGTCTGCGCGGTCAGCCGCGGCGGCGCGTGCGGGCGGGTGGGGGAGTCGGCGGGCATGGCGGCGGTTTCAGGCGGGCGGCGCGGCGCGCAGGCCGCGGCGTTGCAGCAAATCGCCGACCTGCGCCGACATCACCAGCGCATCCTCGCGGCAGGGGCGGCCCTGGGCATCGACCGCCGGGTAATAGTCGCGCCGCCGGGTGATGGGGTAAAAGCCGTAGCGTTCATAAATGCGCACGGCGTGGACATTGCTCGGCCGCACTTCCAGCCAGAGCAGCAGCGCGCCGCCGGCCTGGCTGAGCAGGGTCACGGTGTCGAGCAGCAGCAGGCTCAGGCCCTGTCCCTGCGCTTGCGGGGCGACCGCGATGTTCAGCAGGTGCATTTCCTCCACCCCCGGCATGGCGACGAAATAGCCGCACACCGCGCCCTGCGCGTCGGTGAGCACCTGGGCGTGGTACTGCGCGGAGAGCGAGTCGGCGAAATTGCCGCGGCTCCACGGAAAGGCGTAAACCGCGGTTTCGATGCGCGCCACGGCGTCCAGATCGGCGAGCTGCATCGGCCGCAGCAGGTGCGCCCCAGCCGCCGCCGCGGCATCCGGAGCTTGCGGACGCACGCGCGCGTTCATGTGCGGGCGACGCGGCTGAGTTCGCGCTCCGCAGTGGTTTGCGCCACTTTGTCGCGCACGTACACCGGCTGCGCCTGCGCAGCGGCCACCGTCTGCCCGCGGGCGTGCTGCTGCAGCGCCAGGCGGGCCACGGCAGCGGCCGACGGTGTGCAATCGACGGCACGCAGCACCGCACGCTGCAGCGCCGACAGCCGCGGGTTCTGCCCGGCCAGACAGGCAAACGCCGCGGACAGGCCGTCGGCATGTTCTGCCCACGCGTTGCCGCAGGCCAGCAGCCGCGGCAGCGCGCCGGTTTGCAGATGTTCGGGCAGGTCCGCGAGGACTTCGGCCCAGGCGAGCACGGCCGATTCCGGGGGGTGCACTGCCGGCGGGTGCAGGCTGTGCCAGCCGTCGCTGTCGGCGCGGAACATTTCCCAGTACAGCTCGCCCATGCGCGCGTCGTTGGCCACCAGCGCGACGCTGCCAGGCTGCGCCTCCACCGGGTCGGGCAGCGCGCTGCCGTCGGACTGCAGCAGTGGGAACGCGGTTTCGGCCTGCGCCTGCAGCGTGTCCACCCGCGCCACCGGCAGCCCCAGCGCATACGCCAGCCCCTGGGCGACTGCGGCGGCGGTGCGCAGGCCGGTGAACGCGCCGGGGCCGGCGCCCATGCCGATGAGCTGCACATCGGCAAAGCGCAGCCCGGCGGCGTCGAGCAACTCGGCGCACAACGGCAGCAGGCGCTGCGAGGCGCGCGCGCCGCCCGGTTCGTCGCGGCTGCGGCAGACGCCGCCTGCGCCCAGGCAGACGCTCAAGGCTTCGGTGCTGGTGTCGAAAGCGAGGACGTGCATGGTGTTGCGATTATCGGTGAAGCGCTGCGTTCATAATGTCGGCATGAACTCCACCATGACGTCTTCCCCTACCTCGTCCTTCGAATGGCCGATCACCGCGTTCATCGGCGGTGGCAATATGAGCAGCGCCTTGCTCGGCGGGCTGCTCGGCGCGGCGGTGGATGGCGCGCGGCTGCTCGTGGTCGAGCCGCTGGCGCCGCAGCGGCAGCGGCTGCAGCAGCGATTCCCTGCGCTGCAGGTGCTGGCCGAGGCCGGCCCGGCGCTGCGCGCGGCGCAGGCGGTGGTGTGGGCGGTCAAGCCGCAGCAGTTCGCGCAGGCCGCGGCGCAGGTGCGGCCGCATCTGACGGACGCGCTGCACGTGAGCATCATGGCCGGCGTGCGCTGCGGCGCCATCGCGCGGCAGACGGGGGCGCAGCGTCTGGTGCGCACCATGCCCAACACACCGGCGTTGATCGGCCAGGGCATCACAGGCCTGTTCGCCAGCGCGCATGCCAGCGCGCAAGACCGCGCCGTGGCCGACGCCCTGCTCGCCCCGGCGGGGCGGCGGGTGTGGGTCGAGCGCGAAGACCTGCTCGACGCCGTGACCGCGGTCTCCGGCTCCGGGCCGGCGTATGCGTTTTATCTGGCCGAGGCCATGACCCGCGCCGGCGAAGAGCTCGGGCTGAGCGCGGCGCAGGCGCGTGAGCTGACGCTGGCCACGCTGGCCGGCGCCGCGGCGCTGGCGCAGGACAGCAGCGAGCCGCTGGCCACACTGCGCGCCAACGTCACGAGCAAGGGCGGCACCACCGCGGCGGCGCTGGAGGTGTTCGACCAGGCCGACATGCAGGGCATCATCGACCGCGCACTGCACGCCGCGGCGCGCCGTGCCCGCGAACTCGGCGACGCGCTCGACGCGGTCTGAGAAGGGTGTGACCGAACCTTCTGCGCGCGCCCTTACGGCTGCCGCTGCAACGCACGCAGGCTGTGGATGCGCGCGGCGACGAAGGCCGGGCGGCCGTGCAGCCCGGTGCGCTCCATCGGCAGGTCGCGCTGCCGGCGCACCGCGCGCCGGGCGTAGCGCACCATCCAGGCCCCGCGTAGCCCGATGCGCCGCGCCGTCTGCAAATGGCCCGGTGTGTCCTCGACCAGCAGGCATTGCGCCGGCCGCAGGCGGCGACGCGCCAGCACGTGGCGCAGCATGCGTGCATCCGGCTTGGGGCGCAGGCGGTGGAACATCCACATGTCCTCGACGGCGATCAGGCCGTCGATCAGCCGCCACAGCCGCAGCCGCTTGAGCACACGCCGCGCATAGTCGCGCGGGGCGTTGGTCAAGACCAGTTTGCGCCCCGGCAGCCGCGCCAGCGCGGCGCGCTCGCTGGCGTCGCAGCGCAACATGCGGTGCAGGTGCGGAAACTCGTGCGTCTCGCGCAGGAACTGCGCGGCATCCACGCCGTGCTCGTGCATCAGCCCGAGCAGCGTGGCGCCATAGCGCTGCCAGAAATGCGCGCGGATGCGGTTGGCCTCCTGCCGGTCCACGCCGAGATGGCGCTCGATGAACGCCGTCATTTCGGCGTTCATCAGCGGGAACACCCGCCACGAGGCATCGTGCAGGGTGTTGTCGAGGTCGAGCAGCCAGACGCGCTGCCGGGCCTGCGGCTCACGCGGCATCGCCCGGCTCCAGTGTGGCAAAGCCATAGCGCAGCCCGCCCAGTCGCGGCGGCGCGGTCCACGGCGTGCAGCCGCTGACGTGGTGGGCCACCGGGTGCGAGAACGCCGGGCCATCGTAAACGAAGGTGTGGAACTCGCCATTTTCGCCGCAGGCATCGACTCCGGGGGGCAGGCTGGCGACGAAGGCGGCGTCGAACTCGCGGCCGCAGAAGCGGTCGTCGAGCCAGCGGCTGTCGACGCAGACCACGCGGGCACGCCAGCCCTGGGCGAAAAAGGTGTCGACCAGCGCACGCCGGTCGCTGCCCCACAGCGGCAGACAGGCGCGCAATCCGGCGCGGGCGCAGACCCGCTCTTCCCAGTCGCGGTGCGGCTGCAGGTCGATGTCGCCGAACACCGCGACCTGCGCTCCGCGCGCGGCCAGCGCCTGCAATTGCGCGACGAACACGGCTTCGTAATCGTCCCAACTCGCCGCAGCCGTCACCAGCTCGATGCCCAGCGCATCGGCCTGGGCCTGCACCAGCGCCAGCGGTACGCCGTGGCTGCGCAGCCGCTGGCCGCTTTGTTCGAGCATGGCCAGCAGCCAGCGCACCTCCAGCCCGGCGGCGCGGGCGCGGTGCACGGCGAGCATCGAGTCCTTGCCGCCGCTGAACGAGGCCAGGGCGGGCTGGTTCAATGCGAGCGGATCATGGTGCCAAACGCCTGTTCGGTCAAGACTTCGAGCAGGATGGCATGCGGGATGCGGCCGTCGACGATGTGCACGGTGTTCACCCCCGACTTGGCCGCCTCCAGCGCGGAGGAAATCTTCGGCAGCATGCCGCCGGAGATGGTGCCGTCGGCGAACATGGCGTCGATTTCGCTGGCCGTCAGATCGGTGAGCAGTTCGCCCTTTTTGTTGAGCACGCCGGGGGTGTTGGTCAGCAGCAGCAGCTTTTCCGCGCGCAGCACTTCGGCGAGCTTGCCGGCGACGACGTCGGCGTTGATGTTGAACGCGGCGTTGTCTTCGCCAAAGCCGATGGGAGAAATCACCGGAATGAACTGGTCGTCCTGCAGCGCCTTGACCACCGAGGGGTCGATGGCGACGACTTCCCCCACCTGGCCGACGTCGATCTCGGCGTCGGGGTTGTCGCGGTCGCGCATGCGCAGCTTGCGGGCGCGGATCAGCCCGCCGTCGCGTCCGGTCAGGCCGACTGCCTTGCCGCCGGCGTGGTTGATCAGGCCGACGATGTCCTGCTGCACCTGCCCGGCCAGCACCCACTCGACCACTTCCATGGTCTCGGCGTCGGTCACGCGCATGCCCTGGATGAAGGTGCCTTTTTTGCCGATGCGGCCCAGCGCCTCGTCGATTTGCGGGCCACCGCCATGCACCACCACCGGGTTCATGCCGACGAGCTTGAGCAGCACCACGTCTTCGGCGAAGTCCTGTTGCAGCTCGGGGTCGGTCATGGCGTTGCCGCCATATTTGATGACCAGGGTTTTACCGTGGAATTTGCGGATGTAGGGCAGGGCCTGGGCGAGGATCTCGGCCTGCTCGCGCGGGGCGATGTGCGACAGATCGGGAGGGGAGAGGGGAGTGTGGGCGCTCATGGGATGGGCAGGCGTGCGGGGTAAAAACAAAAGCGGTGGTGTTGCGCTGCGTCAATTCTAGGCAAACGCTGAAGATCAATCGCTGCGCGGGCGGACTGCGGCGTTGCGCGCTGCCCGCCTGCGCGGCGATCTCATGGACATGCCGCGCATCCAGTGCGGCGTGCGCCGGGCCGCCCGCGGGTCACGGGCCGGCGGTGCTGTGCGCGGGGAATAGAGTCGCTTACCGCGCACGCACTAGGGCCTTGATTTTTCGTCGTCGCATGTTGCCGCCGCGCGGCCTGTCGCCAACTGCCGCAGCTCAGTCATGCTCTGGGGCACACGCCCCAGAGCATTCGCGCAAACAAAGTCGCTTACCAGCGTCTGGACCGGTCGGGGGTGGGCTTGCTGCAGCGTGGCCATCGGCGAGTGCGAAGATGACTCAGCGTCCGTGGATACGTTCCTGGATCGCCTGATGAAGTGAGCCATCGCGCACATCTCCCGGCCGTCGGGTCCGCCCGACTCAGTCGACGATGAAGCGTCCGACCATGCCCCGCTGCATGTGTCCGGGCATGGTGCAGGCGAAGGGCACCGTGCCGGGCCGTCCGAAGCGCCAGATCAACTCGCCTTGGCCCTGCGGCGCCACGGCCACCATGTTGGGCTCCTTCCCGTTGGGCATGTCGGGCATCGCGGCCATCATCTTCGCGTGCTCCTCGAGCTCGGACTGGATGCCGATGGTGAGTTCATGGCGCGTCCTGCCCTGGTTGACGACGACGATGCGCACCGTCTCGCCCTGCTTGACGTGCACCACGTCAGGTGTGAAGCGCATCTGGTCGTCGGCCAGGATGCGGATCGTCTGGCTCACGGCGGAAGCCGTGCCCGGTCCGCCCACGCTCGCCGGGTTGCCGGGGTCCGCGGGTGTCGGCATCGTCCGCCCCTGAGGCATCGAGGCCATGCCCGGCATGGATGCCATTCCCGGCATCGAGCCCATGCCCGGCATCGAGGCCATCGGCGTCGGGGCGGGTGCGGACCAGGCGCTCGCGCAGAGACCGCCAAGGGCCAGGGTCGCCAGAACAGTCTTGATCTTGAACATGCAGTGCATCCAGAAGGTGGGTTGAAGAAACATCAGAACCAGAAATGCACACCGGCAACCACGTCGGTGGTGTCGCGGCGCTCGCCCGCCGCCTGGGCGAAGTCACCGGTGCGCCCGAAGCGTCCGCTCCACTCCACGCCGATGTAGGGCGAGAACTGACGCGAGATGTCGTAGCGCAGGCGTAGGCCGGCGGTGGCATCGGACAGGCCGCTGCCGATGCCGCGCGCCGGATCGTCCTTGCCGTAGGCGTTGAGCTCGACCTGCGGTTGCAGCACCACGCGCTGGGTCAGCAGCAATTCGTAGCTGGCGCTCAGGCGCAAGGCACTGCGCCCCTGGTCGCCCAGGTAGCCGGTGGCCTCGACGTTGAACCAGTACGGCGCCAGGCCTTGCACTCCGAAGGCCAGCCAGTTGCGGTCGGGGCCGCCGCCGTTGTCGTGGCGCACGCCGAGCTGCGAGTCCCAATAGGCCGCGATGGCGTGGCCCCACAGCAGTTCGGTGCGCGCATCCTGCAGGCGCCCCTGCGAGACCTGCCCCTCGGCCTTGAGCACCGCGCGGTTGAAATCGCGCCCGTACCAGGCCTGCACGTCGTAGGTGGTCCAGTTGCCCGAATCGTGGCTGTAGGCGCGCTCCAGACGGTCCACCAGCACGGAGCCGAAACTCTCCTGGTCCGCCAGGCGCGGCGGCTTCACGCCGGCCGGGATGTACGGGCCCGTCGTCAGCGTGTAGCCGCCCGAATCGGCATTCGCCGTACGAGGGCCCGTGGCTGCGGCGGCCGAAGCCGGTCCCGCAGGCATCGACATGCCCGGCATATTCATTCCGGGCATGGCCTTCGCCGACGCGGGCGCACCGGCCGGGGCGCCGGAGCCGGCCGGCGCCTGCTTCGCGGGCATGTCCATGCCCTGCATGCCCTGCATGCCTGCCATGGACCTCGCAGCTGCCGAAGCGGCGGCAGCGGGTGCCGCCGGGCTGGCTGCGGGCATCGACATGCCCGGCATGCTCATGCCGGCCATGGAAGCGCCCGGGGCAGACGCGGGCCTGGCCGGCTTCGCGGCGGCGGGGCTGGCCGACATGGCCATGCCCTGCATGTCCATCGCATGCGCCGACACCGGAATCGCGGCCCCGATGGCGGCCGCAAGGATGCTGGCATGGATCGTCGTGTGGATCGTCTTGTGCATGTTCGTTTCCTCAGGCCACCAGGATCTCGCGGAACATGCCCGCATCCATGTGCATCATCAGATGGCAGTGCCAGGCCCAGCGCCCCACGGCGTCGGCGCTGACTCGGTAGCTGATCTGCTGCGCCGGCTGCACCGGTACCGTGTGCTTGCGCACCAGGAAGTGCCCGTTCGGGTCCTCGACCTCGCTCCACATGCCGTGCATGTGCATCGGGTGGGTCATCATGGTGTCGTTGACCAGCGTGACGCGCAGGCGCTCGCCGTGGTGGAACAGGATCGGCGCGGAGTCGCCGAAGGTCACCCCGTCGATGGACCAGACGTAGCGCTCCATGTTGCCGGTGAGGTGGAACTCCAGCGCGCGCCCCGGCTCGCGCGCATCGAGCGGGCCGCCCACGGTGTGCAGGTCCGCCAGCGTGAGCACGCGCCGTCCGTTGCCGCGCAGCCCCACGCCGGGGTCGTCGAGGTTGGTGCGCGGATGGTCGACGCGGGCGTCCACGCCGGGACCGTACTCGCTGGGTGCGTGGCGCACCGCAGGCGAGGAACCCATGTCCATGCCCGGCATGGAACCCATGCCCGCCATGCCGGACATCGACGACATACCCATGTCCAGCATGGTCAGGTTCTGGCGCGGGTCCATCGGCGGCACCGGCGCGCTCAGGCCCGGGCGCGCCGCCAGCGTACCGCGCGCGTAGCCGGTGCGGTCCATGCTTTGCGCGAAGATCGTATATGCATCGTCGGTAGGGCGCACCAGCACGTCGTAGGTCTCGCCGGGACCGAAGCGGAACTCGTCGACCGTCACCGGCTCGACGTCCTGCCCGTCGGTAGACACCACGGTGAGCTTCAGGCCCGGGATGCGCACGTCGTAGAAGGTGTCGCCGGCGCCGTTGATGAAGCGCAGGCGCGCCACCTTGCCGGGATGCACGCGTGCCGTCCAGTTGCCGGCCGGCGTGGTGCCGTTGGCCAGGTAGGTCAGCGTGGCCCCCGACAGGTCGGACAGGTCGCCCCAGCTCATGCGCATCTGCTGCCACATGGCGCGCTTGTCCAGCGCCGCGCGCAGGCCATTGCGCTTGACGTCCTCGAAGAAATCCACCGCCGTGGGTTCGTGGTAGTTGTCGAAACCGCTGTCGGCCTTGAGCTTGGCCAGCACGCGCATGGGGTCTTCGTCCATCCAGTCGGACAGCAGCACGACGTGGTCGCTGTCGGCCTGCACCGTGTGGCCGTGGGCGGGATCGATGACGATCGCGCCGTACAGCCCGGTCTGCTCCTGCATGCCGGCGTGCGAGTGGTACCAGAAGGTTCCCGACTGCTGGACCTTGAACCGGTAGACGAAGGTCTGTCCGGGAGCGATGCCGGCGAAGCTCAAGCCCGGCACGCCGTCCATCTGGTAGGGCACGAGCATGCCGTGCCAATGGATCGCCGTCATGCGCGACATGCGGTTGGTGACGCGAATGGTCACCGTGTCGCCTTCGCGCCAGCGCAGCGTGGGCCCCGGCAGCGAGCCGTTGACGGTGGTGGCCATGCGCGCACGCCCGGTGAAGTTCACCGGGGTCTCGGCGATCACCAGGTCGAATTCGGTGCCGCGAAGCTCCGGGGCGCTGCCCGTGTGCGTGGCCGCAGGCCGGCCCTGGGCCTGCGCGGCCAACGTGGGCAGGCCGAGCAGCACGCCGCCGGCAGCCAGGCCCTGGACGAAGCGGCGCCGGGCGATTCCAGCCCCACGGAGCGCATCTGGGAATGAGCGTTGCATGGATTCCTCGATTTTTGAAGGAATTCGCCGCGCGGCAAGGTCGTGCCACGCGGACCGTTGTGGAGCGGACGCTGTCCGCCCCGAGCAACGCATGCTAGAAACGCCATACTTTCCGGAGCATGACCGACAGATGACAGTTTTGTCATCTGCGGCGTCCCGGATGTCATGCCGCTCGGATCAACTCGACGGAGGTCTTGCGACGACGATCGCCGGCGGCAGGCACAAGCCCGAATCCTTGCAGGCTTGCACCCGCACCCGCACCTGCACAGCGCGGAAGTCGGTCAGCCCCGGCAGGTCGATCCTTGTCCCGTTCTCGTAGACCAGGATGGTTTGCCCTTCGATGCGCATGCCGATGTTCTGGCCCGGCGGATAGCGCGGAGTGATCGGCAGCGCACGCCCCGCACGAAAGACGGTCACGCTGGCCGGGATCAGGTACGGCGTAGAGGGCGGGTTGGAATACACGTGCCATCCTCGCGCGATGTCGAGCGTCACCAGCGCCCCGGCCGGCGTCGAGGTCACGCGGGCGCCCACCTCGTCCGCCGAGTCGCGCGGTGCGCCGGCGTAGGTGGACGCGATCGAGGTGGGCAGTTCGTGCAGGCGGCCGATCAACGCGCCGCTGGTGAACAGGCCGGAGAAATGGCCTACCTCCCGGCCCCGGCTGTCGAGCACCGCCAGGAACGGCAGCCCTGCTCCGCCATAACGCGTGAGCAGTTGCTGCAACGCGGGGTCCGGATGGGTCAGGTCGGCCTGAAACGCGACCGCGCCGGATTCACGCACCGCCTTCAACACCGCGGGGTCGCGGTAGACCGTGCGTTCCATGACCCGGCAGTTCAGGCACCATGCCGCGGTGAACTCGACCAGCGCCGGCCGGTGCAGCGCGGAGATCTGCGCCACGGCGTCGGCGCGAAGCGGTTGCCACGGCATGCCCTGCCCCGCCACGGGCCAGACTCCGGAGCCGAAGTAGGCGAGCACCAGCGCCGGCACCGCCGCGAGCGCCGCCGCCCACCGGCTGCGCCGGTCGCGGGTACGCGTCGCGACGAACAGGACCCACACCGCCAGCGCGGCGAGCCAGAGCAGCCACAGCGCATTGCCCAGCCATCCCGGCAGCAGGCTTTGCACGAAGAACAGCGCGGCCGCGAGCAGCAGCCAGCCGAAGCTGTGCCGAACCACCTCGGTCCATGCACCGGCCCGCGGCAGGCGCTGCAACCAGGAAGGGCGAAGCAGCAGCAGCACGTACGGCAGGGCCATGCCCAGGCCGATGGCCACGAACAGGGTGACGATGTCGAGCGTGGGCCGGGTCAGCGCGAACACCAGTACACCGCCCAGCAGCGGTCCGGTGCACGGAGTCGACAGGATGCCCCCGGCCATGCCCGATGCGAAGGGCTCGAAATAGCGCGTGCCTCCCAGCTGTGCCAGCCCGCCGGGGATCGGTAGCGAGCGCCCGCTGAAACTGGCCGCCGCGAGCAGGACAAGCATCAGCACCAGCCCCGCCAGCACCCAGCGTGACTGGAACAGCACGCCCCATTGCAGGTGCGCGAGCGCGGTGAGCAGCCCGAGAGCTGCGAAAAACGAAACCGAACCCAGGGTGAACAAGACCGCCGACAGGGCCCGCGAACCGGCCGCGTCGCCCGCCTCGCGCAGGATGGTGCGCACCTTGATGGGAACCGCCGGAAGCACGCACGGCGTAAGGTTGAGCAGCGCGCCGGCGGCCATCGCGAGCCAGGCCTCGATCCAGAAAGTGGAGTTCATCATCGTGTTCACGCCGGGCGCGCCAGTTCGTCGCGGATCAGGGCATCCAGTGTGCCGAAATCCGGACGGCCGAGAATGCGCTTGACCACGTGGCCCCGCTTATCCACCAGGAAGGTCGTGGGAGTCATGCGTACGTCGTAGAACGCCTTCGCCACCTGACCGCTTTTGTCCAATGCGACCTGGAACGGCAGATGCCTCGTGCGGCTGTAGTCTGCCACGTAGCCGGCGGGGTCGTAGCTCATCGCCACGGCAATGAATTCGAACTCCTTGCCGCGAAAGCGTTGGTAGGTCTGGATCATCTGCGGCATCTCCGCGATGCACGTGGCGCAGCTCGTGGCCCAGAAATCCACCACGTAGACCTTGCCGCGCAGTTGGCGCGTACTCAGCGTACGCCCCGAAAGCAGCGAGAACGTCGCGCGCGGGGCACGCGGGCTGTCGGTCAGGAAGAAGTAGGACGCTGCCGCAGCCATGGCCACCACCATGGCGCCGGCAGCCGCCCAGCGAATTGGGATACGCATGGAAACGCCTCTATCGGTTGTCGTCCGGGAGCCAGCGGGTGCGGAACCCGCGGAGTCCCCGGTCATCGGCAATCGGATGGGCACGAGGGCCCAACACCGTGTTCGGGAAACGCCGCTTCAGGCCCTGGGGGGACGGTAGAGTGTGTCGATGCGCACCGCCGGCAGCCAACGTACCGCCCGCGGGCGCAAGCTCCCGCGCCGCCTTGGGAAGAGCAGAGCCATCGGGGCGGGCGCGGCGGCCAGCGTGAGGGCGCCGGTTACATGGCACGCGTGCTGCGCCACGCCATGCGCGGCGGCCATCGAAGCGTGAGGGCCCACGCGGGTGATGGCCTGGAACCGCACAGGCTGCGCGGTGCGTGGCGCGAACACCGCCGCACCCCGCACGACGCTCGCCCGCGGACAGGCATGTCCGGCCGGGGCAGCCCCCGCGAGCGCGCCGCCGCCGCTCGTCGACACGGCGACGAGCACGAGCGCCAGCAGGAAGTCACGCAGCAGCTTCATGGGATCTAGGCGAGCGACAATCGCATTCTATCCAGGCCCGGCGCGGCAACGAAAGCCCCGTGACACCGTTGCACGGTTACACCTTGGAATCGTCGTGCACGGAGTGCAGCCCCTTGGGGCCGGACCCGTCGGGTCGCCGGCTGCTCATCTCGATACGCCATTGGCGCAGTTCATCGCGCACGGCCTCCACCTCGCAATGCAGGGCGTGCCGGGCGCGTTTTTCCGCCTGGCCGACAAAAAGCGCCGCGATTCCGCCGGTGATCAGCGAAAACACGGCGTACCCGACCACCACGTCGAGCGCGGCCAGGACCTTGGCAGCCGCGCTGGTCGGCACGATGTCGCCATAGCCCACGGTGGCCGCCGTCGTGAATGCCAGCCATACGCCTTGTCCATAGCTGTGCACGGTGGGTTCGATGCGATAAAAGCCCGCTGCCGCCAGCAGCACCGCGCCGGCACCCAGCAGCGAGGCAAAGGGGATCACGCTTCGCGAGAATGCGGCGCGCACATGTCCGAGCAGCCAGGCGAACACGAGGGCGACGTAGATCAGGTGCAGCAGGTGCGCGAACGCCATCGCATGAACCCTCGCGCCCCACAGCACCAGGCCCGAGGATGCGACGATGAGCAGCTTGAGCCAGTTTGCCCGCAGGTACCGCTCGGATTTGCGACACAGGGCCACCATCCATGCCATCTCGATCGCGAAAGCGGCGAGTATGAAGCCATCGATGCGAGGCCCCCAGAGCGCAAGGGCGGCGCTGCGCTGAAGGTCTTCCAGGTAGAACGAGACCATGGCCAGCAAGGCGATGCCGGCCATCCACGGGGCCGTCGCGCGTCCCAGCGCGCGCACTGCCCTGCTTTCCCCGGCAGGCACCTTGTTGAAGCCGATCCACGAGCGCCGGGCCTTCACGATATCCGAGGGCAAGCTATGCCACCTCACCGTGCTCGCCGTTGCGGCGGGTGCGCCTCGCCGGTGCCGCGGCCTTGGCCGCGGTGGCGCTGGCCGGCGTTCCGGTCGGGGCGAACAACGCCGCGAAGCTGCGCTCCTGGAGCGTGTCCCGGGCCACGCGCCATGTCCGGATCACCTCGCTGACCTGCCTCATCGCCGCGCGTTCGGCGCTCAGCCAGGGATGCTCGGGCGCAAGTGCCTTGCGCTGCTGGCGAAGTTCCCGCGCCCACGGCTCGAGCCAGGCCATCCATGGCAGGAATCGCGCGGACAGCCCGTAGCGACTCGTGCGCATCGGATGCAGACGTTGCATCAGTTCACTGCTCCAGGGGTTGGCCAGGGCGCGTACCCAGGGACTGAAGCATTCGCGATACAGGGTTTCATGGAATTCGGACCACGCACGCACCTGCCGGAATTCGTCCGGCGCTCCAGAAAACTTCAGGTCGGAAACCTCACGCGGCTCGAAGTGCACGGAATAGGACGGTCGGCGCGCATCCGCATCGCCCGAGGGGTTGTCGATACGCATCTCGTACAGGCCCGGCTCCAGCTCCTCGACCTGCTTCAGGCTCTCCAGAATGGCGCGATGCTCCAGGCGCGCGACTTGGGCGGAGACGAAGATCCCCAGGTGGCCGACATGCGGGTTGGTCAGGTAGACGATGCGCTGGCCGGCGGCCTTGAGCTCGGCCGTGTTCCTGTACACCGCGGCGATCCATCCCAGCGCCTGGTGCGGCGGCGTGATGTTGTCCCCCCATGAAGCGAAGATGACCAGCGGGTTGCGCACCTGGCGCAGATCCGCGTAGCAGCATTCGCACACGCGGAAGGTGCCCTGCTCGACGCGGTCGCCTATGAACAGGTTTTCGACGATGGCCAGGATCTCCTCCCGGCTGAGCAGGTAGAAGCCGCTCCACCAGCGTTCGAATTGCAGGAAGCGGTCTCGCTCGGCATCCACGTCGGTGAAGAGTCCGGCATACTTGTCCCAGACGGCTTCGGGTTTGAGGTTCTCGAAGTTGGCGACCAGCCAGGCCCCGTCGAAGCGCCCATCCCCGAGGTCGGCCAGCCAGTGCACCAGCCAGGCGCCGCCCGTGAAGCCCGCGGCCGTGCGCATGGGGTTGATTCCTGGCTCGCCGGCCCAGTACGACAGCGGGGAGCCGTTGAGCACCGCCGGTCCGCTCAGGCCCTGGCAGTCGGCCGCCAGCAGCGCGACGGCCCATCCGGCCTGGCAATTGCCGTACAGCACCGGCTGCTTGCCCGGATGCCGCGCCGCGACATGTTCGACAAAGCGCCGCAGCGCGTGCAGCACGTCCGCCAGGGTCTGTCCCGCGCATGGTTCGGGAAAGAACGTCACGAAGTACACGGGATGGCCCTCGCGCATGGCCATGCCGATCTCCGAATCGCGCTTGAAGCCGCCAATTCCTGGGCCATGCCCGGCTCGCGGATCGAGCACGATCACGGGGGGCCTGTTCGCAGCGTCGACGCACTCCTCGCAGCGCGAATCGCCGATGCGCGTGATGCGCAGCAGGGCGTAGTTGACCGGCCGATCGAAATGCCGGGCATCGAGCAGGGTCTCGTAGTCGAAGTCCAGCAGCGGCGGCTTGCCCGCGCGCTCATGCTCGATCATGTCGTCGGCGCGCTGGCGCAGCGTGTCCCAGAACAACACCCAGCGCTCGCACACATCGCGGGCGTAGTCGAGGGTATCGGCAGCGGACGGCACACGCCCGACGGGAGCCGTGCGCGCAGGGACTGCGGACACCGCGGGTGGCGTGCGCACCGTGCGCGCACCGAGCGCGGAACCCGTGGCGGCCATGTCGGTCCGGGCAGCGGACGCCGTCCGGCGGGATGTCGTGGATCGAGTGGTGTGGGGCATGACGAGGCGGCCGGCTTCAACCAGCCATGGCGGACGAGAAGTAGTTGTACAAGGGCCCGAAGATCAGCGCGACGTACCAGCCGTAGGCCACGCTCTCGAGTACCCCAAGCAGGAAGCTGCCCCAGCTGAGCCAGGTGAAGCCCGGCAGCAGCGGCATCCACACCTTGGCCATGGCCTGCGCGGGAAACAACAGGTCGAAGCCCACACAGGCCACGAAGGTCAACGCCAGGAACAGCCCGAGGCTCATGCCCAGTGCGACCACGGGCAGGCGTGCGGGCCGCGAAACACGGGCCGGGACGCTCAGGCCTGCTTCACCGGGTGGGGCCGCCGGCATGTCGGGCGGCTGACGCTTGGGACTGCGGCCCATCACGTGGGCGCCGCAGCCGAAGCGCATGAGCAGCACGAAGAATCCTGCGACCAGCAAGTAATAGAGCCACGAAGCCATGATCAACGCACTCCTTTCACGAAGCCTCGACGCGCGCAGGCGTGCGCGGTCTCCAGTACAGCCAAGCGCCCGCGGATCCGCCCAGCAGCAAGATCGCGGCCGCGACGAACGGCGCTTCGGGACGCAAGGTGAACAGCCCACCCGAGACGAAGGCACCCAGCGCCTGCCCCAGGTTGCCCGCAGCGGCCAGGCGGCCGAGCTTGACGCCCTTGGCCCCGGGGTCATGGTCCAGCAAGGCGTAGGCCAGCGAAGGCGCGACCAGGCCGATGCTCAGCGCGACCGCCGCGACCGTCATGCCCAGCGAAAGCATGCTCGGCATGCGTGGCGCCGCCAGCATGAAGCCCGCGCCGACCGCCAACACGGCGGCCATCCAGCGACGCTCGAAGCGTTCGCGCAGCGGGCCCCAGGCGAGCAGCCCCTGGGCTACCAGCATGAAGCCGCTGCACGCGACGAACAACAAGGCGACGGCTCCGACGGCTGCTCCCAGGCGCATCGCGCCAAGCAGGTTGAAGCCGGTCTCGAAGCTGCCGACGGCATAGGCGGCGAGGCCTGCCAGGATCATGCTGGTCCATGCGAAACGCCGGTCGCGCACGGCCGACGTGGTGCCCGCCTCCTCGATGGCCTGCGGCCCCGGCGCGCGCAGGCTCCACGCCAGCAGGGGCAGGAGCACGACCCCCAGCACGGCCACGACCGCCAGGGGCAGTTTCACCATCCAGGGCATGGCCTGCGTGCTCATGCCCATCACCGGCCCGGCCAACCATGTTCCGACCAACGGGCCGGTGACGAAGCCGATGAAGCTGGCGCTGGCCAGCAGGGCGAATCGGCGATTGCGCGCCGGGCGGTCGCTGACGTCGGCCAGATAGGCCTGCGCCGCCGGGATCACCGCGGCGGCACCCACGCCCGACAGGATTCGGGCCGTGTAGGCCTGCGCCAGGCTCGCGGCCAGGGCGGAGCCGAACATGCCGGCGAGGTAGACGGCGAATCCGCCCATCAGTACCAGGCGCCGACCGTGGCGATCCGAAAGTCGCCCCCACCACGCCGCGCTGGCGAACAAGGCCAGGGTATAGGCTCCGCTGAGCAGCCCCACGTTACCTGCGATCTCGGTCGTGCTTCCCGGCGCGACGTAGCTGCGCAGATAGAGGGGCAGCAGGGGCATCCACGCGCTATATCCGAGCGCCTGCACGAAAGCGGCGGCCAACAGCACGGCCAGGGCCATGCGGCTCACGCTGTGGCCGCTGGCTCGCCGGATGTCGCCCCGGGAAGCGGCGCCTGCACGGAAGCTGGGGTTTCTCATCGCCGGCCTACTTGCAGCAGCCGTGCCCCGAGTGTCCGGCGTGCCCGCTGCCGCCCGCCTGCGCGGCTGCGGGCTGTGCCGCCTGCACGTAGCGTGCAGGATCCTGGCGGAACTTGTCGCGGCACGACGCCGAGCACAGGTAGTAGGTCTGGCCGCCGTGATGCTCGGTGGCGAAGGCCGCGGTGGAATCGATATCCATGCCGCAAACCGGATCCTTGGTCTTCATCTCGTACTCCTTGGTGAGTTCATGCATCGCGCCTGAAGGCCGGCGCCCCGCCGTGGCCTGCCCGGGTGCGCTTGCCGCTTGCCGCCCCGGTGCGGCCCATTCCGATCCCTCAGCAACCGCCGTGGCGGTGAGACTGGAGCTGCTGCGCCTGCGGCAGCGCGAACTGCCCGGGAGAGGCTTCGAAGCGGTCGCGGTTCTCGCGTGATTCGAAGTACACGGGCACGCCGCGATACACCGTACTGACCGCGGTGGATGGGTCCACCGGGCGGCCGCTCACCGGATCGACGGCCTGCGCCTGCATCGGCGCCGAGCCATGGTCGTGCGGCGAAGCGCCGCCAGGGCCCCCGCCCTGCCCGCCTCCGTGCCCCCCGTGACCGCCGCCCCCCATGCCGCAGCCCATGCCGCCACCGCGCATCATGAAGAAGATCACTCCCGCACCGAGCAGCACGAAGAGCCAGTTCTGTTCAAGCCATTGCATTTCGACCTCCATTCGGTTGTAGCGCTCCGCCCCCCTGCGGGCGACCCGCGCAAGCCTGGCGTTCTTGCGATCCACTCTAGGCCGCGGCTGCGAACGCGAAGATGACGTGCGGGTTACGTTTTGGTCAGATCAGAGCACCGTGAACTGCCCCATCATTCCGTTGCCCTCGTGCTCGAGGATGTGGCAGTGGTACATGTAGGGATGCGCCTCGTCGGCCCGCTGCGTGAAACGCATGGCCAGGCGCACCGTCTCGCCGCCGCGCACGAGCACCGTGTCCTTGCGGCCGCGCTCCCACTCGGGCGGGCTCGCGCCATCGCGCGACAACACCTGGTACGACACGCCATGCACATGGATCGGGTGCGCCATGTGGGCCTCGTTGCGCAGTTCCCAGATCTCCACGTCGCCCAGTCGAACGCGCTGGTCGATCCGGTTCATTTGCATGAATTGATCGTTGATCGAAAACAGGTTCTGGCCGCCCACGCCGAGGCTCATGCCGCCCGGGCCCGAATCGATCGGGGCGCCGCGGTCCACGTTACGCGGCCCACCCATCATCGAGCCCATGCGCATGCCCTGGAGCGTGAAGCGCCGAACCCTGGCCGCCGCGACGGCAAGCGGATCGATCTCGGCCAGCTTCGCGGGAACGCCGGATTTCGCCCCGCTGGGCGCGCCGACGCGTAGCTGCAACAAGTCGATGGTGCTCTGGTCCCAGGCGTCGGAGTCCATCGGCGAACCAGTGAGGGCATCGACCACCTCGGCGGAGCGGCTCTGCAGCACCAGTTGCCTGCCCTGATCTCCGGACAGATCGACGACGATCTCGGCCCGCTCACCCGGCGCGAGAAGCAGGCGCCGGGTCGCCGCGGGACGAGCCAGCAGTCCGGCATCGGAGGCGACGACCTGGAAAGCTCGTCCGTCGTCGAAGGCGAAGTTGTAGATGCGGGCGTTGGAGCCGTTGAGCAGACGCAGGCGGACGTGTTGCGCCGGCACCGCGACATAGGGCTGCTCACACCCGTTGACCAGGAAGCGATCGCCCTTCATACCCATCAGGTCGTGCATGCTGGTCATGTAGAGCAGCGTGCCGTCGGCCGCGATGCGGCGATCCTGGACGATCACCGGGATGTCGTCGACTCCCCACGTATGCGGCAGCCCGAGGCGGCGATCCACACCGTCATCGACCAGCAAGAGCCCGGCCAAGCCCGAATATGCCTGCGCACCGGTGCGCGTATCGGGGTGGGGATGAAACCACAAGGTCGCGCCAGGTTGGTCGAGCGTGAAACCGACCCGCTGCGTCCCTCCCGCCTGTATCGGACTGTGCGGGCCTCCGTCGGCGGCCCCCGGCACGATGGCGCCATGCCAATGCAAGGTCGTCGACTGCGCAAGCCCATTGCGCACCTCCACGCGCACCGGCTGTGCGCGAGGAACGACCAAGGCGGGACCGAGCATGGAGCCGTTGTAACCCCAGGTCGGAGTCCGCACCCCGGCAACCAGTTCGCTGACGCCCGCCTGTGCGCTCAACGCAAAGTGCAGCACGCCGTCGCGCCTGTCACCGCGCAGTTGCGGCGGATTCGGAAGGGATAGCTGAAAAGGCCGAGCAGGAAGCAGTGCGGCGCCTGCCTGCGCGTTCATCATGGGGCCCATCCGACCCAGCCCTTGCGAAGCTGCGGCGCGCATAAGCAGCGCTGGAGCCACCAGCATGCCCGATGCAAGCACCAGCCCGCGGCGCCTTGCATCGACAGTGCCAGTCCTCGGGGGCAGAACGCTCGCGCTGCTCGCGAGACGCGACGTATTCCAGGATTTCATGGGACAACACCTTTGGGTGAGAGACTTGGATCGCGTCGGTCATGAAGCGCGCCATGCGCGCATCCGACCTACGAAACGAGCCTATGCCTCCGGTGCTGTCGACTCGATGACGGCTGCGTGAGATTGCTGTCATCTTCAGGCCGCGTCGGCGCATCACCTGCCGCGGCTGCGATTCAACGCGTCCCCCACAGGGCCGCGCCGTCGTCAGGCCGACCAAACTCGCCCGAGCGACTCAGCCGCGCAGCGACTCGGCCACGCGCTGCAACCTCGAACGAACCTCCCTACCCAGGTTCTCGATTTCCGGCCGGGCGACCATGCCCAGCACCGCCTGCGGATCCATGAACACGACATGGACCGTTGCATCGGGTTCCTCCCGCACGAGCACATTACAGGGAAGCAAGGCGCCGATGTCCGGGTCGGCCTGCAGGGCCTGGTGCGCGAAATGAGGGTTGCAGGCTCCGAGAATCAGGTACGGGCGCTGCTCCACGCCGAGCTTGGCCTTGAGCGTGGCCTGCACGTCGATCGTGGTCAGCACGCCGAAACCCTCCTGCTTGAGCGCGTCGGTGACGGCCTGCACGGTGGACTCGAAGCCCTTCGGGCTCTGGACGCTGAAAACGTAGGAACTCATGACACTCTCCTCGTATGGGCCGGGATGGACGCATGCATGTTGCCGATTCGCCCCTCGCGGCCCTACACCTTCGCGCGGCGCAGGCGCAGCGCGTTGGCCACCACCGAGACCGAACTGAAGGACATGGCCGCAGCGGCGATCACCGGCGACAGCAGGACACCGAAGAAGGGGTACAGGATGCCGGCTGCCACCGGCACGCCCAGGCTGTTGTAGACAAAGGCGAAGAACAGGTTCTGGCGGATGTTGGTCAGCGTGGCGCGGCTCAGGTGGCGCGCGCGCGCGATGCCCCGCAGATCGCCCTGGATCAGCGTTACGCCGGCGCTTTCCATGGCGACGTCGGTGCCGGTGCCCATCGCGATGCCCACCTGCGCCTGGGCCAGCGCCGGCGCATCGTTGATGCCGTCGCCGGCCATCGCGACGAAGCGCCCCTCGGCCTGCAGGCGCTTGACGTGCTGCGCTTTCTGGTCGGGAAGCACGCCGGCGATCACGTCGTCGATGCCCAGGTCCCGGGCCACGGCCTTCGCCGTGGTCTCGTTGTCTCCGGTGAGCATCACGATGCGCAAGCCGTCGTCGTGCAATTCGCGAATCGCCTGCGGCGTGCTGGCCTTGACCGGGTCGGCCACCGCCACCAGGCCGGCTGGCTGGCCGTCGACGGCCAGGAACATGGCCGTGCGTCCCTGCGTGCGCTGCACCTCGGCCGGAGCGGCCAACGCCGAGGTGCCGATACCGTGCCCCGACAGCAGCGCTGCGTTGCCCAGCAATACCTCGCGCCCGCCGATGCGCCCGCTGACGCCCTTGCCCACCGCGGCCTGGAAGTCCGCGGCAGCCTCCAGCGCGAGCTTGCGCTGCTGCGCGCCCTGCACGATAGCCGCCGCCAGCGGGTGCTCGCTGCCCTGCTCCAGGCTGGCCGCTAGGCGCAGCACCTCGTCGGCGTCCCAGCCCTGCATCGGCACCACCTCCTGCAGGCTCGGCTTGCCTTCGGTGAGGGTGCCGGTCTTGTCCACCACCAGGGTGTCGACCTTGCGCAGGGTCTCGATGGCCTCGGCATTCTTGAACAGCACGCCCATCGTTGCCCCCTTGCCCGTGGCCACCATGATGGACATCGGGGTGGCCAGGCCCAGTGCGCAGGGACAGGCGATGATCAGCACGGCCACCGCGTTGATCACGGCATAGGCCATGGACGGCGCCGGGCCGAGCCACGCCCACAGCGCGAAGGTCAGCAGCGCCACCACGACCACGATGGGCACGAACCACGCCGCCGCGACGTCGGCCAGGCGCTGGATAGGCGCCCGGCTGCGCGAGGCCTCCGACACCATGTGCACGATTTGCGCCAGCAGCGTGTCGGAACCCACGCGCCGGGCCTCGATGATCAGCGAGCCGCTGCCGTTGACGGTGGCGCCCACCACCTTGTCGCCGCCCGACTTCTCGGCCGGGATGGGCTCGCCGGTGATCATCGACTCATCCACCGCCGAGGCGCCTTCCACCACCACACCGTCCACCGGGATCTTCTCGCCGGGACGCACGCGCAGGCGATCGCCCACCTGCACCTGGTCCAGCGGAACGTCCGATTCCGAGCCGTCGGCTGCGATGCGCCGCGCCATCTTCGGCGCCATGCCCAGCAGCGCGCGGATCGCCGCATTGGTATTGCTGCGCGCGCGCAGCTCCAGCACCTGGCCCAGCAGCACCAGGGTCACGATCACCGCCGCCGCCTCGAAGTACACGTCCACCGCACCGGTGGCCGGATCGCGGAACGCCGGAGGAAAGATCTGCGGCGCCAGTTGCGCCACCATGCTGTACAGGTACGCCACGCCGACACCGAGGGCGATCAGCGTGAACATGTTCAGGTTGCGCGTGCGCAGCGAATCCCAGCCCTTGACGAAAAACGGCCAGCCGCCCCACAGTACCACCGGCGACGCCAGCGCGACCTCGGCCCACGACCATCCGACCTGATGCAACCCGAGCGTGGCCGCGAGGCCGGGAACGTCGCGGCCCATCGCCAGCACCAGTACGGGGATGGAAAGCACGAGGCTGGCCCAGAAGCGCCGGGTCATCGACTCCAGTTCCGGGTTGCGCTCCGGCTCCGCGGTCACGCTGCGCGGCTCCAGCGCCATGCCGCACTTCGGGCAGGAACCCGGCGCATCGCGCACAATCTCCGGGTGCATCGGGCACACCCACTGCGTGCGCGACGCCGGTGCCGCCGGCATCACGGGCTCCAGCGCCATGCCGCACTTGGGACAGGCGCCCGGAGAATCGCTGACGACCTCGGGGTGCATCGGGCAGGTATAGCGCGCGCCGGGCGCGCCAGCGGCATGCGCGACGTGCATCGATGCCGCGTCATCATGCCCGCTCCCATGTTCGTGAGCATGAGCACGTTCGCGTCCATGAGAGAGCACATGCGCTTGCCTCGTCGGCTGCTCGTACGTTCGGTCGTCCATCGTGTTCCCTCCTGATCGGGATCGCGTCGACCCTCGCGCATCCAGGCGGCGCGGGGTCCGCGATCGCAGGCTCGCCCGGAGCCTCGACTCCTTTGCTGACCATCTACAGTCTAGACATTCATTTCCATCGGGCACATGACCGCGCGATGACGATCCTGTCATGTTCGAGGGCCCGCGGCCTCGAGGCCGGCCTGACATGGATTTCCGCTGCTTCAAGTCAAAGATCATCCCGTCGATCACGGCTACGGTTTGCTGCGGCGAACCGACGCCGCACGCCACACCTATTCGAGAACCTGATCATGAATGGACATCCGATACAACGCCTCCTCGCCCTGCTCACCATGCTTCTCGCGATCGCCGTGGGCGCCACGATCACGCAAGCCGCCGCCCCCTTCCAGAGGGGCACGGGCTACAACGAGCTGTCCGCGCGCCAGCCGGTGGGGCACCCGGGCAAGGTCGTGGTCACGGAGTTCTTCTGGTACAACTGCCCGCACTGCAATGCACTCGAGCCCGAACTCGACGCGTGGGTCCGCAGGCAGCCGGCCTACGTGGTGGTCGAACGCGTTCCAGTGGCCTTCACGGCGAAGTTCATCCCGCAGCAAAAGCTCTACTACACGCTGCTCGCGCTGGGCAAGGTGGACAGCCTGCAGGGTGCCATCTTCCAGGCCATTCATGAACAGCACATCGCGCTGAACACTCCGGACCAGATGGCCACGTGGCTGGCCGCGCACGGCATCGCCAGGCAGACCTTCCTGGCGACCTTCAACTCCTTCGGCGTGGCCATGCAGGCCCGACGCGCCACGCAGATGATGAACGACTATGGCATCGACGGCGTGCCGACCATGGCGGTGGAAGGCACCTACGAGGTCTCGGCCGACCTTCCGCAGACCCCGACCGACGAGCGCATCCTGCAAGCCGTCGATTACCTCGTGGGCCGAGTCCACGCGCAGCAGGCCAGCGCGAGGTAACCGCGGCCGTCGGGCGGCCGGTGCCCCGGCGAGGGCACCGCGCAGCGGCTACGCCGCTGCCGTGCGCGCCATGATCCAGTTGCCTGAAAAGCCCGTGACGGTAACTCTCTGCCCCGGTTCCAGGCAAGGATGCTGCATCATCGCGTGGGTATGAAGCACCAGGATGCGCATGCCGTTGTCGAGGTCGATCCCGTTGTGGCAATGGCTCAGGCCCCGAGCGTCGGGCGCGCAGTTCGTGTCGCTGGTCACGGTCCCGCGCAGCGTCGCTCCGCGCGGCAGTTCGATGCCGCCGATGATCTGCAGCAGGGACAGGCCCCCTTGGCCATTGTCGGCCCAGCTTCGTATCGGCGCGCCGGCCGGAATGCGCGGTTCATCGGGCACCGCGAGCTGCGTGGCCCGGGCGTGGGACACCCAGAACAGCGCCCCGCCCACGACGCCGGCCAGAGCCAGCGTCGCGGCGACACGGCGTACCGAGACGAGGGAAAGGCTTCGTGAGGCTTGCATGGTCATCGATCTCCGGGCGAATGAGGGATGCGAACAGGCGCGCTGCGCCTGCGTTTCCAGACATGATCGCGCTCGGTTCCCGACACGCCGATGACCGTGCGATGACAATTGCGTCAGATTCGCGCGGCACCTGCCGTACCGAGGCCGGGCAAGCCGCGTGCCGGCATCACCGGATGATGAACCGGCCGACCATGCCCTTCTCGGCATGCTCAGGTGTCGGGCACACGTACCAGTACGTTCCCGGCTCGCCGGCGACGAAACTGGTGGAAAGCGCCGCATAGCTTGCAGCCTGCAGGCGACTGTCGCTGCGCCACGGCAGCAAGGGCTCGAGTTGCACCAGCCCCGGTCCGGTCGCCATCATGGACATATAGGGATAGGGCGGCGGAACCGGAGTGATGATCAACCCGTGTTCCATGTTGCGGCCATAGTCCATGTTGACCAGGTCGATGCGCACGGTGGCACCGCGAGGAACCACCAGCGTCGGGTTGGTCAATCCGGCCACCTCGAAGGTCTGGTCCGGGTGGCCGGGCTGCACGGCGACCATCGCGATGCGCACGTCACGGCCGCTGTAGGTCACTGTATTGGTGCGGGCATCCACCCGGGCACCCTGCGCGCTGCCTGCCAGGAAGTCACGCACCTTCGCGTAATCCAGCACCGCCCCGCCCCAGCCGGGCTCGACGGGCCGGTCGGACTGGGCGAAACCCATCATGCCGCCGCCCATCATGCCGCCGTAAGCTCCGTAACCTCCACCGGCCATTTGCGCCTGGGCGCTGGTGCCCCAGGCCGCGGCCAGCAGGGCCGCCATCATGAAGGCGCCGCGCGCGCGGCGCCTGACCGTCGGTTTCATCGCATACTCCTGTTTGGCGAGTTCCGTCAGGCGCCCCGAAGGGCGCCGGGGCTCGCCGAGGTTCCGCCGGGCCGGCAAGCGGGGATTTCGGTTCCTCACGCAGGCCACCCGGCGGGACTGGACTCAAGGCGCGTCGCCGAGGCTGTCGCGCTGCTGCGGCGTCAGCACCGCGTCGATCTGCCTGGCCGCCTCGAGACGGTTGCGCAGCATCTGCAGTCGCACGTTCGACAGCGCAGTGGCGCGCTTCATGATCGCGTCGACATCGAGCTTGTTGCCGACGGCCTGCCCCCAGGACTCGAACATGACCTTCTGCATGGACTGCATCAGCGGCCACTGCTTGTCGAACAAGGCCTTCTCGATACCCACGAGCTTCGTGCGCTGCGCGTCACTGAGCTGGGGATTCACGCCCCATCCGCCGTAGCCGCCGAAGCCGCCCATCATGCCGGGACCGTAGCCACCGTAGCCCGCCATCATCCCCGGACCGAAGCCGCCATAGCCCCCGAAGCCGCCCATCATGCCGGGGCCATAGCCGCCGTAGCCCCGCATCATGCCGGGGCCGAATCCGCCATAGCCGCCATAGCCGCCCATCATCCCGGGGCCGAAGCCACCGTAGCCGCCGTAGCCGCCATGCGCCCATCCCCGCGGGTGCGGACCCACGGCGCCGCGCTGCCAGGCACCGCCCGCGTAGCCCGGACCATAGCCGCCCATCATGCCCGGGCCCATGCCGTAACCGTAGCCGTAGCCCGGGCCGTAGGCATCGGACCGCGCGGTCGTCGCGGGAGCGCTGGCCGTGCCTGCCGCCAGGGCAGGAAGCGCGGCCGCGCCGAGGATCATCACCGGCGCGGCCACCAGGCCGAGCGCCAGACGCTTGTTCCACTTGATCATGATTCGCTCCTTTGCGAACAGAAAATTCGATTCAATGCAGGTCCAGGTCGGCGCGCCGACGTTTGTACTCGTCGGCGTCGATCTCGTCCCGCGCATAACGCTCGTCCAGGATGGCTCGTGCCGAGGATCCCGGGACCTTCGGCGTGGCGTGATGCCCACGCATGCCGACGAACACGTCGCGCAGCAGGCCCACCACGAGCGCCACGACCACGATGACCAGCAACAGCATGAAGACCCATCCGAAGCCGCCCATCATCCCGTAGCCCCATCCCCATCCACCGGGTTGTCCGTACCACATCATGTCGCTCTCCTTTCGGTCGGTTCGCGTCCGACGTTCGCGGCGAGTTGCCTTGCGCGCTACCACCGGATGCTTGATACCTACATTAGTATCCGGGGCCTGTCCCCCGGATGACCCGTCGATTACATTGATGTCATCTTGTGGTCATGCCTGCGCAAGCATGCACTGGCTAGAGTGTGGGTAAGGACGGTACGGTGATGAAACTGCTCGTGATCGAAGACGAGGCCAAGACGGCCGACTACCTGCGCCAGGGCCTGAGCGAGGCTGGCTTCGTCGTCGATCTCGCGCGCAACGGCCTGGACGGACACCATCTGGCGATGACCGGCGACCACGACCTGATCGTGCTCGACGTGATGCTTCCCGACGTCGACGGCTGGCGCATCCTGCACGCGCTGCGCGAAGCCGGGCGCGACGTGCCGGTGCTGTTCCTGACTGCGCGCGACAGCGTCGAGGACCGCGTCAAGGGGCTGGAGCTCGGCGCCGACGACTATCTGGTCAAGCCCTTCGCCTTCACCGAGTTGCTGGCGCGCGTGCGCACGCTGCTGCGCCGCGGCCGCAGCCCCGCGCAGGCGGAGAGGCTTCAGGTGGCCGACCTGGTGCTCGACCTGCCGCGGCGGCGCGCCAGCCGCGGCGGCACGCGCATCGCCCTGAGCAACAAGGAATTCGCGCTGCTCGAGCTGCTGGTGCGGCGCCAGGGCGAGGTCCTGCCGCGTTCGCTGATCGCCTCGCAGGTCTGGGACATGAACTTCGACAGCGACACCAACGTCATCGACGTGGCCATCCGGCGCCTGCGCGCGAAGGTCGACGACGCTTTCTCACCCAAGCTGATCCGCACCGTGCGCGGCATGGGCTACACGCTGGACCTGCCCGATGCCGATGATTGAGCCGGGCGCGCCCCGCATCGGGCGCCGCGCACACCGCCCGGCGTCGCTGGCGCTGCGCGTGACGGCCTGGGTCGGCCTTGCGACCACGCTGACCTTCCTGGTCGCCGCGTGGGCGCTGGAAGTGTCGATCGAAGCGCATTTCGCGGGCCAGGACCTGGCACAGCTTCGTCCGGTGGCGCAGACCCTGCGCCTGGCCCTCGACGACGCGGCTGCCGGCGCCGGACGCGAGGCCCTGCGACAGCGTTTCGCCGAGACCATCGCGGACCACCACGAGGTGTACTTCCGGGTCGAGGGTGCCGACGGTCGGGTGCTGTACGACGCGACGCCGGCAGGCCTCGCCGCACGCGCGCATGCCGACCCCGCCGTGCCGCACCTGGACGCCAGCGCGCTGCGCATCTGGACCACCGGCGGGCGCAGCTACCGCGGCGCGGTGCTGCGCGTCGACCACGACACAGTCATCCTGGCCATCGCCATCGACTATCACCTTCACTACCTGGCCGCGTTGCGCCGCGCGCTCTGGCTGGGCATGCTGGCGGCCAGTGCCTTCAGCGTGCTGGTGGCCTGGCTGGCCGTGCGCCAGGGACATGCGCCGATCCGGCGCATCGGCGCACGCATGCGCGAGGTCAGCTCGGAGCGCCTGGACGTGCGCCTCGACCCGGACAAGGTACCGGTCGAACTGGCCGATCTCGTCGCCTCCTTCAACGCGATGCTTGAGCGCATCGGACAGAGTTTCGAGCGCCTGTCGAATTTCTCTGCGGACATCGCGCACGAGCTGCGCACCCCCGTCACCAACCTGCGCACGCAGACCCAGGTCGCTCTCTCCCGCGCACGCAGCGCCGACGACTACCGCGAGATCCTCTACTCCAACCTCGAGGAGTACGAGCGCATGAGCGCGATGATCGGCGACATGCTGTTCCTCGCCCAGGCCGAGCACCAGTTGATCCGGCCCGAGCAGTCCGAGGTGGACCTGGGTGCCGAGGTCGGCGAGCTGTTCGAGTACTTCGAAGCCTGGGCCGAGGACCGCGGAGTCGGGCTGCAAGCCGTCGGCGAGGCCCCACGGATCCTCGGCGACCGCGCGATGCTGCGACGGGCGCTGTCGAACCTGCTGTCCAACGCGATTCGCCACACCGCGGCTGGAGCCACGGTCACCGTGCGATTCGAAAGCGATCCCTTCGACTGGCTGGAAGTCTGCGTCGAGAATCCGGGCGCTGACATTGCCGCCGAGCACCTGCCCCACCTGTTCGACCGCTTCTACCGCGTCGACCCTTCGCGCCAGCGCAACGGCGAGGGCGCCGGCCTGGGGCTGGCGATCGTCAAGTCGATCGCCGAAGCCCACGGTGGAAGCGTGGGCGCCATGTCCACCGGAGGCCACACGCGCTTCTGCATGCGTCTGCCAGCGCCCGCGTCGAAAACATCGCATTGACGCTTCCAAGGCGCTTCCCGGCTACGATCCTTCATCAAGTAGGCAGCGCAGCAACAGCGACGCCCTGGTTGAATACTCTGGCTCGAAACGGGACCGACACCATGCTCCCTGCGAGTCCCGCAGTCGGTATTCCTGATTGGCGATCAGTCAGGGGGCGATGATCTCCCGGCACACGCGACGGCTGAGGCCTTCGATGAAAGCACTCTCCCAGATTCGGCGCGTGTCGACTGCCAGACGTTCGGTTGAGGATCGGAAATCCATTCCGGAGGGTGAGGACATCGTAGGATTTTCCCCCTTCTTCTCATGAGAGCACCCTCGATCGGAAGGGAGAAGCGGATCCTTGAAGATGCCAAGCGTGAGACGAGAATGCCACGCTGCAGCCGCACACCAACGCCCCACGCCACCATGGATGCCCTTGGCAACCGAAGGTTCAAGACCCCCGCGTTGGCATAGGTCAAGACACTGGCCCAGGATTCACGCGCATCCGAACACTGCGCGAGCCAGCTCAAGCGCCTGAGATTGGCACCCCTCGCACGAGCAAACGGTCCACACGCGTCGAGAGTCAGTTCGTCGTGCCCGCATGAGCGGCTGAGGAAGAGTTCGATGGAAGCTGGGGTAAGCAACGCGTCCAGCGCATCGGCACTCCAGAGCCATAGTTCTCGTAGGAGTAGCGCTGCGGGGAGGTATGCCGTGCCGCCGCTCCCCTCGGCAACGAAGACAACGTGGCGTGATGAACTTGCGTATGGCACGGTCCGCCGGAACTCCCCCCCGGGCGGCCGCCTGAGCGATAGCATCCGGGAGAGATCATCGACCTCGATTCGAATGATCTCCCACGGCGCGCCAGAAAACGTGCCCCCCACGTTGTCGAAAGCCTGCGACCTGGTCAGCAACAACGACGCGCCGGTCTGTTCTATCGCCGTTTCGTGGTCGTGCCGCACGACCGTCTCCAGGCGCAGGCCGTGATGCGTCCGCCTCCATCCGTTGATCCACGCAATGCGCGGCTCGCTCGGGTTCAGACCCGCATCAATCGCCGTCATTCGTGTCACCCTGTATCCGAGAAAGTTCGACCCGCGCTCGCGCGATGGCCAGCAGCGCGCAGCCCCCGTCGGCCAAACGCGACGGATCGATGCGTGCCTCCCAGAACGCCTTCGAGCTTGTGATCGCCGCTGCATCCGCGTGCTCGGCAAGCACCCTTGCCAGTCGGCGAACCTGAAAGGCCTCGACGGACTCGCACACCTCACCGAGCACCTCCATGGTCCGCGGCAACTTGTCCGCCCGATGGGCGACCAATGCTGTGGCATCCAGGCACCCCAAGATGTGACGCCGCGATACACGCCGCAGCGGTACCTGCTCCCGGATAGCCCGTGCCTGCTCCCTGACGAGTCCGCAGAGCCTCGCATCCCGAGCGGGCCAATCCACCCGAGGACGGCTCTGCGATGCTGCAGGCCCTCCAGCACGAAATTCCCGCAGCCACGCTGGGTCATGACGATACAGCCGCGCATAGAGCGCGGGCTGCATCTGTCGCAGCCTCTTCTTCCCGAGTCCCGGGTGTTCGTTCGCCAGACGAGTCCAAGCTTCGCGATCCGCGGACTCAACTCTTGTTACGCCGCCTGCGTGCGCCTCCGTCGGATCGACCAGGCGCTTCGCGGTTTTCCAGTCGACGTCCAGGGCCTGCGCGATCGCGTGCGTCGTAAAGCCTTGCCTAGCCATCAGGGCTGCCTCATGCCGCAGCGAAGGATCCCGGCAAAGGCCCCACCTCCGCCCAACTGGCCGGTCGTCTTCCAGTGGGTCCTGTTCGATCTCGCCGCATTCCTCGAGAAAAACCTCCATGAAAACATGCCGGTACGGGTGCATCGCACGTCTGGGCCTACGCAGCACCTCCTCCAGCCACTGCAGCGGATCGCGTCCCTTCTCCGTCCGGAACGACGCTTCTGCGAGATCTACACCACAGCATCTCCGGACCGTCTCGCGCAGCCGGTCAGCCGATCCCTTCTTGCGCGTGAATCCTCGGCTCGCGAGGGCGCCTGTGTAGTCAGGCAACGCGTCCGTGCTTCGAGGCGCCAGTTGCAAAAGCAAGGCCGAGCGCATGGCAATCCGCTGCGCGAATTCGCTTCGCTGCAGCGTCCCGGCAAGGGCGTGGAGATGGGCGTGAGCCAAATCCTGGGGAGCTGCCACGTATTCATGCCGACCTGCCGGACGGAACGCCACGTTCGTCTCCTGAAGCACCACTCCGTGACCGTCGCAAACCAGCACGCCAGGCAACTGGTGGCTACGGTGCCAGTAGGCCTCGCCGTACCGCGCGCGATCCTCCTCGTAGCACTGCAGACACAGCCTGAACCGCTTGGGGCTCAGGGCCGAGCCCGCGCAGACGCCCAGGCGGACCTGATTGAAGCCGCCGCGCTCGCACATGGACGCGAGGACAGCTTGCCGAACTTTCTGTCCCTGAAAATATGTGTAGTAGCCCAGCAACGTATGCCGCGCGGCGATGTCCTCCGCGCTCAGCCCCCAAGCGTCGAAGGTCCTCTCGGTCAGCGCTGCGAGGTTGCTTGGGAGGTCCGGCACGGCAATCACCGCCCGGTTCCCGAAGAGCGGCAGCAGCAACTGCGTCGGGCTCCAGTAGCCGTAGTGGTAGGCCGTGCGAGCGATGACGCTGTACAGGAGCTCGTCGGGATAGGGCCTAGGCAAAACTCGCATCGCTGCCTCCGTCACCCCGGCGCTTGAAGTACTCGGCAAGTGCGTCCTCCGTGAGCTTCCTGTGCGACTTGTGATCGGCCGTGAGCACGCTCTCGACCAAGGCCTTCGCGTCGCCGCCTGAAAGCCCCAATGCGGACTGAATCTTCGCCGCGGCTCGCCCTACCATGCTCACGCCCGGACTGTCTGGCGTCATCGAGACCGCCTCCTGGGGAATGAGCATGTGCCGATGCTGGATCAGCTCATCGACGTCGTAGGAGCCCAGATCCGGAAACTTCTGCATGCGCAGCGGCTGCCCGGACCGAAGCGCGCAAAGCGGCGGTTGGAGGAACTCGAAGTCCTTGCGCGCGACATCACGAAACATCTTCGCGGTAAGCGTCTCCTTGCCGTGCCCGAGGGCGTGCAACTGGCAGACGAGAAACATGTCGACGATGAAGGCCACGATTCCCTGGGTCTCCTCGTAGACCACTGCGCGGAATTCTTCGGTCAGCTCGCCGGGTTCGCGCAGCCATTGGTAGCTCCATAGCTGCTCGATGAGCAGATCGAACTCAGGGCCTCGGGCCAGGGGCGTCCAGGTCGCACTGCCCATGACGCCAACTCGTCGGGTATGGCGTACGTCGAGCTGCCAGACGTCCCGCGCCTTGAAGGTGCCGAGGATGAACACCGGAAGCTTGAGCTCGTTGATGAGCTCCTGGAACCAGTTCAGCAGCTCCTCGCGCCCGCCGCTTTTGCGCACGCTGACGTTTTGTAGTTCATCGACGACCAGCAGGCCCAGGCAATGCGCCCGGGCCAACTGCATGACTCGGGCCATGAGATCGTCCACGGTCACGTTCTTTGTCGTCCGCGGTGTATGCGAGGTTCCCAGCACGGCGTCGAACGCCCGCAAGATGTTGAGAGCAAGCTCCTTGACGCTGAGATCGG